>DASVCO010000001.1:0-4611 GCA_036381575.1 Caryophanales bacterium
CTTTTTTGTTTTGTGAAACCATACTGGCCTTTGATCATATCGACAAGGAATTGAGCGTGTTTCACCATGTTCGTTTGGCGGGCTCGGAGACAGAAGAGGAGAAAGTCGGTTATTACGAAAAAGCGGTTCGTAAAATTGATGATCTATTATCGATCATTAACGGGAGCGACCAATACCGTAATTTGTTTTTTCGTACGCCTGACCAGAAAGATGTTGATTTTGAGCGCGTGCGTTCCAATTATCGAAAAGAGAATTTCATACGGGATGTAGAGAAGATTAAGGAATATATAAGGCAAGGTGATATATTTCAAGCGGTGTTGTCGCAGCGGTTCGAAGTGGATCTGAACGTGAACGGCCTCGATATTTATCGCGCGCTGCGTGTGGTGAACCCATCGCCCTATTTATTTTATTTACGGATTGACGGGGTTGAGGTTGTTGGCAGTTCACCGGAACGGCTGGTTCAGGTGCAAAACGGGCAGGTTGAGATTCATCCGATTGCGGGAACGAGGAAACGCGGTGAGACGAAGGAAGAAGACGAGGCGCTTGCCGTGGATTTACTTGATGATGAAAAAGAACGTGCTGAACATTTCATGCTCGTTGACCTGGCCAGAAACGATGTTGGCCGTGTTGCGAAATATGGATCGGTTCGGACGCCGGTGTTGACCGAAATCGCCCGGTTTTCCCATGTGATGCACATGATAACGAAAGTGACGGGTGAACTGGCAGATGATCGAACGCCAGTAGATGCTTTGCTTGCAGCTTTTCCGGCCGGCACAGTTTCAGGAGCTCCGAAGGTTCGCGCTATGGAAATTTTACAAGAGTTGGAGCCGACAGCAAGAAACTTTTACGCTGGGGCAGTTGGTTATCTCGGATTTGACGGCAACATTGACTCTTGTATAGCAATTCGGACACTCGTGATTAAGGACGGAACAGCCTACATCCAGGCCGGTGCGGGGATCGTGGCCGATTCGGATCCGCTCAAGGAATGGGAAGAATCGCGGAACAAAGCGAGGGCATTGGTGAAGGCGATCGAATTAGCGGAGGACATTTTCAAGAATAAGGGGGAGAAACTTCATGTTTAAGGATATTTTGAAAAAGACAGTTGAAGGTGAAACGTTGACTGAGACAGAGGCAAAGCAGGCAATGGACCTCATAATGAACGGAGAAGCCACGCCAAGCCAAATTTCCAGTTTGGTGACCGTGTTTCGTTTCCGGGGTGAAACGATAGAGGAAATGACCGGATTTGTTCGCTCTATGAGAGAACACGCGGTTACCTTTGATCATGATATGGAAGTGGTTGACACCTGCGGAACAGGAGGGGACGCCTCCTCGACTTTTAATATATCCACGGCTACAGCAATCGTTCTATCGGGACTCGGTGTGAAAGTAGCCAAACATGGAAATCGCGGAATGTCATCAAAAAGCGGAAGTGCCGAAGTGCTGGATTATCTCGGGATCCCGACGCAATCGAGTGCGGAACATGCCCTGGAATCGTTGGAACAGAAAAATATGTGCTTTTTATTCGCCCAGCAATATCATGCTTCTATGAAATATGCTGCACCGACACGAAAAGAAATCGGGTTTCGAAACATTTTCAACCTGCTTGGGCCGTTGACCAATCCGGCAAACAGCAAACGGCAGCTAATCGGTGTGTTCGATACGGCCCATGCGGAAAAAATGGCGAAAACCTTACAGAATCTCGGAACGGAACGGGCGCTTATTGTGACAGGCGGTGAGGGGCTGGATGAACTTTCGGTTACAACCCATACCGACATTGTTACACTTGATGGTGGAAAGATCACCCGAAGCCAGCTTGTTCCTGAAGATGTTGGTCTGAAACGCGGGAAATTGGCTGACATTCAGGTGAATTCCGTGCAGGAAAGTGCCGAAATGATTTCAGCGGTATTATCGGGAGAAGGCAGTGAAGCGGCAACCAACATTGTATTGTTGAATGCTGGAGCCGGATTGTATGCCGCTGGCCGAGTTGAAGCGATTGCCGAAGGTGTGCATGAAGTTTCCCAGGCGATCAGGAGCGGGCAAATTTATGAGCACCTGCAATCACTCCGGGAGGAAAGAAAGGTCGAGTCTCATGCTTGAACAAATTCTTGAAACGAAGAAACAGGAATTGAAGTCGTTTGTTATGCCGGAGGAGGCGGAGGTCCCGCGAGTCTCTTTTTATGAAGCTCTGAGGAACCCGAATCGCGGCCTTGCCTTGATTTCAGAAGTGAAAAAGGCGTCCCCGTCCAAAGGTGTGATAAAAGAGGATTTCGCGCCGGCGGAGGTTGCCGAAGGATACGAACGCGGCGGGGCTGATGCTCTGTCTGTTCTGACGGACCAAACCTATTTTCAGGGAAAATGTGAATTTGTCTCGGATATCAAACAGCGAGTTGGATTGCCGGTATTGCGGAAAGATTTTATTATCGATGCCCGCCAGGTAGAAGAGAGCCGGAGGATAGGTGCCGACGCTATTTTATTGATTGTTGCGGCTTTGGACATCGAAGAACTTCATGAATTTTATCAACTGGCCACGGAAAAGGGGCTTGATTGTTTGGTTGAGGTGCATTCCGAAAAGGAGTTAAAGAGTTTGCTTGAGGTGTTTACACCAAAAATCATTGGCGTGAATAATCGGGATTTAAAAGTATTTGAAACATCACTGAGCCAGTCTGAAAAATTATCAGGGCTGATTCCGGAAGAAGCCTTGTTCATCAGCGAAAGCGGCATCTTCACAAGCGAAGATATGAAAAGAGTAAAAGCCTTCGGGGCCAACGGCGTACTAGTCGGGGAGGCTTTAATGCGGGCAGGAACACCGGAGGAAGGCATTCAAACGTTGTTCGAGGATGAGTTATAATGGCGCAAAATCTTCAAGTTAAATATTGCGGAAATCATTCGTTACAGGATTTAAGATATACGGTGAACAGCCGGGCTGATTATCTGGGCTTTGTTTTTTCTTCTGTAAGCAAACGTTGTGTGAGTCCGGAGCAAGTCGCCGAATGGTTGGAAGAAGTTTCACCGAAAAAGGGACAGAAACTTGTCGGCTTGTTCGTCAACTCAACAGCGGAGGACATCCAGGTTGTAGTGGATCAGGTTCCGCTAGATATTATTCAATGTCACGGGTCAGAAACGCCCGAACAGGTCCACGAGATTTCCGTGGTTACAGGGTTGCCGGTCTGGAAGGCGATCCACCATGACGAAACCGCCCTTGCTCGCATGCGCGATTATGAAGGAAAGGCTGTGGGTTTTGTGGTTGATTGCAAGGTGAAAGGACAATGGGGTGGAACGGGGAAATCCTTTGATTGGACCGTTGTTCCCGAATATACGGCGGAAGCGCGAAGGCAAGGTGTACCTTGTTTCATTGCTGGCGGAGTCCGGCCAGGCAATGTCGCGGAATTGCTTCGTTACAATCCGGGAGGCGTCGATGTTTCCAGCGGAATTGAAAGAGACGGCGTTAAACACGAAGAGGAAATCAGCCGGTTGGAAGAGAGGATGAATGTTGATGAAGCTGAATTATCCTGATGCAAGAGGCAGATATGGAGATTTCGGAGGGAAATATGTTCCTGAAACGCTCATGCATGCGCTAGAGGAATTGGAAAGTGCATTGGATGAAGCGATGGCAGACGATTCGTTTGTCGAACGTTATCAGCACGAATTGCGTGAGTACTCAGGCAGACCCACAGCGCTAACTTATGCAAAAAGATTAAGTGAAGAGGCCGGCGGGACGAAAATCTATTTAAAGCGGGAAGATTTGAACCATACCGGCGCTCACAAAATCAATAATGCAATAGGCCAGGCATTGCTGGCGGTAAGAATGGGGAAAAAGAAAATTGTTGCCGAGACCGGCGCGGGCCAGCACGGTGTCGCTTCAGCCACAGTTGCAGCCTATTTCGGCCTTGAATGTAAGGTATTCATGGGTGAAGAAGATATCGAACGCCAAAGGCTGAATGTATTTCGAATGCAATTGCTCGGTGCCGAGGTCGTGCCTGTTTCTTCCGGCAGTAAAACATTGAAGGACGCCACTAATGAGGCCATACGTTATTGGGTGACACACGTTGATGATACTTTTTATTTAATCGGTTCCGTTGTTGGACCGCATCCTTATCCGAAGATGGTACGGAACTTTCAGCGGGTGATCGGCGATGAATCGAAAGAACAATTCCTTCAAAAAGAAGGAAAGTTGCCTGATGCGATTGTTGCTTGTGTCGGCGGCGGCAGTAATGCAATGGGCATGTTCTATCCTTTTTTGGAAGATGACGTGAAATTGATCGGTGTCGAGGCAGGCGGAGAAGGATTGCAGACAGGAAAACATGCGGCCACGCTTTCGGGAGGACGCCTTGGAGTGCTCCATGGTTCGTTGACGTATTTACTGCAAAGCGAAGATGGACAAATCACTGAGCCGTATTCGATTTCCGCCGGGCTTGATTATCCTGGTGTCGGTCCTGAACATTCCCATTTGCACGAAAGCGGACGTGTAGAATACCGCAGCATTACTGACGCGGAATCTCTGGAAGCCCTTTCGATTTTATCGAAAAAAGAAGGCATCCTGCCGGCTATCGAAAGTGCTCATGCAGTGGCCGAAGCGTTGAACGAAGCACGCAAAATGGATCCAAATCAATC
>DASVCO010000002.1:0-3099 GCA_036381575.1 Caryophanales bacterium
CTATGAATGTCGTATACGCCAAGGCCAATCTCATTTTCATATACATGATCTTCAAACGTCGAAATCAATTCTCCATGGCTCCTGGCTGCTTCAATTGCAATCACATCAGCATCAAGCGCCCGGATGGCCTCAATGATATCCTTGAACTCCGAATAACACATATGAGTATGGATCTGCGTCTCATCTTTGACAGAAGTTGTCGCAAGCTTAAACGCATGCACCGCTTTATCCAGATAATCCTCCCAATATTCCTGCTTAAGTGGCAAACCTTCGCGTAACGCCGGTTCATCTACCTGGATCATCGAAATCCCTTCCGCCTCAAGAGCCTCAACCTCGTGGCGAAGAGCGAGCGCGATTTGATACAAAACATTTTCTTTGGCAATGTCATCTCTTTCAAACGACCAGTTCAAGATCGTTACCGGCCCTGTCAGCATGCCTTTTACTGGTTTCTCCGTCAGCGACTGGGCGTACACACTCTCTTTCACTGTCATCGGTTCCTCAAACCGAACATCTCCGTATATAATCGGCGGCTTGACGCACCGGGATCCGTACGACTGTACCCATGCATACTTCGTCGCAGCAAATCCACTTAATTTTTCCCCAAAATACTCAACCATATCGTTCCGTTCAAATTCCCCGTGAATCAAGACATCCAACCCAATCTTTTCCTGAATGTCGATCCACCCTTTGATTTCATTTTTCACAAAACGATCATACTGGTCGTCGCTCCATTCCCCTTTGCGCCAATCTCTTCTTGCCTTACGCACCTCTGTCGTCTGCGGCAGACTGCCAATTGTCGTTGTTGGCAAAACCGGCAGCCGGAATCTTTCTTCCTGTACTTCACGGCGTTTCTTATAAGCCGAGGCACGTTCCGAGCGGATGCCCTCCAAATTCCCGACGGCTTTCTGCACTTCTTTAACATTTCGGCTCGCAGATTGATTGAGTTGCTGAATTGCGCGGCTGCTCTCAACCACCTCGTTTTTAACTACATCCGGACCTTCGTTAACCGCTCTTGTCAAAACCGATACTTCAATCAGCTTTTCATCGGCAAAGGCCAGGGCACCCTGTAAAAGCGGATCCAGTTCTTCTTCGTTTTTGACTGTAACCGGAACGTGCAATAAGCTTGCCGAAGGTTGAATAATCAATTGTTCGGACGGAACAGAAGCAGTGATTTTCTCCAGCAACACTGACCTTTCCTGAAGATCGGAACGCCACACATTGCGGCCATCAATCACCCCTGCAGCCAATACCTTATCCTCAGGAAAACCATGCTGTTCCAGGGAAGCAAGATTTTTGCCATGATCATGGACAAAATCAAGCCCGATCCCCTGTACTGGCAAATCGATAACATCCCGATAATGGTCGACTGCTTCAAAATAGGTCTGCAACAGCAGTTTCAATCCCGGTGCCGCATTATTCAAAGAACCGTACGCAAAACGGAACCATTCCAGATCAGAATCCTCAACTTCAAGAGATAAAATCGGTTCATCAAACTGAACCCACTCGACTCCTGCCTCTTCCAGTTCCTTCAGAACCTTTTCATACAAAGGAACAAGGCTCTCCAACCAATCACCGAATTCTTTCTCCTCATAGCCTTTTGCCAGTTTTAAAAAGGTGATCGGGCCCAAAAGAACCGGCTTGCCGGCAATCCCGAGTTTCTCCTTCGCCTCCCGATAATAAAATAGCGGGCGATTCTCGGTCAACTGAGGCTTCACCCCTTCAAGTTCAGGAACGATATAATGATAATTCGTATTAAACCATTTGGTCATTTCCGAAGCTACGGCATCCTGGCGCCCCCGCGCAATCGAAAAGTAGGTTTCCAATGAAACGGGACCGTCTTTTTCCACCCCAAAACGCTCGGGAATCAGGCCAAACATAATGGAAATGTCCAATACATGATCGTACAAAGAAAAGTCTCCTACAGGAATCAAGTCAATTCCCTGCTGCCGTTGTTTTTGCAAATGGATAAGCCTGCGATGCTCCATCTCTTTAGAAAAACGCTCTTCATCCCACTTCCCCGACCAAAATTTCTCCAACGCCTTTTTCCATTCCCGCTTCTCCCCTATTCGCGGATACCCTAAATTAGAACTTTTCGCTATGCCCACTTGCCATCTCCTCCACTCCATTTGTATTTTGGCAATAAAAAAAAATGCAGACCGTCTAATCAAAGAGAGGCCTGCATACAGCAGCAATCCTTATCTTCCAAAGCTTTCGCTTTGCAGGATTTGGCACCTTTTTCGACAACTCGGGCAAGCAGTAAATGCTCACTCAAGTGTACGACAGGTTGCCGGGCATCACAGGGCCAGTCCCTCCGCCTCTCTTGATAAGAAAAATCCGTGTTCAGTTTTTTTTAGATTATTTGGATTGTAGCAACCAAAAACGATATTGTCAATGACTTTCGGAAAAAAATTCTATAGATTCGGGTAAAGCGAAACTTTTTCGGTCAGGGCCTGTACACGACGCCTGGCTTCTTCATGCTTTTCTTCATCGTCCAGATGTTTCAGGGTCAACGCCATAATCGAGGCCACTTCATCCATCTCCTCGAGCCCGAATCCCCGCGATGTCACCGCTGCAGTTCCGATCCGCAATCCGCTTGTGACAAACGGTTTTTCCGGATCAAACGGAATCGTATTCTTATTGGCAGTAATGCCCACATTGTCCAATGCCTTTTCCGCATCCTTGCCGGTCATGTATAGACTGCGTACATCAAGCAATAACAGGTGATTATCCGTCCCGCCGGAAACAAGATCGATTCCTTCCGCCTCAAGTTTTTCACCAAGCCGTTTGGCATTGTCGATGATTTGCTGGGAGTATGCCTTGAAATCATCCTGCAGCGCTTCCCCGAGAGCTACCGCCTTTGCCGCAATTACATGCATAAGCGGACCGCCTTGCAATCCTGGAAAAATCACTTTATCAATTGCTTTCTTATGCTCTTCTTTGCACAAGATCATGCCGCCTCGCGGTCCCCTCAGTGTCTTATGGGTAGTCGTCGTGACAAAATCAGCATACGGAACCGGATTCTGATGATGGCCAGTTGCGACAAGGCCTGCGATATGGGCCATATCGACCATTAAATACGCGCCAACCTCATCGGCAATT
>DASVCO010000003.1:0-15404 GCA_036381575.1 Caryophanales bacterium
TACATTGAAGAATAATGTAAAGTGGTCGGACGGCAAACCGTTCAGCGCAGATGATGTCTTGTTCACCTTCCAATTGTTGAAAAAGCATGATGCGGCTGATACATCAGGTATATGGAGTCATTTGTCTTCAGTGGAGAAAAAGGGAGACAACAAAGTTTCCTTTCATTTCAAGAAGGCTAACGTACCTTTTCAGTCTTATATTTTGGGAACATTGATTGTTCCAAAACATATTTGGAAGGACATTGACGCACCGACAAAAGAGCAAGTTACTGAGCCTGTGGGCACTGGACCCTACACTGTAAAGTCCTTTAGCCCGTCCGTTTATGTGTTAAAGGCACGGGAGGATTATTACGGAGGAGATTTGCCGGTTCCGGTGATTAAGTTTCCCTCTTACAAGGGCAACCAGAGTGTAACGCTTGCATTGACCCAGGGGGAAATTGATTGGGCGGGCATTTTCATCAATAATGCCGACAAAGTATACGCTTCGAAAAGTGAACATAACAAATATTGGTTTCCAGCGAAGAACAACTTTACACTTTACACAAATTTAAAGAAACCACTACTTAAGGATATTGCTGTCCGGCAAGCAATGAGTTTAGCTATCAACCGAGAGCAAATATCAGAAAAGGCTGAATCCGGTTTCGCGCCGCCTTCCACTCCGACGGGCTGGATTTCCGGTCGCGACAATTGGGTCAATCCGGATTTGCCGGAGAAATACAAGGCATTTGAATATAATCCGGAGAAGGCCATGCAGGTTTTAAAGGATGCCGGATATAAGAAAAACGGCGATGGCATTTTCGCCAAGAATGGAAAACCGCTTTCGTTCAAATTGTACACGGTGTCCGGTTGGACGGACTGGGCCACAATGACACAACTAATTAAGCAAGATTTGGCTAAAGTCGGCATTGATGTTCAGGTGCAGCAGCTTCAATACGGCGCTTATGCCAATGACGTTACAACCGGAAAATATCAACTGGCGATTTCCTGGACGAACGCAGGTTTTACCCCTTATAAACAATACAAGGATTTCCTGGGTTCGGAAGGGGCCTGGAATCTTGAGCAGTGGAATGATCCGAAAACGAATCAGGCACTTGCCACTTTTTCCAGTACAACGGATAAACAAAAACAAAAACAAGCCATTTTCACTTTGCAACAAATTGTAGCAGAAAATCTGCCTTCAATCCCTCTTGTACAGGGACCAATCTGGTATGAGTACAATGACTCAAAGTATACCAATTGGCCTACTAAAGAAAACCCGTATGTGGATCCGGCGCCTCACGATTGGCCCGCACCTGCAGTGGTCCTTAAGCATCTGAAACCGGTTCAATAGGCCCGGTGTTTGCAAGGGGAGGGAATGAAACCTTCCCCTTGTACCTTGTTTAAGACAGCAGTTGTTCATACCACACTTTTGGGAGTCAGGTTTTGTCAGGTCAGTTCGCTAACCATCTGGTGGGGTTCACATCATCATCTAAGAAAAGGCATTTTATGTTAAGGAGGGATATGGGTGCGTTATTTTATTAATCGTCTTATTTTTTTCGTTTTATCATTGTGGGCAGCCGTTACAATCAATTTTATTTTGCCGCGCTTGATGCCGGGAAATCCAGCACAAGCGATGTTTGCCAAATTTCAAGGCCAATTGAAACCTGAAGCGATGGCTGCCATGAAACAGCAATTTGGTCTGACGGATGAACCGATATGGGATAAATATCTTTCTTATTTGCAAGGGTTGGTTACCGGAGATTGGGGACTTTCCTTTGCGAATTTTCCGGTTCCTGTTACATCAATTATTGGTCACAGCATGCCGTGGACGATTTTTCTGGTTGGCGGGGCTACGGTGATTTCTGTATTCATCGGGACCGCACTCGGTATTTATGTTTCATTCAAGCGCCAGGGTATATTGGATTCTACCTTGCCGATTTCTTCAATGGCATTACAGGCGATGCCGCACTTTTTTGTCGCCATGGTGCTCATCTTTGTATTTGCTTTTCAACTCGGATGGTTTCCACTTGGAAAAGGTTTTTCGATTGATGTCATGCCGGGCTTCAATTGGGATTTTATCAAAAGTGCCCTCTTTCACAGTATTCTTCCGGGGATCACATTGTTTTTCGGCGGACTGAGCGGTTGGCTTATCGGGATGCGTAATAACATGATTTATACACTCGGAGAGGATTATGTGGTATTTGCCGAAGCGAAAGGGGTTCATCCGTCACGGTTAATGTTTTCGTATGCGGCCCGGAATGCATTTTTGCCTCAGTTGACAAGTTTTGCTCTTGCTATCGGGCATGTGGTCAGCGGGGCAATCCTGGTGGAAGTCGTGTTTTCTTATCCGGGGATCGGCAGCCAACTGAATGATGCTGTTCTTTCACAGGATTATCCAATGATTCAAGCTTCATTTTTGTTGATCGCCGTTGCTGTGCTTACCGCCAATTTGATTGTTGACTTACTTTACGCCCGCCTCGATCCGCGTATCCGGACGGGAGGTGCCAATTCATGAATGTGGAATTAGGAAAAACAAGTCAACCTATTGGAAAAAAGCACAGCCCACTAAATCGGATTTACAACTTTTTATTACCGCTCTTTGCCAATAAAAAAGCGACGGTTGGGATGATCATCTTTCTGGTTTTTGTACTTGCCGCTATTTTTGAACCCTGGATTGCGCCTTATGATCCCAATGCTGCGATTTTTCCACCGTCTCAAGCCCCGACGGCGGAGCATATTTTCGGGACAACGAATACCGGGAAGGATGTTTTTTCACAGTTTATATACGGAGCACGCTCAACTATTGTAGTCGGTTTCGGCGCCGGGATCCTGACGACAATTATCGGTTTGACCATCGGATTAATCAGCGGATTTGCGGGGCGGATAGTTGATTCCATTTTGGGATTTGTCACTAATCTCTTTCTTGTTGTACCAGGCCTGGCTCTGCTTATTGTCATCGAAGCTTATTTGGAAAATGCGTCGCCTTATATGAACGGTTTGATTATTGCGTTGACCGGATGGGCATGGGGAGCAAGGGTTTTTCGTTCGATGACGTTTTCGCTCGGAAGCCGGGATTATGTAACCGCTGCTAAATTATCGGGTGAATCGAACTTGAGAGTAATGTTTACGCAAATCGCGCCGAATATGGTCTCGGTAATTGCATCGAATATTATGTATGCCTCTTTAGCGGCGATTTTGGCTGACTCCGGTCTTGCCTTTTTGGGATTGGAAAGTGTGTCCTCCGTCAGCTGGGGAACCATGCTGTATTGGGCCAAAGGAAGTGGAGCGTTGTTAAATGGCTCTTGGTGGTGGTTTCTACCTCCCGGCATCGGCATTGCTCTCGTCGGGATGAGTCTCGTGCTGATGAACTTTGCGGTTGATCAAATTACAAATCCGCGCCTTCGCCAACAAATAAGGAGGAAGCATAATGGATAAGAATGAACCTGTTCTTGAATTAGATGATGTATCTGTCAGTTATGATTCCCCTGCTGGCGCCGTTCAGGCGGTCAATCACGTATCAATGAAAATTTATCCGAACACGATTGTCGGTCTTGTGGGTGAATCGGGATCCGGAAAGTCGACACTGGCCAATGCGATTATGCACCTTTTGAAGGGCAATGCACGATTGACTTCGGGAAAGGTAAAGGTTATGGGACAAGATATTTACAGCATGGGTGACAAAGAATTGCGGCAGTTTCGTTGGAATCGAATGTCAATGGTTTTCCAAAGCGCAATGAACGCCTTAAACCCCGTGTTGAATGTGGAGGCCCAGATGGTTGACACATTGCGAAGCCACCGCAAAGGGATGAGCTATAAAGCAGCACGCAAGCGATCGCGTGAATTGTTGGAATTGGTGAGTATTGATTCAAAATATCTGCGGGCTTTTCCACATGAATTGTCTGGCGGTATGCGACAAAGGATTGTCATCGCCATTGCTGTAGCGCTTGAGCCGGACCTCGTCATTATGGATGAGCCGACTACCGCTCTTGATGTTGTCGTTCAGCGTTCGATTTTGGATAAAATCAGAGATCTGCAAAAAACACAAAAGTTTGCCATTTTGTTAATCAGTCACGATTTCAGTCTTGTAACAGAGCTTTGCTCAAGTGTAGCGATAATGTATGCAGGCCGTTTGATTGAAAAAGCGCACAGTGAAACATTGGATACAGAAGAGTCGCACCATCCCTATACGCAAGGATTAATGAGGGCTATCCCCAAATTGACCGCCGATGATGTTGTGATTGAAGGTATACCAGGAAATCCGCCTGATTTAGTCGATCTTCCGGTTGGATGTGCCTATCATCCACGCTGTCCATTCGCGTATGAGAACTGTCGGAGCTTACGGCCTGAACTGCATGAAGTTCGAGACGGTCTCGTTGAATGCCATCTTTACGAGAAGTCAGGGAGTTGAGGTGTTGAATATGGAAAATCAATTAGTTGAAGTAGACCAATTGAAAATCAGGTTTCCAGTCCGTGACGGAAAACGGAAAAGCTACATTACGCCTGTCGATCATGTCAGTTTTACAATTCGAAAAGGAGAGGTTTTGGCTCTTGTCGGGGAATCCGGCAGCGGGAAATCGACCATCGGAAGGACACTTGTCCGTATTCTGGACCCAACAGAAGGAAGCATTTCGGTGGAAGGTCAAAACATTAACCATATCAAAGGGCGGGAATTGAGAAAGTACCGGGGGAAGGCACAGATGATTTTCCAGGATCCGTTTGGTTCTTTAAACCCTGTGCGCACGGTTGAAAAACATGTAACGTTTCCTTTGAAGAAATACCGCGGCTGCCGTGGGGCGGAATTGGATAAGGAAATTGACAGCCTGTTTAAAAGGGTTGGCTTGACACCGGTTTCCGAAATGAGAAAGAAATATCCTCACGAATTGTCCGGCGGCCAGCGGCAAAGACTGGCCATTGCACGGACGCTGGCGGCAAATCCGAAATTTATGGTCGCGGATGAACCGACTTCCATGCTTGATGTATCAATTCGGGCAGGCATTCTGGAGTTATTGAATGAATTAAAACACGATATGAATCTTTCTTATTTATACATTACCCATGATTTGGCTTCGGCCAGGTATTTCGGTGATAGGATTATGGTCATGTACGGAGGGAAAGTGATGGAGATAGCGGAATCTAAAACTCTTATACAAAAACCGCTTCATCCTTATACGCAATTACTTTTGGCCGCCACGCCGGGAAGTTCATCTGAGCTTGAATTATCTTCGCTCAGTAATGAAGCCCCTGATTTATCAGAGGGAAGGCAGGGGTGTCCGTTTGCTCACCGTTGTCCGCTTGCAACTAATATTTGTAAAGAAGAAATGCCTCCTTTAGAAGGGACAGCAGAATCCGAACATTTTGTTGCATGCCACCATGCTGGCGGTGACTTCAAAGAAGCCTTTAACTTGATTCAGTAGAGGTCTTGTATTGTATAAGTGGGGAGATTAATGAAAAATAGACTTTGCTATTTTAAGGGCTCAACCCTGACTGAATCAGGCGCAAATTCGCCATGGGAATTTGATTCAAAGATAATCCATAAAACGATAGAATGTGAGGGGATGACATGTCTGAATTTCCGAAAGATTTTATATGGGGGACGGCAACTGCTTCGTACCAGATAGAAGGTGCTTATAATGAGGATGGGCGCGGTGAATCGATATGGGATCGATTTTCCCGGACACCAGGCAAAGTTTATGAAAACCATAACGGCGATGTCGCCTGTGACCATTATCATCTTTATAAAGATGATATTCAGTTGATGGCTGATCTGGGTATTCAATCTTATCGTTTCTCAATCGCATGGTCGCGAGTCTTTCCTGAGCCCGGGCGTTTTAATCAAAAGGGAATCGACTTTTACAAAAGATTGCTGAAAGAATTGCATCGCCATAATATTGAGCCTGCCGCAACAATCTATCATTGGGATTTGCCTCAATGGCTTCAAGATAGAGGCGGCTGGACCAACCGTGAGACAGTTGATCATTTTGTTCATTATGCAGAAACATTATTCGAGGAATTGGGTGATCAGGTTTCAATGTGGATTACGCATAATGAACCGTGGTGTGCAGCATTTCTTGGTCATGCGTTTGGCGTTCATGCCCCGGGACACCAAGATTTGAAAGAGGCGTTGACGGTTTCCCACCATTTAATGCTGTCACACGGGAAAGCCGTCCAAGCCTTTCGTCGCTCCGGGAAAAAAGGGGAAATCGGAATTACTTTGAATTTGACGCCTGCAGTGGCTGCAACGGATAAGCGAGAGGACGTCGAGGCAGCAAAACGAAGCGATGGATTCGGGAATCGATGGTTTCTGGACCCGGTTTTTAAAGGGAACTATCCTTCTGACATGATTAAGGTTTTCGCCGAAGAGGCGGGGGAACTTGATTTTATTGAATCTGATGATCTTGCAGTGATCTCAGAACCGATTGATTTCTTGGGTGTCAACTATTATTTTCATAATGTTGTTAAAGAGGATTCAAGTGATCCATTATTAGGTTCCAGCAGTCTTCCGGTCGAAGGAAAGACAACCGAGATGGGCTGGGGGATCCATCCTGAATCACTTTACAGGCTGTTACACCGCTTGAAGGAAGATTATACGGAACTTCCTTTATACATTACCGAGAATGGAGCGGCCTTCCCCGATCAGGTCATTAACGGGGAAATTGATGATCAAGACAGGATTGATTATTTGAAGAGCCATTTTGACGCAGCGGGTCGTTTTATTGATGAGGGCGGCAATCTTAAAGGATATTATGTTTGGTCTCTGCTCGATAATTTCGAATGGGCCTTTGGTTACGAAAAAAGGTTTGGCATCGTTTATGTAGATTATGAAACTCAAGAACGCATTCCGAAAGCCAGTGCAAAGTGGTATAAAGACATCATCAGTGGACGGGTTCCTGTTTGATAAATCATTTGTTAACGTGAAAAAATCGTAAAAGAGGACTCAACTGATAGAAAACAGCCTTGAAGTGCTTGCATTGCGAGGCTGTTTCGCATACAGTTGATTTGTTCGATAATAATGAATAAACAGGTGATTTCAATGTTCAAATCTGGTGAGAAGGTATTGTTTCAAGGCGACAGTATTACGGATGCAGGCAGGGACTACGGAAAAGGGAACCACATGGGAGCCGGCTATGCAATGATGGCTGCTGCCTGGTTTTCAGCGCTATATCCGGAGAAACAGGTGACGTTCTATAATAGGGGAATCAGTGGGAACAGAGTGCAAGATTTGCGGGAGCGGTGGCAGTCCGACTGTCTGGATTTGCAGCCGGATTGGGTTTCGATTTTGATTGGCATTAATGACTGTTGGCGAAGATATGACCAAAACAATCCAACGCCGGTAGGACAATTTGAGTCGGATTATCGTTATTTACTGAAGACCGTTCGGGACAAGCTCAATGCGAAGCTTATTTTGTGTGAACCCTTCGTTCTCCCATTTCCAGAGGACCGGGAACAATGGCGGCAAGATCTTGATCCGAAGATTCAGGTTGTAAGAAAATTAGCCAGGGAGTTCAACGCTGTGCTTGTTCCGTTTGATGGTGCATTTGCCCAGGTTACAGCTAAACGCTCTCCGGAATTTTGGGCGCATGACGGTGTTCATCCTTCTTCAGCCGGGCATGCTTTAATGGCACAAAAATGGTTAGATACAGTTGTCCGTTAATTTGAAGAGATACAGGAGTGGACCTTAAAAGGATCACTCCCAGCTTAACATTTGATCAATCCGATAAGCCATAACGGCAAGATGAAGCTGGATTCTTTCGTTCGCCAGTTGAATGTCTTTGCCGGTTTTCTTCTTGATTTGCTCGAGGCGGTAAGTGAGCGTATGACGATGGATAAACAATTGATCCGCTGTGCTTTGTAATTTTAGGTTGTTTTCGATATAGGCCTCGAATGTTTTAATCAGGTTGGAATGGTGGTTCATATCATAGTCTATCAGCGGTCCGAGCACAGATGTGTAATAAGGCGTCAGCTCGGCGCCGTTGTCTTTCAGTTGAATAAAATATTGATAGGCTCCCAGATCGTGAAAGGAAATCCATTCCTTTTTCATGTAACGTGAAAAAAGTAAGGCATAACGGGCCTGTCGGGCACTATCGGCGATGGCTGCTACTCCATGGACGGTCGTGCCCACTCCGATGACAATCAAGGCGTCTCCTTGGTTGTTCTTTTTAAACAGATGAATGATCTCTTCCCCCAATTGTTGAATTTGTGCTTCCGCGTCTGTTTCGATTTCAGAGGGGTGAAGAATGACAATGTGGTCTGACTTCTTTCTCAATAAATATTTTTCGTTGTTCTTATTAAAGACTTCGATAGCTATATTTACCGTTCGATCCAGATCATTTGACTGGATCAGCATCACAAGGTTTTGCTTTGCCAGCTCGAATCCAAGCTGGTGGCCGCGTTCGATGGCAGATTGTTCGTTGACATAACCTTTTTGCAGTAAATCATCCAGGAAATCGCCCTGCAGGTACATTTTCGTATCGTCCACAATCTTCAACTTCAAGAATTCAATTGCATAGATCGTGGAAGCCTGTTGCATTGCCAGTTGCTCAAACTGTGAATACGGGGTTTCCTTTTCAGCATGCAGGAACCCATACAATTGTTCGTCTACCAGGATCGGATAGTGAAACTGGTGCAGGCTGGTCTTCATTTGATTGTCATGATTTTCTGATCTTGGAAAGCTGTCAATCTCTTCACCGTTTTTGTCCATAATTTTCATGCGCGATTCTGTCAGCTTAGCGAGCTTTCTCGTGATCGTGGACATTCCGTAATTTTGCAACACCAACGATGTCAGTTCTTCCTGAATATGATGAGCATAGGAAACCAATTTCATCTGTGAGTTGACAACCTTTTCAAGAATCACTCGGGTGACGGTTGAAAAGGTCATTTGTTTTGGAATTTCAATCAATGGTAATTGGTTTTTGTTTGCCGCTTCAAGCATTTGAGGCGGAATTTCTTTTACATAATAACCGGTGAGCACGGCGACTCCGGATAAATTTTGCCTGGCAAGCCGCTCGATGATCTTGCCGGAGCTATTCGGATTGTTATTCAATCCGTATCCGGTAGTGATCAGAAATTCGCCTTCATGGATCCGGGCCACATCCTCGATGATTTCAAGAATGGTGACCCATTTGATTTCCCGGCTGATCCCCTGAAAGCCGGCCACAAGCTTTGTTTCCTTTAATTCAGGCATTTGCAGGGCTTCTTCCACGGTGATTCCCATTGCAATCCTCTCCATTGGCTGATGATTTTCTTTTTTGAAAACGCTTTATACTAATCGTACAATAATTCAGTCCATTTTTGTATATTTCGTTGAATAGAATTTTCCCCTTTCTTCTCATACGATGGAAACAGGAGGTTCAGATTGGCTCATTCGTTCTGGCGATGGGACAGACTTGGATTGTCAAGCTTTAGGAGGTGGCGACGTGACGCATTTAATTAAACCGATTTTGGGGACGGAGTATCCAGAGATCAGCCATGGAAAAGGAGTCTATCTGTACGATACAAATGGCAAAAAATATTTGGACGGTTCTTCTGGTGCAATGACAGCCGCTATCGGCCACGGGGTTGAGGAAATGGCGGATGCCATGTATGAACAGGCTAAGAAAGTTTCTTACGTTTTCCGTGGACAGTTCACGAGTGCCCCCGCAGAGAAGTTGGCTGAAACATTAGCTCGTGAGGCGCCGGGTGATTTGGATTGGGCGTTTTTCGTCAACAGCGGCTCGGAGGCGACGGAAATTGCCTTGAAAATCGCAGTCCAGTACTGGCAAGAACGGGGAAGACCGGAGAAAAACCGTATTCTTTCGCGTTGGATGAGTTACCATGGCGTAACGCTCGGCGCGTTGTCGATGTCGGGGAACGTAATCCGCCGGCAGCGGTTCGAAGCCCTTTTGAATGATTTTCCGGGAGCTTCGCCTCCATATTGTTATCGGTGCCCGTTCAATCAAACGTATCCTTCTTGCGGGCTCGCTTGTGCCAATGATATTGAGACAGCGATTCAGAAAGTCGGCGCGGAAAACATTGCCGCGTTTATTTTCGAACCGATTATAGCAGCTTCGGGTGGGGCGATTGTGCCGCCGCCGGATTACTATAAACGCGTCAAAGAAATCTGTGACAAGTACGATATTCTCACAATAGCAGATGAAGTGGTGACCGGCCTGGGAAGGACGGGGAAAATGTTCGCGATGGAACACTGGGGCGTTCAACCGGATTTAATGACCCTGGGCAAAGGTCTCGGAGGCGGGTGCACCCCAATAGGGGCGGCGATGGTTTCCGACCGTGTTATTGATACCATCAAGAAGGGTTCGAAAATGATGATGGCCGGGCATACGCTGAGCGCCAATCCACAGTCGACCGCGACAGGTCTCGCGGCTGTGAATTACCTAAAGAAGCATCATCTTCCGGAAAATGCTGCCTACCAAGGTGAAGTGCTCAGAAAAGGGCTTGAAGAACTTGAGCAGAAATATCCGATGATCGGAAACATACGTGGGAAAGGATTGCTGCGGGGAGTGGAATTTGTTGCTGACAAGGAAACGAAGCAGCCTTTCGATTTGCGTTCTGAAGTGACCAACCGCGTAATAAGGAAAGGCTATGAAAAAGGCCTGATTCTGTACAATGCCGCTGGAGGTCTGAACGGCACAGGTGGGGACGCGATTCTTTTGACTCCTCCTCTCATTATCAGCACAGTGGAGGTTCAAGAATTATTGACACTATTGGAAGAGGTTATTAATGAAATTTCTGTTGAGTTATACAATGAAGGATTGTTGACCTGGCGTTCCATTAGTTAAATGAATTTGTAAGCGTTTTCCAAACCGGCAGCGGGCAGTCTAAAACTGTTCCTGCCTGTTTTTTTTATTTAGTGAGTAAAGGGTTTTGCCGAGCTCATGTCGAAAAAGTAATATGTTGAATTGTTTTGTTTTGGGTTTGTGATAATGAAAGGAAATATTCGAAAATCGAACAGACTTTGGCCGAATAGAGATGAAAATACGTTATAATGAAAAGTAGTAAGGATTAAGAAAGGAGAGGGACGGATGCTTGAGGAGATCTTTAAACAATTGGATGAAACGTATGAGGAAATGGTGGAGTTACGGAGGCATTTCCACATGAATCCAGAACTTTCGTTTAAGGAAGTTGAAACCCCGAGAAAAATCGCCGAATATCACCGGAATCTAGGGCTTGAAGTCAGGACTGAAGTGGGTGGAAGAGGAGTCGTTTCTACATTAAAAGGCGGAAAACCCGGGAAAACCGTTGCTCTGCGGGCGGATTTCGACGCATTGCCGATTCATGAAGAAAATGATCTTCCGTATAAATCCAAAACGGAAGGAGTTATGCATGCCTGCGGGCATGACGGACATACGGCTGAAATGCTTTGTCTGGCAAAGGTTCTGGCGAAACATAAAGAAGAAATTCCCGGGACCATCGTCTTCATCCATCAGTTTGCAGAGGAGTTGACCCCGGGCGGGGCGAAACCAATGATTGAGGATGGTTGCCTCGAGGGGGTAGACGCGATATTCGGAACACATCTCTGGTCGCTGTTTCCGACAGGAACGATAGGATATCGCAGCGGCGATGTGATGGCGAACGCTGACCGATTCGATGTGGAAGTGATCGGAAAAGGCGGGCATGGAGGCATGCCGCATCAGACAGTCGATGCGATTGTCACGGCAAGCCGGCTTGTGTCTGACCTCCAACAAATTGTCAGTCGAGCGGTGGATCCTTTAAAATCAGCTGTTGTGACCGTCGGTTCGTTTCATTCCGGAAAGGCGTTTAACGTTGTGGCGGAAAAAGCAGTCATTTCCGGTACAGTTCGGACATTCGATCCGGAGGTTCGGGATGAAGTCGAACAGAAGCTCGAGAATATCGCCAAACATACTTGTAAGGCTGCCGGAGCGGAGTGTAATTTTTCCTTTGAACGGGGGTATCCCGCCGTCCGGAATCATCCTGAGGAAACAGAACTTCTTGTAAATGCCGCAAAAGAAGTTGTTGAGGCTGAAAATGTTTTCGAAATGCCTCCTGTTATGGGTGGCGAAGATTTTGCGTATTATTTGCAACACGTGCCCGGGACCTTCTTTTTTACAGGAGCGAGAAATGAAGATATCGGCGCTGAATATCCTCATCATCATCCTCGTTTTAACATTGATGAGCGATCAATGCCGGTTGCCGGCAAAACGTTAGCTGCAGCCGCATTGAATTATTTGAACGGAGCAGCCGGGAAAAACAGCGGCACTCAAACAACTCAGTCATTGGCATAAGCGCAGGACCTTTTGGAAAAAGTGCACCTTGAATTGTTGAGCCTTTCTAACAATCAAGGTGCTTTTTCATTCTTGTCAGGAAGCTCCATTTTTCAGTTTTCGTAATGCATCCATTTATCTTCGACAAAACATTTTTATTAGACAAGAGCCCCTTAAATTCCAATTTCCGGAACACGCATGATTTCCTCCCAGTTGAAAAAATCTAAAAAAGGTATCCAAAAATGCTGAGAGGAAGAATATTTATGGAAGACAAAAAGAAATGGGATTTGATTTCAATCGCATCAATTCCACTTGTGATGACGCTTGGGAACTCAATGTTAATCCCTGTTCTCCCGACAATTGAAAAGAAATTAGAGATCTCCTCACTGCAATCAAGCTTGATTATTACCGTTTATTCTGTAGTGGCGATTCTTTTGATTCCCATCGCCGGTTATTTATCAGACCGGATCGGGAGGAAGAAAATTATTATTCCCAGCCTGATTATTGCAGGGGTCGGCGGGTTCGTCGCCGGTTTTGCCTCTTGGACGATGGATAATCCTTACTGGATAATCCTCGCCGGACGGTTGCTTCAGGGAATCGGAGCTTCCGGGGCATTTCCGGTTGTGCTTCCACTAGTCGGCGATATGTTCAAGAATGAACAACAAGTGTCAAGCAGCCTCGGCATGGTGGAGACTTCCAACACATTCGGGAAAGTTCTGAGTCCGATTATCGGGGCTTTCTTAGCTTCAATCATTTGGTTTATTCCGTTTCTGGCTATTCCGGTCTTTTGCCTCATTTCCACCTTGCTCGTGTTGTTTCTTGTGAAGTCTCCCAAGAAGCAGGAGGAACCGCAGCCATTTCGGGGCTTTCTCAAGTCGGTCAAACAGATCTTTGCAGAGAAAGGAAGATGGCTTTACGCGATTTTTGTTATAGGTTGTATCTTCATGTTTGTCTTGTTCGGAGTGCTTTTCTTCCTGTCAACCATTCTGCAGGACCATTACGGCATCAAAGGGACTATGAAGGGGTTTATTCTGGCAGCACCGTTACTTGCGCTTTCGACGGCTTCATTTATTACCGGTAGGAAAATCGGGCAAAACAAACCGCTGATGAAGAAACTGACTTTAATTGGGTGTTTATTATTGACGTCCTCTATTTTCACTGTTGGATTTATCGAACAGATCGCATTATTCACAGGTGTCTTTGTTGCTGGCGGGGTAGGCATCGGCCTCGTTCTTCCGTGTCTGGATGCATTTATTACAGAAGGAATTGAAAAAGAACAGCGCGGAACAGTGAGTTCAATCTACAGTAGTATGCGGTTCATCGGTGTGGCTTTGGGGCCTCCTTTGTTTGCCGTCCTCATGAAATTCTCCCATCAAATGTTGTTCTTTACGATAACGGGGGTCTGTATTGTAGCCGTGCTGTTTGCGTTATTGGCAATCAAGCCTTCAGGGGAGATCAAAAAGGGAAATTTAAACCCGACTTCCTGACTGTAGTTGAAATTGTTGTTTCCAGCAGTATTCGTTATAATGGAGAGTATGATTTCTGATGTTACAAAAACAGGGTGTAAATAGATGGCTCAATATTATTTGGAAATGACCTATATTCCGACGATGAATGACGACAGTTTCTTCGTCTGGCTAACTGAAGAAAAGGGGACATACGGGAACGTTCAATCGGCAAAGACGTTATCTGGAATTAGCGGCCGTTGGCGATATTTCCGCACGAGCTTGGAAGGCAAAGACGTTGTCTTTGAAAATGAAGAGGGCGACCAGGTCAATGTCTCCGGGTGCTTTGTTCCGATGTGGGAGATGTTTCGTTTTCTGGCCCACGGGGCGTCACTCAATGGTCAGATTGAAGCAGGACAAACCTTTGAATTCTGGGCTCGGTTGGGTGAAGGTTTGGCTGCTCTCCTGGAGGCCGGTCATTATTATCCAACGTTGCTTACGGCGGAGAAAGAAAACAAAACCTACGCCTTTTCGCAGTGGATGTTGAGTCGTCAGGCTTTGAACCGGGGAGAACTGTTCAACAAATGGATTCGGCTGGTTCCGGTTGAGGCGCTTTCCGCCCTGGAATTAGCCTCATTTGGCATTCGCCAGTGGCTCAATATTTTACTGGATACTTGGACGGACCAGATCGTCAGAAATTTACTTGCGTCGAGTTTTCCATGGCGGCGGACGGCTTTCGCCAACCTCGCAACGGCGGATAAATGGTTTCACGATTTACAGCAGCCGAAGAACCTTTGTTTCATGACGACCGAAGACCCCGACAGCGCGCAAGCTATTCATAAATTGAAAAAACACTGTGAGCGCTGGCACGGGTCAATGGAAGGCAAGGCCCGGCCTGCCCCGAGAATCACCCTTGAGAGTTTCAAATACACAAAGATCGGACTCGACTTGGAGCCGGTTTCTCTTTTGTTATGCATGGAACCGGAGAACGAGGTGGAACCGTTTCATCCTGACGAATCATGGACCATCCGCCTGAAAATCGGTGTAGCGGATGAAAAACGGAATCGTTTGCTTGATGGAGAAGAGGCATGCCGTCGACATTTATCGGTCAGGCAGTGGCTGAATAAAAAATTCGACAGGCTTGCAAGAGTCCATCCTGTCTTTCGAAAGTTTGGCTATCAAATTTATGATCACGATTTCTTGTTCCGTTGCCTGACCCGAGAACTCACTGAATTTTATTCAAATATTCGTGAGGAAGACGTTCATGTGCAGTTTCCGGATTGGATGAAAATCAAGAGACATAATGATGAAGAGCCCGATGTTCGTTTACAATCAGAAGTGGATGAAAAGGAAAAAAGATTTTCTCTTGAAACCCTCGTTGATTTCAATTGGCAGGTTTCGGTAGGTGATCTGTCCTTTCCGGTTGAACGGTTTAAACAGCTTATTGATCAGCAGCAACGATTTCTACGCCATCAAGATGAGTGGATCGAACTGCCGCTTGAGAAAATGAAAGCGGCTTATGAGGAAATGGCGGAGACCGAAAATCTGATCGGTCGTAAAGGGAAGATGTCGGATTTGTTACGCATGTCCATTGTTGAAAAGCAACGGGAAAAGCGTTTTGTTTCGATTGAAAGCCGTCAGGAAACGAAGGATTACCTGGAAATGTTGTTAAGGCCACCCGAGAAAAAACGGAAGAGAGTCCCAAAAGCTTTTCAGGGAACGTTGCGCCCCTACCAAAAACATGGTTTCACATGGCTGGATG
>DASVCO010000004.1:0-3880 GCA_036381575.1 Caryophanales bacterium
TTCTTCTTCCGATTTAAATGTTCCGTCTTCATTGGTGGCTTGCTTCCATGGGATGTTGGCTGCGCCTGGAATGTGTCCGCCGCGCTGTGCCGTTTCGGTCATTCCCGGAGGTGCGATAACCTCACCGGAGAATTCTTGCGGACTGCGGACGTCAACGAGTGCCGTTGCGCCGTTGAGAGCTTGAGCCACATCGGATTGCATGGCGCGCAGCTCTTGGCTCGCACTTTGAACCGGGTATTCAACGGTTTCAACAGTCGGCACTTCTTTGGTATAGGAGCGGTTTTCCAACTCCCATTTTACACGGCCGCCATTGATGAGTTTGACTTTGTCATGGCCGAACATTTTCAGTTGCCAGTAAGCGTATGCGGCAAACCAGTTGTTGTTGTCGCCGTAGAGGACAACGGTAGTGTCCGGGGTGATACCTGTATTTCCAAGAAGTTCAGCCAGTTGTTCCGGGCTGAGAATGTCCCTGCGAACCTCATCATTAAGCTGTGTGGTCCAATTCCAGGCAATTGCTCCTTCGATATGTCCTGATTCATAAGCACTGTTATCCACGTCGACCTCAACAAGTTGAACGTCGGAATCGCCTTTATGTTGATCGGCCCATTCGGTGGTTACAAGCGCATCAGATTGAACTTCTGCCATTTGAAATGCCTCCTTCAGGATAAATAACTATTTTTTTATAAAATACTACTAATTTGGTCGGATTACAAGTGAATCGCATTCCTTATATCGAAATCATTTTTTTGTGCCATAATGTTTTTAAAAGGTGGTGTGAGGCTATGACCGTGCATTTGCCCGTGAAGTTGAAAAAAGAAATCATTGACGTTGTTTCCGGCTATTCAGGGGTTGATAAGGTCATTCTATTTGGCTCACGTGCAAGAGGCGATCATGATGAACGCTCCGATGTTGATTTAGCTGTGCAGGGTCCCGATTTGTCGCATAAGGATTGGGTCCAGCTTAGTTTGACCCTGGAAGATGATCTCGATTCGTTGTTATTTGTTGATGTCGTAAGGGTGGAGGCCACTCCCGAAAGATTGTTGGCTTCGATTCAAAAAGAGGGGAGAATGATTTATGAGCGCAGAAAAAGCGAAGCAAGGTCTGGATAACCTTGAACGGGCATTGGACCGGCTCGGGGAAGCTATGGACCGTCCCATTGAGGATCAACTTCTGATTGACGGTGTGATTCAACGATTCGCGTTCACCATTGAACTATACTGGAAAACACTGAAGCGGATGCTTGAATTTGAGGGTTTGCAAACCTCCTCTCCGAAGCAATCATTAAAACAAGCCTATCAACTCCATTGGATTGATGATGAGCAAAAGTGGCTTGATATGTTAAAGGATCGAAATCGTACCTCTCATACTTATGACGAAAACCTGGCGAATGAAATCTATCAACGATTAAAGGGATATTATCCAGAAATGAGAAAAACGTATACGTTTTTGTATGAACATTTCATCCAAGAAAATGGGGAGGACGAAGAATAACGTCCTCCTTATTTTCATTTCTGGTGGCTGTTCAGAAGCGGTAAATCACTTTTCGCGGGAAGGGTGAACCGCAAATCAGGGTTTGGACAGATTAATCGCTGTTTTGGACAGATTATCTGGATTTTGGACAGATTAATTGCGGTTTTGGAAAGATTATCTGTGACTTTGGACAGATTAATCAGAACTCGGCACAATTATGCCTTGATTTGGCTCAATTAGCGCTCGCTCCAGGTCCATTTTTCGGTTTTACACACACTTGGGCCCGGTTTTGTGAAATCCGACTTCCTTTTTTATAATTTCGGCGAAACGCGATGGTGTGTTGCTTGTTCGAAGGCATAGGCTAGTTTTATTAAGGTGGGTTCGCTGTAAGCTTGTCCAGTAAAAGTAACCCCCAGAGGTTGGCCCTGTTCCTTCGTGTAGCCGCCAGGCACCGTGATTGATGGATAACCCGCCCGCGCCGGCATGCCTGCGCCGAAATTGGCCGGGAACAGCAAAGCATCGAGATTATGCTCTTCCATAACAGCATCAATGCCCTTCTCTTGCGATAATTTGATATCTTTTACGCGGCTGGAGACATAATCTGTATCCGCCAATGTACCGCTTGTTTTTTCAGAAGCAAGCAGCAAGGTTTGCCCGTATTTCAATGCACTTTCCGGGCGATTGAAATTGAAGTTGATGACCTCTTTTAACGAATGAGGCTGGCCGGGTGCCAGATCTTTCAGGTAAGCATTCAGTCCCGCCTTGAATTCATGGATGAGTACATTGAGATCCCATTCTTCATCAACGGTTGGAATGTCAGCCGGATCCACAATTTCTGCGCCTTTTTCCTTCATTTTATCGATGGCTGCTTCCATTAATGCCAATTGCGGCTGTTCCAAATGATCAAAGAATCCATTTCGAACAACTCCGATTCGTGCTCCTTGCAGTCCATCTTCATCCAGGAACTCAGTATAATCGTTCGGAGTCTCCCCCGTGCTTGTGAGCGTTGCCGGGTCCGACTCATCCTGGCCAGCCAAAGTGTTCAGCATGGTTGCAACATCACGGACGGTTCTGGCCATCGGGCCTGCCGTATCCTGGCTGTGGGAAATCGGAATAATGCCGCTGCGGCTGACAAGCCCGACAGTCGGTTTGATCCCGACGATAGAGTTCGCGCTTGAAGGGCTTAGAATTGATCCCGATGTCTCGGTTCCGACGGCAAGTATGGCAAAGTTTGCCGCAACTGACGCTCCCGAACCTGCACTCGACCCGCCTACGTCAAATTCTCCGGGTCCGTACGGATTCAATACCTGGCCGCCTCTTGAGCTGTATCCGTTGGGCATGTTTTCCGTCATGAAATTGGCCCATTCGGTCAAATTAGTTTTTCCGAGGATTACGGCTCCAGCTTCACGTAATTTTTTTGCGACGAAAGCGTCCTCGGCGGCATAAGATTCGGCCAACGCTAGAGATCCCGCGCTTGTATGCTGCTTGTCCCCCGTATTGATGTTGTCTTTTAACAACACAGGGATGCCGTGCAGCGCGCTTCGGGGACCTTTTTGCTCACGTTCCAGATCCAGGGCTTCTGCGATATGAAGTGCATCGGGGTTGATTTCCAGAACCGCGTTAATGGTCGGCCCTTGCTGGTTGTACGCTGCAATTCGCTCGAAATACATCAGAACAAGGTCTTTCGCCGTGAATTTGCCTGCCGCCAATGCGTCCTGGACTTCTGAGATTGTCAGTTCTTCTTGTTTCATTTCCCTGTCCCCTCTCTCATTCTTCTTGATAGTGTCTTCAGTCATCTTACACTGTCCGATTCGCCGGAGCAATCACAATTCTATGAATCGGGAAAATACGTAGTCATTTTATGAGATTGATGCATTCCAACAACTTACAACAAGAAAGTACAGAGAACCGCAAAATACTGCTACTCAATGGTTCTATCAGACTATTTTATCAAGTCTGGAAACGGAGTACAGTTAAAGTGCTGAAATTGAGTCAGACTTCCGTTAGGAGGTGAGAGGTCGGCGCGAAGGCCATTAAGGAAAGTCGCCGGAATCCAATAAAACAAAGGAGGCTGTTCGAATGCGTGCAATGAAGGTGATCGGAAGCATCACTCTTGTTATTTTTGTTGATGTTTGGAATCGCTTTCAATGGTTTTGCCAGGAGGCACAGCCCAATCGAGAAGCAGCCTGTAAGCCCCGGGCGAATTTTACCGAGCCCAATATCATTTCGAAAGGACTGTAAGGAACATGAAAAAATCACGTCTGGGAGCAATAATTGGTATTGCTTGCCTGGTGATGTCGATGGTGTTACAGCCATTTTTCCCGGCTGGTAGAAGTTCGGCTGAAAGTAAACCGAACACTGATTTTTTTACTTCTTTCGAGAAAGGAGACCCGCAGCCGGACTGGGTCAA
>DASVCO010000005.1:0-3899 GCA_036381575.1 Caryophanales bacterium
TTTTTTTGAATGAATTACCGCTGATTAGCACATGACTAAAAGAAGTGGAAAGAAAACGTAAATCAAGCCTCCGGCTTTCGAAATCTAACATTTGGGTATGAGGAGGTTCTCAATGGGTAATAAAGGTGACGTTTTCAGCGAAAAAGAATCAAAACATCCGGTCCAGAAGGATTATGCCAAAAATATCGAATTCCTGAAAAAAGAGCTCGGTTATGGCAAAAGTTTCGACATGATTCATCTTGACCTTCAGTATGCCGGGAAAAATATGGGGATTTTCGTCGTTGACGGATTTGCAAAGGATAAAATCCTCCATTTTCTCATGAAGCTGTTGTCAGGACTTGACGAAGAACAGCTTGAACCAAATCCGATCGATAAATTAATGAAGACCTATTTGCCTTACATTGAATTGAAAAAAGAAAAGGACCTGGATATGGCCACCTGGTGGGTGATGAGTGGAGCCTGCTGTCTGGTTGTTGAAGGCGCGGATGAAGTCATCATTATCGACGCCAGGACGTATCCAGTTCGTAATCCTAATGAACCGGATTTGGAAAGGGTGGTACGTGGCCCCCACGACGGATTTGTGGAAACCATTATTTTCAATACAGCCCTGACGAGGCGCCGTATCAGGGATAATTCATTAAGGATGGAATATTTACGGGTCGGGAAACGTTCCAAATCAGATATCTGTCTTTCTTATATTGATGACATTGCCGACCCGCGAATGGTGAAACATCTTCGAGAGTCCCTGAAGAAAATCAGCACAGACGGACTGGCAATGGGGGAGAAAACAATTGATGAATTCTTGACCGGGCGGAGCTGGAACCCGTATTTAACTGTCCGGTATACGGAGCGTCCCGATACAGCAGCTGTTCATTTGTTTGAGGGGCACGTGCTCGTCATGGTAGATGGTTCCCCAAGTGTCATTATTACCCCTATGACCTTTTGGGGGAATTTACAGTATCCCGAGGAGTACCGGGAGAGGCCGGTTGTTGGGGGTTACATTCGTTTTGCCCGCTATTTTGCTGTTTTAATGTCTATTTTTTTATTGCCGCTTTGGTTTTTATTCGCTTCGCATCCGGAGTTGCTTGGAGAGAGTATGTCCTTCATTGGGGTGAAGAAGCCTGGTGAGGTTCCGCTTTTCATTCAGGTTCTTCTTATTGAACTCGGCATTGATATTTTGCGGATGGCGACGATTCACACACCAAAGGAAATGGCCGGTGCCCTGGGCCTTATCGCAGCCATCGTTATCGGGCAAACGGCCGTACAGGTCGGCTTATTTACCAATGAGGTGATTCTTTATCTTGCCCTGGCTGCAATCGGGACCTTCGCGACACCGTCTTATGAACTTGGGCTAGCCAATCGCCTGAGTCGATTGGCGCTCTTCATTATCACCGCCATTTTCGGTGTGCCCGGCTTTGTAATCGGGACCTTATGCTGGGTTCTCATGCTTGTCCGTATGAAATCATTCGATGTTCCTTATATGTGGCCGATTTTGCCCTTTTCTCCGCGATCCGCATCCGATGTGGTAATCAGAAAGGCCATGCCTTTGAAGAACCGTCGGCCCGTGATGCTTCATACTGAAGATCCCGATAGGCGATAAGGGTTTCAACATACCTTTTATAAGGGAGAATTCGCGCATACCGTCCAATGGTCCCTTCATAAGATGAAAGTACGACAGATGCTGGAGGGGAACATCATGGACGTTACGGTACGTGAAGGCGATACCCTTTGGTATTATAGCCAATTATTCAACGTGCCTTTACAGCTGATTCTTGATTCGAATCCAAACGTAAACCCACGGTTTTTAAATATTGGCCAACATGTGAGCATTCCCGGGTATGCTACAGAAAACCATGAAATCCAACAAGGGACTCCCTTTTGGGAAATCGCTACTGCCAACGATCTTTCAGTTGATACGCTTATGTTGGTAAATCCGCATGTTGATCCTTACCGTTTGGAAATCGGAAGTCAGATTGAAATTCCAAGGCGGGTAACAAAATCGATTGTGAGTTGGAAAACGGCGTATGACTACGACCAACTTGTTCATGACCTTGAACAGTTATTTGAGATTTATCCTTTTGTGAAACAAAATAAAATCGGAAACAGTGTGATGGGTAAACCCCTTCAGGAAATGAGAATAGGCAGGGGAGAAAAGAAGGTTCATTTCGACGGGTCCTTTCATGCAAATGAATGGACAACTACACCGATTATCATGAAATTCGTTAATGAGTACTTGTTGGCATTAACAAACCGGGGAACTATAAGAGGATTGTACATGGCCCCTTTTTATGAGGAAGTGACCTTGTCAATTGTCCCTATGGTCAATCCTGACGCCGTTAATCTTGTGATTAACGGTCCTCCGGAAGAAGAGCCTTATCATAGTACGGTTCTTGAAATCAATAATGACAATTCGGATTTCTCCGGATGGAAAGCCAATATTCGCGGAGTTGATTTAAATAATCAATTCCCGGCGCGTTGGTATATTGAAGCCAGGCGCAAACATCAAAGTCCTGCACCGATGAATTATCCGGGTCCTGAGCCACTCAGTGAACCGGAAACTATAGCGATGGCTAAATTGGCACAGGCCCGTGATTTTGACCTGATTCTGGCTTTCCATTCGCAAGGGGAGGTTATTTATTGGGGATTTCTCGGATATGAACCTCCAGCTTCCATGACTATTGTTCAGGAATACGCCCGTGTCAGCGGGTACGAACCAATTCAATACGTGGACAGCTACGCTGGATATAAGGATTGGTTCATTCAGGAGTG
Organism: Caryophanales bacterium; assembly: GCA_036381575.1. Classification (GTDB taxonomy): domain Bacteria; phylum Bacillota; class Bacilli; order Bacillales; family DASSOY01; genus DASSOY01. Next base: position 2,770 of record DASVCO010000005.1, read on the forward strand.
GCGGCGTCCCGGTTTTACGGTAGAGGTCGGAATAGGAGAAAAACCATTGCCCATAAGCCAATTCAGCGAAATTTACCAGGAGTGTCTTGGGATTTTTCTGGCAAGTTTGTATTTAAATGATTATGCGTGACCCTTTGAATGCCCCGCACGTTTCACCCAGCGACGGGGTGAAAATATTGTACTTGGAATCGGCATTTGAAAACAGGGGTTGACGCTCTCGGAAACTGTGAGATAATAAAATCAAATTTGATAATGTTTTTCATGACTAGGGGTGCCCGACCGATTCTAATTGGGAAGGCTGAGAAAAAGGAAACTTTTACCCTTGAACCTGAACTGGCTCATACCAGCGTAGGAAAGTCGACAAATGATAAATTTTTGCCGTAATCCATTGCTGGGTTACGGTTTTTTGTTTTGGGAGGAAAGCGATGCGAGATTTTAAACTTTATGTGATTACCGATGAACGATTTCATCCGGGCCGGAATTTGTTTGAAGTGATAGAAGAGGCTATGGCCGGAGGAGCGGATATCGTTCAGCTCCGTGACAAAAAAAGCAGCAAGAAGGAAGTTCTTGAGAAGGCTCGTGAATTGCGGCGATTGACGGAAAGGTATGGAGTACAATTCATTGTGAATGATTATATCGATGTCGCGATGGCGGTTGATGCTGATGGAATTCATCTCGGTCAGGATGATTTGCCTCTTGAAGAAGCAAGGAGAATTCTCGGTGCTGAAAAAATCATCGGCATTTCCACGCATTCACTTGAACAAGCGAAAGAAGCTGAAAGCGGCGGGGGGGATTACATTGGGGTTGGGCCGGTGTTTTCTACCGGAACGAAAGAAGACGTTGTCGATCCGGTTACGCCCCATTACGTTCGGGAAGCAGCCGCGAACATCAAGATTCCGTTTGTTGCCATAGGCGGAATTAAGCTTCACAATGTCGATCAAGTTCTTAATGCCGGTGCGAAACGTATTTGTGCGGTCAGCGAAATTGTCGGTAGTTTCGATGTGGCGGGAACCTGCAGGCAGTTTCTAAAAAAAATCAATCAAGCCGGGAGAGTTGAGAATGAAGCTGATGATTAACGGGAAGCCGGAAGAAACCACAGCTGGGACGGTGGCGGAACTTGTAGAAAGCTA
>DASVCO010000006.1:0-9477 GCA_036381575.1 Caryophanales bacterium
CATGAATTGCTATTCTTTTATAATGATAATGATTCTCAATATCATTGTCAATTGTTATCCTTGAGTTTTTCAAAACCAAGTTCTTATGTTCACAATATAGCCAAGGAAAATCAAACCTTTGAATGAGCCAACAGGTATAAAAAGTAAGGAGCCCCAATGATAGCGACAACTACTCCTGTCGGGATTTGTGCTGGCTGCAGAATCCATCGGCCAATAGTATCCGCCACAATAACCAGAAGCGCGCCGACTAATGCGGATGTCGGGATTAACACCTGGTGTTTAGGACCGACGAGACGACGTGCCAGATGAGGGCCGATGAGCCCGACAAAACTGATTCCACCGCTTACGGATACACAAGTCCCTGCTAAACCGACTGCGGCGGCCAACAAAATCAGCCTTTCTTTTTCAAGACGCGTCCCCAGTCCCGTTGCCAACTGATCTCCGAGACTCAATATATTCATAACGTGTCCCTTGTATAGAGTGTAAGGAACCAGAACGAGAACCCACGGCAAAAGAGCAAGCACAAAATACCAATTCGAGCCCCAAATGCTCCCGGCGAGCCAGGTTGCCACAAACTGATAGCTTTCCGGGTCCAACCGCAATGTCAACACGATCATGCCTGCAGACATAGCGGCTCCAACGGCGATTCCAACTAGAATCATCCGAATGGGCACCAATCCTTCATGCCTGGAGTAGGAAAGAACATATATGATTGCGGCAGTTACAGCCGCTCCAAACAGCGCGAACAGTGGCAACATAAAGAGAGTAGCCCCGGCTTTGGCTGAAAAAAAGACGATGAAAATGGCTACCATCAAGCCAGCTCCTGCATTGATCCCGAGAATTCCCGGATCAGCAAGCGCGTTACGTGAAAGGCCCTGAAGAATGCACCCAGAAACCGCAAGTCCTCCTCCGACCAACAGTGAAATCACAATGCGCGGAAGGCGAAAATCAAATAAAATCAAATCCTGTTTATCGGTTCCCAATCCAATAAAAGTCTTGAAAACTTCCAAAGGTGAAAGATTGACATAGCCGATATTCATGCTGAAAAGAAACGCAGCAACAATCAAAATGCCAAAGACAGTCATAACAATTGTCGCGCGTCTTCTGCGTCGTCGTTCCAAGTCAGATGGAGATGAGAAATCCATCACAGTTCCCCCCTTTGCTTCCGTGCCAAATATAGAAAGAATGGCACACCGATCAAAGCAATTAACGCCCCTACCGGCGTCTCGTAAGGAGGATTAATGGTCCTGGCCGCTGTATCGGCAAGCACCATAAGCAAAGCGCCCAACACAGCGGAACATGGAATAATCCACCTGTAATCCCTTCCGACTAAGAAACGCGCCACGTGAGGAATAATAAGACCGACAAAAGCGACAGAACCCACCGCTGAGACTGCGGAACCTGCCAAAACGAGCACCACCAACATTCCTAATGTTTGCACCAGGCGGGTCCGCTGGCCAAGCCCGGTTGCCACCTCACTGCCAAGACTAAGCAAAGTCACCGAACGGGATAAAATAATCGCGGCAATAAGCCCCGCGATGACCCATGGGGCCATTAACCCCAGCTGGCTCCATGTTGTTCCTGCTACTCCACCTGCATACCAGAAGGCCAAACTTTGCTGAAGGTGAAACAGAAGCCCGATCCCTTCACTTAGGGCAGTAAGCAGAGCACTGACAGCAGCCCCTGCCAGAGTCAGGCGTACCGGCGTTAAACCACCACGAGACATTGAACCGATTCCGAAAACGAGACCTGCACCGATGCCAGCTCCGACAAAACAATAAAGGATCAAATAGATAAAAGAAAGCTCGGGAAAAAACGCAAAACAAATCGCCAAAACAAAGGCCGCCCCGGCATTAAGTCCAAGCAAGCCGGAATCGGCCAACGGATTACGGGTCATCCCCTGCATAACGGCACCAGCCACCGCAAAGCCAACCCCTACCATTACGGAACCGAGGGTGCGCGGTAATCGTAGATCCATAATGATCCGGTGTTGGGATAAACTTGGATCATATTGAAAAATAGCTGTCCACACCGTACGCCATTCGATATCAACGGCGCCGACCGATACAGATAAAACAACCGCAAATCCCAAAACAAACAGCCCGCCGATTATTACAAGTAGCGCGACTGACGGGCGACTTTTTATTTGATTCCCTGATTGCATTTGTAACCGTGTCATGAGTAATAATTCGTCCAATCTCAATCAAAATCGGTCGATTCTACCGATTAAGGGTTCTTGAATTCTAATGTCTGTTCCGATAAAGAAAACTTGGCTTACGCCAAGTCTTTTGCGTAAACAGGCCTAGTTAACCTACTCGTGTCCCCTACGTTGAAATGTCCTTCCTTGCTGACACGAGATATCTTCCTGATAATTTATACTTTCCTATACGGTAAAAAAGGGCTTAAAGCCCTGATTGAGTTTCACAGCACACCTATTTTCTTTAAATCGAAACCGGTCGCGCATGCTCCTTATGAATACGTTTCTGGGAAAGATCAGTGTCCTTCGATATGTTTCCTGCAAGTTCAAATGGCATGCAAAGCGGCAGACCCGTGCGTGGATCATTAATAATGTCTGCTTCAATGGCGAAAACTTCACGCAAAACATCTGCAGTCATCACTTCAGATGGCGAGCCTTCACTGATCACATCCCCCGCTTTGACAGCAACCATATGATGGGCGTAACGAGCAGCGTGATTCAAATCATGTACGACCATTACAATGGTCCGTCCTTGCTCACGATTAAGCCGTTCCAACAGGTGCAAGACTTCCAGCTGATGAGCCATGTCCAAAAAAGTTGTCGGTTCATCGAGGAACAAAATGTCTGTTTCCTGGGCCAATGCCATTGCAATCCAGGCGCGTTGCCTTTGCCCGCCGGACAATTGATCGATCGGCCTTCCTTCAAATACTACCATGCCTGTGGCTTGCATGGCCCAATAAACAGCTTCCTTATCTTCTTTTGTAAGGGTTCCAAACCCTTTCCGATGCGGAAACCGTCCATAGCCAATCAATTCCGAAACCGTCAGGCCTTCCGGTACCGTTGGATTCTGAGGCAATATAGCAAGTTGCTTCGCAATCTCTTTCGTCGATTGCTCATGAATAGCCTTGCCATCTAATAGAACAGCCCCGTCTGTTGGCTTCATTAAACGCGACATCGTTTTCAATATCGTCGATTTTCCAGATCCGTTCGGGCCAACAAGCGCGGTGATTTTCCCTGCTGGTATAGATATATTTAAATTTTCAACAATGAGTGACTGGGCGTAACCAATATTTAAAGCTTTTGTCTGTAAGCGAGTCACAGTCTTATCACTCCCGCATAAATTTCAATGCACACATCCTTATTATAAAGATAATGAAAATCGTTATCAATTATTTATGTGAAAAAACCATGAATTTTTGATAAGTGTGTAATGACAAATGGTCTAGTCGTATTCTCATGGGATTTAAAAGTGCTCATAACGTTCTTCAAAGGCAAATAAAACCGGAATTCCTTGGTTGTTGTCAATTAAAAGAATTCCGGTCTCTTTTTTATTCCGGCATTATTGCCGTTGTTACGGTCATTTGATTCCATCCATTTACTTATTTCATACCGGCCAACCATGCGGCCACTTTGTCCGCTTTCTCACCTTTTATGATGCCGCCAGGCATTTTTCCCGGCGTTCCTTTTTTTATTTGCTCCAGGATCTCTTGCTTGGACATTTCCCCTCCGATATTCTGCAAAGATGGACCTATTCCACCTTGCAGATTTTCCCCATGGCAAGAGGCGCAATTTTTTTCAAATATCGCTCTCGCCGCACTTGCCTGGGTATTACTCTGATTCGTTGATTCTCCACCGCTGTCAGCACTATCAGAACCGCCGCCGCCACCTCCACAAGCAGACAATGATACTGCCATTCCAACCGCAATAAAGATCGAACCCGTTTTTTTCATTACACTTAATCTCCCTTTTGTCGTTTTATGGTTACCTTGATTGTAAAAAACAATGAATCACCACATAGTGATGTGCATCACATTTTGAATGGCGCTTTTGTGACATTCTCTCTTCAGCTGTTCTTCAAATGAGAACAACTTTATTATTTTTCAATATGTACGACTTTATAAATGATGAAGCACAAGTGCTATAAATACACCGGCAGCTGTGATAAACCCAACGCTTGGTCCTCCTTCGTTATAAGCCTCCGGCATCATAGTTGAGGCTACCATCGCAATAATACCTCCACCAGCAAAAGCACTCATCACAGCCTTAACACTATTTGAGGCACTTTCCAACAATGCTGCTCCTCCGAGTGCACTAAGGGCTGATATTAGTAATACAACTACCCACATCATCATGATTTTGTTTCTTGAAAATCCACTCTTTTTTAAGCCGACCGTACTGGAAAGTCCCTCCGGAAAATTACTGATGAATATGGCAACGACCAGGGCAAAACTGACTGTTCCTCCACCCGCCAAACTAAGGCCAATCATAGCCGATTCCGGAATAGCGTCCATAATTGTGCCGATAAGGATAGCCAATCCTGAATTGGAAGCTGAGGATGACATCGATTCAGCTGAACCGTCAGAGCTTTTCCGTTTTTGACCGCCTTTATTGGAAACCATATAGTCGAAAATCGTAAATACCAGAGCGCCTCCCAAAAAACCAAAAGCCGCTTCTTTGAAACCGCTCAGTTCCACGGCGTCCCCCAATAACTCATACGCTGTTGCTCCAATCAAAGCACCAGTTCCAAGCGCCATAATATAGCCGATTATTGACGAGCGAATTGAAAACAACATTATGGTTAAAGCTCCAAGAAGTGTAGCAGATCCAGCAATTCCTCCCCATAGGACAGCATTCCACATGGCTTTTTCCTCTTTTCTTAATGAGGCTTGATTCTTTTTTATTTATTATTAACATTATCATCTACAATCAATTTTTTCCACGCAATAGAAAAAAACCGCCAAGCGGTGAAAAGTCTCCCGTTGGCGATTTCATTCGAATAGTACAGAATTAGGAAAATACAGGTTCCTTTTCTTCTTTCAATTCCATTGCCGGTCCAAAAAATTCAAAATGGATTCGCTCTTCCTGAACTCCCCATTGCGTTAAAGCCTTGTTTACGGCATTCATAAACGGCACCGGCCCGCAAAAATAAAAATCTGCTTCTTTTCCAGGAAGAATGGTACGTAACCATTCAAGATCAATGTAACCTTCTCTATCAAAACGTTCTTCCTCTCGATCCCGTTCCGTCGGGGAATCGTAGCAAACGAATGATTTGATATGTTCGTTCTGCCTGGCTAATTTCTTTACATCTTCTCCCATTGCATGCGTTTCCCCATTAACAGCGGCTTGTATAAATGTCACATCTCTTTTCGGATGTTGTTCTGCAATCGTATTGAGCATACTTACCATAGGGGTCAGGCCGACGCCGCCACTGATCAAAACTATGGGCTGTTGATGCTCCAAATCAAGAGCAAAGTTGCCGGCAGGAGCACTTATCGGCAAGATCTCTCCTTCTTGTACCTGTTCATGCAGGAACACAGATATCTTACCCTCAGGTTTTGTCGGATCCGTATTTTCCCGTTTTACACTGATGCGGTAATAATCTTTACCCGGTGCATCCGACAAACTGTACTGGCGGATATGAGTATAAGTTTCTCCCGGAACTGCCAATTTAACGCTGATATACTGACCCGGTTGATATGAGGCGATTGGTTCTCCGTCTTCCGGTTTTAAATAAAAGGATGTAATGACATCACTTTCTTTAATCTTGTCAATAACGACAAAGTTACGGAATCCCTTCCAGCCTCCGTGCTGTTTTTCGGCTCTTTCATACATCCCCTTTTCTACCCCGATAAAGGCATTGGCGATTTCTCCATAAGCTTTTTCCCAGGCCTGAATGATTTCATCTGATTCCTCCAAACCCAAAACATCCTGGATGGCTAGTAACAAATTCTCTCCGACAATGGGGTAGTGTTCAGGTTGAACACCAAGGCTTCGATGTTTATGAGCAATTTGTTCAACATTCGGCAAGATGTCTTCCAAATGATCTATGTGAGCAGCCGCAGCATAAACCGCGTTTGCCAGCGCTGTTTGTTGTCTTCCTTGTTTCTGGTTGGCATGATTGAAGACGTTTAATAATTCCGGATGATTTTCAAAAAGCAGTTCATAGAAGCGTTTCGTGATTTCTCCGCCTTTTGATTCTAAAACAGGAACAGTTGATTTGATGACCTCGATGGTTTTTTGATCTAACATGAAGTCCACTCCCTTGATGTAATTTCTTTCAGTACCATCCTAAATCAGAAAGAGCATCATCAACTGTGATCTAAATCACATTTCGAATGACGATTTTGTGAAGTTCATCACATTTGATAAGAAGGTATAAGAGAGAGGTCTTTCTATATGACGAATAATAAAGACCGGACACGGGATTAATCGAGTCCGGCATATCAGGTTTTGGTTTGTTGTTCTTCTCGCAAAGCCTTCACTTCTTGTTCCAATTGATCCAATCGCTTAATCACAGGTTGTATTGCTTCCTGGAGCATTGTCCTTAATCTTTCTACCTTTTCCCGTTCCATTTTTCTAGCCTCCTGATGTTTCATTTACAGAATGACAGTGTTTGTCCCTTTTATTTTCCTGCTAGTACAACATAAACACTCATAAATTTTCGTCCAGTGTTTTTCACACTTAATAACTGACTTCCCTCACAATGAATAACATCGCGCCATGAAAGTGGATGACGGACACCATCAAGAGTACATTCTCCATCCCCTTCAAACACAAAAAGATTCACATCATAACCAGGGTGACGATGGGCAAGCAATTCCTGACGCGGCATTAAATTGATCACAAACGAGGTGCTTCGTGCTTCTTGAAATAAGGATTTCTTAGTCATTCGGCGTTCATCGAAGATTGCACCTCGCTCATATTTTTGATTGGCACTTCTCCATTATCGGTATTTTTTTAATCGATCCAGATCATAGACCAGTATGCCGTGTCGGTCAGTCTCTAACAAACGCTCTTTTTTCAAATGAGCGAATACCCGATTGATCGTTTCTCGTGTGGATCCCACCATATTGGCGAAATCTTGGTTGGTGATCGGCATTTCAATACGAATGCCGTTTCCTTTCGTTTGCCCTACCTCCTCCGCGAGGCGTATGAGACTCCGTACAATGCGATGGTGAACATCCTGGGATATCAATTCCTGTATACGCTGTTGCAGCGTATTAATTTTTTGCCCCATGATTTTCATGACTTTGAGTGAGATGGCGGGTTGTTCAATTAATAGGTTGTCAAAATCCTCGATACGAATGGCGAACAACTCAGCATTCTCAATGATTTCTGCTGTAGCCGGATAAGGAGTAGTGTCAAAGAAACCGATATGAGGGAACATTTCACCCTTTTGTAAAATGTTGATGACCTGCTCATTCCCATTTAAATCGACTTTGAATATTTTCACAGTACCGGATTGAATGAAATAAACAGCTTCCCGCGGTTGTCCCTCCATGAAGATATATTCTTTTTTTGTATAGGTGTGTTGGCTTGTAATGGCTTCCAATCGTCTTAATTCTTCGTTATTCAACTCTGAAAATAACGGAAGTTCCTTCAATATTTCCATCATTTCCGGCAATGTGACCCCTCCTGATCCATCTTTACAGTGTCTACCTCCCTTATTGTAGTACAAGGCGGAGATGATTGCATACGGACCTATTGGTTTGCTGAGAATAGATAGACGTGATGTTTATTTGAAAAAATCACGATTCAGTTGAATGAACTCCTGTTCTTCTTCGGGGACCTCTTCCTCCGGATAGATTGCCTCCACGGGACAAACAGCTTCACATGCGCCACAATCAATACATACAGCGGGATCGATATAATACATATCCTCTCCCTCATGAATACAGTCCACAGGACATACTTCAACACATTCGGCAGCCTTTTCACCAATACACGGTGATGTGATAACAAACGCCATGATTATGCGCCTCCTTCTACTCTGCCAATCGAAATACGCCATACTTCCGGACCCTCTTCAAGGTAATCCCATGTGAAAATCCCTTCTCGTTCGATCTTAAACTCATACAATAATGGTTTCGGGTTATGATCATTGATAAGCTCCATTGTCTCCCCTGGGTTTAACGAGTCAAAGGTTCGGAAAATCGCAGGATGCTTCTCCCTTGATGAATATTCTCGTACGTCAATTCGCGCTTCAAAATGACTATTGGCCAAATCCTCTCCACTCCTTTCGTTATTATGACTCATTTGAGTATAAGTGAGATTGAAAACGGAAATGGTGATATACCTCACAGAAAACTTGACGGTTTCGTGAAAGGAATTCGTATTGTATGGCAAACAATAAAAAAAATGCATGACCATTCCTTTCCGCATTGGCCATACATGATTCAATAATCGACTTTATATTTTTTTAATAAGATCATTTGGCCCACAATGTGGTTTCTCCACAGAGGATTTAACCATACTTATATCCGCCGAATAAAGCGTGTCCCGCTTTGGCCCACCATACATCAACATCGGAAAAGCCTGCTTGGCTCATGGCATTTAACTGTTCCAGAAGTGTTGATGGTTTGTCTATTGGGTCATCCGGGTATTCGAACAGGTTCCACCTTTCATTCAGAAAAAAATCATAGGCCTGCAAATGCCCTTCAAGTTCAAGCGCCTGTTTTTTCGTCATTTCGTCCCAGCTTTGACTCATGCGGCGCCTGCTTGATTCCCCCGCTGGTTTGACAATATCGGCGATCAGCAATGCCCCATTTTGTTGCAAGATTTCGTATAGGTTTTTAAATAAATCCTGCTTCTGTTGGAGATCAAGATGATGGATGGCGAGGCTGCTGACAAAGCATTTCGCCGTATCCCGCAAATCCTCATACCATGAAGAATCGTGAAGATCAAATTCCCTAAACTCCAAACGGGCAGCATAGGCTGCAAGCCGCTTTTCCGTATGTTTTAACATGCCAGGCGATCCGTCCAATACAATAACGTGAGCCTTTGGATAGTTTCTGACAATGGTTTCAGTCAGCCATCCTCCACCTGCGGCTATATCAACGGCAACGAAAGCTTCATTCCGGCTTGCGGGAATAAGATCGGCGAAATGGTTAGCCAGTTCATCTCGTTCGGGCACGAGGATTCTGCCGTAGCGTATGAATAGATCGGTATCTTCTTCGTTCCATTTCTCATTGTTGTTCATCATTCATTACTCCTTCTCCTATTGTTTTTTATCGGTTCGATTAAATGATGCAAGAACCCTAGTTGAGTTAGTACCTAACAATAGCGTTAAGGCAGAAATGCCAACGTTGAGCTGATTTCAGTGATATGTTTCCGGTCTGCCCAAAGAATGAAAAAGTTGTAGGTGGTTCCCTGAATTTCAACTGGTTTTGGATATTTGACGATAAGGGCAGCCTGCTCATTCATTTCCGGCGGTTGATCCTCTGATGGGAAGATAAAGCAAGCCTGTTGATTTTGGATAACGGTTTTCACAATGCGCGGCT
>DASVCO010000007.1:0-6008 GCA_036381575.1 Caryophanales bacterium
GGTAGTTTCGATGTGGCGGGAACCTGCAGGCAGTTTCTAAAAAAAATCAATCAAGCCGGGAGAGTTGAGAATGAAGCTGATGATTAACGGGAAGCCGGAAGAAACCACAGCTGGGACGGTGGCGGAACTTGTAGAAAGCTATGGTTTGGAGGAAGCACTTGTGGTGGCTGAGGTGAACGGTAAGATCGTTTATCGCGAACAATGGAATGGAATCAGGATTCAGAGCGGAATGAAAATTGAGATTGTCCATTTTGTCGGAGGGGGGTGACAAGATGAAAGAGGTACTGGAAATCGGAGGACGCCGGTTGGATTCCCGGTTTTTTCTTGGAACGGGCCGTTATCCGAATCCATTTGTTCAAAATGAAGCAATTCGGGAATCGGAAGCGGAGGTGCTAACCTTTGCGATTCGACGTGTCAATCTTGAGGTTCCACGGGAGGATACGATTTTACAGCACGTCAAAGCGGAGGATTTTGTGTTTTTGCCGAACACATCGGGCGCGAAGAATGCCGATGAGGCTGTTCGAATAGCACGGTTGGCGAAAGCATCCGGCTTAAGCGATTGGATCAAGGTTGAAATCAGTGTAAATGCGAAAACGTTGCTGCACGATCCGGTGGAGACGCTCAAGGCAACAGAGAGGTTAGTAAATGAAGGGTTTGTTGTTTTGCCGTATACATCAGACGATCCGGTATTATGTAAAAGGTTGGAGGAGACCGGAGCTGCAGCAGTTATGCCGGGAGCCGCACCGATCGGAACCGGACTTGGCCTATTAAATCCATACAATCTCTCATTGATTATCGAAGAAGCTTGTATCCCTGTCATTGTTGACGCGGGAATCGGCACGGCTTCCGACGTGGTTCAGGCCATGGAACTTGGAGCGGATGGCGTCTTGTTAAATACGGCTGTGGCGAAGGCACGTGATCCCGTGAAGATGGCAAAGGCGATGAAGTACGCTATTGTAGCCGGCAGGTCAGCATACTTATCCGGAAGAATTTCGAAAAAACGATATGCGACAGCTTCCAGTGAAACCGGGGATTTTCCGGGAGAGGGGTGATTTGATGCGTGAAAAAGTCATCGTGATAGGCGGCGGTGTGATCGGTCTTGCATCGGCCTTTGAGTGTGCAAACCGTGGTTACGAAGTGGTGGTTTTGGAGAAAGGAACGTGCGGTGGCCAGGCGTCTGGAGCGGCCGCGGGCATGCTTGCTCCGTTTTCGGAAATCAGCGAGGATCCGGATGATTTTTTTCGGCTGTGTTATGAAAGTCTGAAACTCTATGCAGAATGGCAAAGAGAAGTTAAGCAACGTTCCGAAATGGAATTTGAATATAAGCAAAGTGGGAGTCTTCATGCTGTTTTTCACGATGCAGAGAGGCTTGGATTGGAGACGACGATTAACTGGCAGAATGAGCTGGGGGTTGAGGCGCACCTTCTTGACCAAAATGATCTATCGAAGATGGAACCGGAAATGACCTGTAATATATCCGAGGCTGTTTATTACCCCGAAGAAAGCCATTTGTATTCTCCTAATTATGTAAAAGCTCTTGAGGCTGCTTGCCGCAAGACGGGAGTTGTCATTCACGAATATGCGGATGTTACGGATGTTATTCCACGTAAGGACGGTGTAACCATTAAAGCGGGAAAGAGGCTATATCTTGATGGAGATGCTCTTGTTATTTGTGCGGGAGCGTGGGCAGGGCAATGGGAGAAGACGTTTGGTGTTTCCATTCCAATCGTTCCAATTCGCGGGCAAATCTGTGCTTATCATTTGCCTCAGGATACTGTCCGGAAAATTGTTTTCACCAGCCAGGGTTATTTTGTACAAAAAGCAAACGGTTCTCTCGTGTGTGGTGCCTCGGAAGATATCGCGGGCTTCGATACTTCTGTGACCGAAGAAGGCATTTCTCGGTTGGAGCGATGGAGCAAGGTTGTTTTCCCATTTCTTGAAAAGGAACGTTTAGATCATCGATGGGCTGGGCTTCGGCCTTCCACACAAGATGGTTTTCCCTTGCTCGGAAGACTGAGGGATGCACCAAATGTGATCTTTGCGACCGGTCATTACCGGAACGGTATTTTATTAAGCCCGATTACGGCCAAAACGGTCGGAGATTTGTTGGACCGAGAAAAACCGATTGTGCCCCTTAAAATGTTCAAGCCGGACAGATTCGGATACAAATGAATTATCTTTTACAAAGATTGAGGTGAAGTAAATGAAAACAGCACTGACGATTGCAGGATCGGATTCGGGCGGAGGAGCCGGGATTCAAGCGGACCTGAAAACTTTTTCCGCTCATCAGGTATTTGGCACGAGTGTCATTACAGCGGTTACGGCCCAAAACACACAGGGCGTAGTAGATGTTCAGGACATTAGTCCCGACGTTATCCGCAAACAAGTGGATGCTGTTTTTTCCGATATTCCCCCTGATGCTGTGAAGATCGGGATGGTTTCGCAAATCGAAACGATAGAAACGATTGCGGATAGATTGTCCGTCCATAAACCAAAGTGGGTGGTCCTGGATCCTGTTATGGTATCCAAAAGCGGTTATGATCTCTTGAACCCGAAGGCCAAGGAGGTCCTTACGGATTATCTGTTGCCCCTGGCAACAATTGTTACTCCCAATTTGTTGGAAGCCGAGACTTTGACAGGAATGAAGATTGACGATGTTTCCGGTATGGAAAAGGCAGCGAAATTGATCCGGAAAAAGGGGCCGCGTTTTGTGTTCGTGAAAGGCGGCCACTTATCGGGTACGGCTATTGATGTATTTTTCGACGGCCATGATTTTTTATATCTTGATGCAAAGAGAATTGACACAAAGAACACACACGGCACGGGTTGCACGTTATCATCCGCGATTGCGGCCAATTTGGCCAATGGACAAGACGTAAATGGTTCTGTCCGCGGGGCGAAACTGTATATAACGACCGCAATTGAAAATTCACTTGACATCGGAAACGGTCACGGACCGACTCACCATTTTTACGAATTGTACAAGAAAGCGGGTGTGAAAACATGAAGAGGATGAACGGTTACCATTTTTTCTTTCTTTGGTTCGGTGGGGCCATTTCAATCAGTGAAATATTATCAGGAAGTTTGCTGGTTCCATTGGGGTTGACACAGGGTTTGACGGCTGTCATCATTGGCCATCTACTTGGAACCGCGATTCTTGTACTGGGAGGGATTATCGGAACAAGAGAACGGGTTCCGGCGATCGCCTCAACCCGGTTTGTCTTTGGAAGTTTCGGTTCTTATTTATTTTCTGCTTTAAATGTGCTTCAACTTGTCGGTTGGACGGCGGTGATGATTCTGGTCGGCGCGAATTCCTTGAATTTGATCACTACAAAACTGTGGGACTTTGATCACTTCACATTTTGGGGAATTGTCATTGGAGCGTTGATCTGTGTGTGGATCGGCCTTGGCCGCGTGGGAATGAAATGGTTGAATACCGCGGCTGCTTGTTTGCTTTGCCTGTTGACAGTGGTATTAAGCGTGGTTGTGTTTCAAAACGGATCTCTGTTTGCAGATTCAACAAAAAGTCAAATGGCGTTCGGATCGGGATTGGAATTAACTATTGTCATGCCTCTATCATGGTTGCCGTTAATTGCCGACTATTCCCGATTCGCGAAAACGGCTAAAGGGGCTGCTGTCGGCTCGGGGCTCGGTTATTTTATCGGCAGTTCGTGGATGTATGCAATCGGCTTGATTGCCGCACTAGGCGGAGATACAGTGAATCCAGGAGCGATGATGGCTGCCGCGAATTTAGGGATCAGCGCTGTCGGAATAGTCTTGCTGTCTACTGTAACGACCACTTTTCTGGATGCGTATTCAGCAGGTGTAAGCTTTTTGAATCTCACAAAAAAATGGCGAGAAAAAACGATCGCCATTTTTGTCGGAATTATGGGAACAATGCTTGCCGTGCTCATTCCAATTACTCAATATCAGAACTTCTTGTACATGATCGGTTCTGTATTTGCGCCTCTTTTCGCTATCGTATTGACCGATTACTTTATCGTCGGACGCGGAAGGGGAATGAGGGAACATTTTCTAGTTAACTGGGGAGCGATATTGATCTGGCTTGTCGGAGTTGGCTTCTACCAATATTTTGTGTCCTTCCCATTCATTCTGGGTGCGACGATTCCCACCATGATTTTGACAGGTGGAATTTATGCAGGGACATGGCATTGGGTGAAAGGATGGAAATTCGTGAAAAAAACCACTGAATCTTTGCCCAGATAAAAAAGCGGGAATCTCCCGCTTTTTTACTCGCCGCTGACGGCTCCTCCGCCCCAGAAGACGGCATATAGACTCATGATTGAGAACCACCCGAAGAAGAGCACCGTTAAAACGGCAAAACCGCCTCCAAAGAAATTCCTTGCCTTGAATCCACGGAATGCCCCTATGATGGCAAAGATGGTAATAACCAGAAAGATAAAAGCGAGTGCCATTATGTAATCCCCTTTCTTGATTGAATCTGTACGTTAGCTTACCCCATTTTTCATTCATTCATAAGTTTAACCTGATTCCGTTATTTATTTTATACTTTTTTCTGCGGTTTGTCGAGGAAGCGCGGCGGGCTGATGAAAAGTTCACCAGATTGTGACAAATGGGCTGCAGCTTTTCAAACGTATTCGTTTTCACGTAAAATAGAGGATAGATATGTGATCCGAACTGGAGGAAATGGTTATGAAATGGACACAACTGCCGCTTGGCCCGGTCCAGGCTAATGCTTATATTCTTGAAAAGGAAAATGGAGAGGCCTTGATTATTGATCCGGGTGGTGAGGGGGATCGACTGGTTTCCTTTGTGAAGTCCAGGAATCTTAACCCGTTGGCTATCCTTCTGACACATGCTCATTTTGATCATATCGGCGCCGTCGAGGAAGTTAGGGATTACTGGAAGATTCCCGTTTACCTGCACGATGAAGAACAGGATTGGCTCAACGACCCACAGAAAAACGGCTCTGCTTTCTTTCCGGCTGCAAACGGCGGTATGACAGTCAAACCGGCAGATCAAATTATAAATGGAGAAGAATGTCTTCACATCGGTTCTTTTAGCTTTGAAATCTTCGAAACACCAGGCCATTCCCCGGGGAGTGTTTTGTTCTTTCATAAGGCGTCTCAAGTTGTTTTTTCCGGTGATGCTTTATTTGCCGGAAGCATCGGGAGGACAGACTTGTACCGGGGGGATCACAACGAATTGCTTGAAAGCATTCAGGATAAATTACTCGTTTTGCCGGGGAACACAATTGTGGCTCCGGGTCATGGGCCTGAAACAACTATTGAAACGGAAAAACAGACAAATCCTTTTCTTACCGGAATATAAAGGAGCGCAAGCTGTTGGAGAAAATTTTGCGGAATCTGATTGCTTCTCAACAGGATCATTGCATTACCTATGAAGAGTATATGAATACGGTGTTATATCATCCTGAAAAAGGTTATTATCAAAAGCCCTCCGTTAAAATTGGAAAAAGCGGTGATTTCTTTACGAGTCCTTCGGTTCACCCCGTTTTCGGTCATACGCTGGCCCGGTTTTTAATCGATTTGTTAAATAAAGAGCAGCTCCCGCCGGTCGTCTGTGAGGTTGGGGCGGGTGATGGCCGTTTGGCGGCAGCGATATTGGAAGAATGGAAACGCCTGTCCCCTGACTCTTATGAGAAATTGACATATATTATAGTTGAAGCGAGCCCATTTCACCAACAACAGCAAAAGAGGAATTTACCTCCTGACACTTCGGTGGTCCAATATGAGCATCTAAAGGAGTTGAAGGCGGAGACTCCTGCTTTTTCGGGCATTCTTTTTTCAAATGAATTGTTTGATGCTTTTCCGGTCAGAGTCGTTGAAAACGTCAGTGGCCATTTACATGAGGTGAAAGTCGGCCAAGATGAAGGGGGCGCCCTTGAAGAGATTAGGGTTCCTTGTGAGGATCAACGAATTTTCCAATGGATCCAGTTATACGGGTTTCCTCCGCGGGAGGGACAAAGAATAGAAATCCCCCTTATGATGACCCGTTGGTTGAAG
>DASVCO010000008.1:0-9168 GCA_036381575.1 Caryophanales bacterium
AAGAAACACAGTATTATTATCGTGGCGGAAGGTGTCGGCAGCGGTGTCGATATCGGTCGGAGAATTAAAGAAGAGACCAATCTGGAAACCCGTGTGACAGTACTCGGTCACATCCAGCGGGGCGGTTCGCCAACCGGATATGATCGCGTGCTGGCAAGCCGTTTCGGGGCGAAGGCAGTGGAACTTCTATTGGACGGTAAAGGCGGGAGAATGGTTGGCGTGCGAAACAATCAATTGCATGACGCTGACCTTAAAGAGGCCCTGCAACAGAAACACACAATTGATGAAGATATGTACAAGTTATCACAAGAGTTATCGATTTAGAAGGGAGCGGAATCATGCAAAAAACGAAGATCGTCTGCACAATTGGCCCTGCCAGTGAAACGGTAGAACAATTGGTGCAGCTAATTCAATCAGGGATGAATGTAGCAAGGTTGAATTTTTCCCATGGGGATCATGAAGAACATAAAGCGCGAATCCGGAATATTCGGGAGGCGACGGAGAAGACCGGCAAAACTGTCGCCATTCTGTTGGATACAAAGGGTCCGGAGATTCGTACCGGTAAGTTGGAAAAAGAATCTATTGAGCTTGTTGAAGGTGAAGAACTTATTCTTTCTATGAATGAGGTCCTTGGAAATGAGAAGAAAATATCAATTTCTTACAGTGGCCTTGCGAATGACGTTCATACCGGATCCTTTATTTTGCTGGATGACGGATTAATTGAATTGGAAGTCAAAGAAATCCGAGACGAAGAAATTGTAACGAGGATTTTGAACAGCGGTACCCTGAAAAGTAAGAAGGGGGTCAATGTCCCGAACGTGAGTGTTGATTTGCCGGGCATAACCGATAAGGATGCAAGTGACATTAAATTCGGCATTGAACAAGGTATAGATTTTATAGCAGCTTCTTTTGTCCGTCGTGCATCAGATGTGCTCGATATTCGCGAACTTCTAGAGGCATACAATGCTGAAGACATTGACATTATTCCGAAGATCGAGAACCGTGAAGGTGTCGATAATATCAAGGAAATCCTGGATGTGTCAGATGGATTGATGGTGGCTCGCGGGGATTTGGGAGTTGAGATTCCTACTGAAGAAGTGCCGTTGGTGCAAAAAGAATTGATTCAGAAATGCAATGCTTGTGGCAAACCGGTTATAACGGCCACACAAATGCTTGATTCTATGGAGCGGAATCCGCGTCCTACAAGGGCAGAAGCCAGTGATGTGGCCAATGCGATTTTCGATGGATCGGATGCCGTGATGTTGTCGGGTGAAACAGCAGCCGGAGACTATCCTGTCGAAGCAGTCGCAACGATGCGCAAAATCGCTTGCAAGGCGGAAACCGCACTTGCTTACGATGACTTATTTGAGAAAACCAGAAAGGGCAGCAAAACCACAATTACCGATGCCATCAGCCAGTCGGTGGCACATACTGCTTTGCAGCTAGGTGTTTCCGCCATAATTACAGCTACAGAGAGCGGGCATACGGCCAGAATGATTGCCAGATATCGACCGGAAGCTCCAATTGTGGCAGTGACCAATACCGAGAAGGTGTGCCGGAAACTAATGCTTGTCTGGGGTGTAGTGCCGCAATTAGGCAAAACCGCTTCTTCAACAGACGAAATGCTTGATATCGCTGTCGAGGAATCCATTCGGTCCAAAGCTGTCAAACATGGGGATTTGGTCGTGATTTCAGCTGGGGTTCCCGTTGGGGAAACTGGAACGACGAATCTGATGAAGGTTCATGTTGTCGGGGATGTTCTTGCGAAGGGCCAGGGAATTGGTAAGAAATCTGTTTCCGGTAAGGTTGTCATTGCAAAGACTGCAGAGGAAGCCCTTGCAAATATGACCGATGGCGGTATTCTTGTTACCTACGGTACAGATCGCGATATGATGCCGGCCATAGAAAAAGCTTCGGCCCTTATCGTTGAAAGAGGCGGATTGACAAGCCATGCTGCTATTGTCGGCCTGAATCTGGAGCTCCCCGTTGTAGTCGGTGTAAAGGATGCGACTCAGTTGTTTGAAAACGGGCAGGAGATTACTGTTGATTCCGAACGCGGTGATATATATGATGGGCATGCAAGTGTATTGTAAGCCAGAGGTCTGTCGGTAAAAGGGGGTAGAAGGAATGGCGGTGACGGAACTTACGGCCCGATACAGTGAAACGGACCAAATGGGGGTAATTCACCACAGCACGTACATTAATTGGTTCGAGGTCGGACGTACGACCTGTATTCGGGATTTCGGCATATCTTACGGTGAGATCGAACAAAAAGGCTATCTTCTCCCTGTTATTGAAGTCAATCTTTATTATAAAGTTCCGGCAAAATATGAAGATGTGGTACAAATTGTAACCCATGTGTCTCAATATAACGGTCTTCGTCTCAATTTTCATTATGAAGTCCGCCGAAAGGCTGATAATGTTGTACTTGTTGAGGGTGAAACCAAGCATTGCTGGACGACGAAAGACATGAAACCGGTCTCCTTGAAAAAGCAGTGGAAATCGCTTCACGATACGATCAATAAATTGGCAAAGGAAGATTAGGATGCGCTACCTCCTCCTCTTGTTCATTGTGGTCTCCGCTTTGGAAATCGGCATCTTGATTTTGGCGGGAAATCTTATCGGTGTGTGGGCAACAGTCGGTCTCATTATTTTGACGGGCATTCTCGGAGCCTGGCTTTCAAAAAGGCAGGGAGCAGAAGTGCTGAGGCTGGCACAAGTGCAGCTTCGTAATGGTGATATTCCGAGTGAGGCCATACTGGATGGGGTTTGTGTTCTTGTAGGAGGAGTGTTGCTGTTAACCCCCGGTTTTCTTTCGGATACCTGTGGATTTCTGCTGCTCATTCCGCAAACGCGGGTTTTGATCAAAGTGTGGATTCGGAGAAACTTACGGCGACTCATCAATCGTGGTTCCATTCGTTTTTTTACATGGAAATAGTTAAAGAGCAGGCTCCCTTAATATTAAAGGAACCTGCTTTTTTCATTCCGTAACCGAGAGTTCAAAAAGGGGTTTATACCGGTTTGCCGAGGATGTATTTCCATAAATCCCGAAATACATTAGCTTCATGTAGTGTTTTGAGAATGACCAATACAACGGGACCGATGATTAATCCAAGGAATCCAAACAATTGAAAGCCGACAAACAATGCAACCAGTGTCGCCAGCGGATCCAGCCCGATGCTTGAAGAAATAACTTTCGGTTCCATGACCTGCCTCTGGGTAATGATAATTCCGTAGAGGATAGAAAGGCCAATCGTTAAGTAATAGTTTCCGGTGAAAAACATGTAGATAATCCATGGCACGAACACCGCGCCGGTTCCCAGGTAAGGCATCAGATCGACAATGCCGGTGACTACAGCAATTGTAAAGGCGTACTCCACTCGTAAAATCAAAAGTCCTATCAAGGAAATGACGGCAGTGATAGAAATTAGAGTCAATTGAGCCTTGAGGAAACCCAAGAGCGCTTTCTTCAAATCGGCATAAACACTGCCGACTCCTTCGGAAACACGATCAGGAATCATTTGCTTAAGTCGCCTTCCGAATTTGTACCAGTCTTTACTGATAAAGAAGGTTCCCAATAACGCAAAGATCAGTACAGTTACAAAATTGGGCAAGGCCAGGATGAAACTGGACAGGCCGTTGACTATGGCTTCTCCAAGATCCTTCAATACACCGGTCAGGTTTGTGCCGATTTTCTGAATGCTTTGTGTGATCGTGTTCTGCTGATCGGTCCCCAGATTATTAAAGATATCCATTAGTTGATGATATATCGGTAATAAGGTGGTTGCAAAGAAATTCTCAAAGAAATTGATGAACCAGTTGATTTTCTCAGGTACGACTTCAGTCAGGTACGTAAAACCGGCAATCATTTCGATAACGAGCAGCGTAACCAGGCCTGCGATCATTCCGAAAATAATAATCAGTGCTATCAAGACCGAAAGCCCCCTGGGGATGCCGAATCTGCGGTTTAACAAGTTCACAAGCGGGTTCATCAGGAAGGCGAAAATAATAGCAATAATGAAAGGGAGGGTTACCTTGGCGACATAATAAATCGCTAAACAACTCGCCGCTATAATCAGTAATACAAACAATGATCTAAGGGTAATGTATAAGTAATTCCAGTTCAAATGGTCGTTCCTCCTGTTCTGGGAGCGGGATGCTTGGACAAAGACTGTCCGTTTCCCAATAGTGCTTACGCGGAAAGCCCCAAATCTTCAATAACATGTTCGATTTCGTTTCTGTTCAAACCGCTTGTTCCAATATATGTAGGGTTTGGCTTTATCTTACCGGGTTTTTCCTTCGGCTTCAACCAGATGAAGTCAATCTCATAATGAACGGGATTAAAGTTATGGAATTAAAGAAACAAATAGATGTAGAATTTCTCTTGATTCACAAACGCCCATTTTTTGTTTATAATGAAGGTTGGGTGCCGACGGCAATGGATATCCAATTCCTTGTAGCACATAGTGCGATGTGGCTTCCAAGGAACGTTCGTTCCGAACATCGTATCACATTGCCTTGTGAAAGTCTAGAAGGATATCGAAGACGGCCACTTCTTATCCCTTTATTGTCATAAAGGGCGTTCAATTCGTATTTAATCGCAAAGGGGAGATCGGAAAATGACACAAACAAGAGGACTAGAGGGTGTTGTTGCAACGACATCCGGAATTAGTTCCATAATCGATGATGTATTAAGGTACAGAGGTTATCACATTGATGATTTAGCGGAAAACTCCAGCTTTGAAGAGGTCATCTATTTGTTATGGAACGGCAAATTGCCGAATCGGAATGAATTGGATGAATTCAAGAAGCAATTGGATAATGAAGCCGAAGTGCCGCAAGCCATTTTTGAGCAAATGAAATCCTATCAGACTGATAAGGCAAACCCAATGGCAGCCCTCCGTACCGCGGTTTCCACACTCGGATTGTATGATGAAGAGGCCGACGAAATGAACGAGGAAGCCAACTATCGTAAAGCTGTTCGTTTGCAAGCCAAAATACCTGCAATCGTAACGGGCTTCGCACGGATTCGCAACGGCAAGGAACCCGTTTCTCCGAAGAAAGGCTTAGGATTTGCCGCGAATTTCCTATACATGTTAAATGGACAAGAACCGGATGAAGTTTCGGAAAAGGCTTTTAACAAAGCACTTGTATTGCATGCCGATCATGAATTGAATGCCTCGACTTTTACGGCGCGTGTATGTGTTGCAACACTTTCTGATGTATATTCCGGTGTTACTGCTGCGATCAGCGCGTTGAAGGGTCCGTTGCACGGTGGGGCCAATGAACGGGTTATTCATATGCTGACTCAACAAATCAAAGATATTGATAATGTTGAATCTTATCTTGAAAAAGCATTTGCGAACAAAGAGAAAATCATGGGATTCGGTCATCGCGTTTACCAGAAAGGCGATCCAAGAGCCAAGCATCTCCGCGAAATGTCAAAACAGTTGACAGAGGTTACAGGAGATTCAACATGGTATGAGATGTCTCGTAAAATGGAGGACATCATTACGAAGGAAAAAGGGCTTCCCGCAAATGTCGATTTTTATTCAGCTTCGGTTTACCACAGCCTTGGCATCGAACATGATATTTTCACGCCGATCTTTGCGACAAGCCGCGTTTCCGGTTGGTTGGCACACATTTTGGAACAATATAGCAACAATCGCTTAATTCGTCCACGTGCGGAGTACACTGGACCGAAGGAACAGCAATACATTTCAATCGAAGAACGCGATTAAAATGGGGGCGCAAGTGCGCCAAGGCTCATTTAATCTACGGGCGGGGGAGACTGACTTCCTCACCAATAAAGTGATATAGAATTATAAGGAGGATTCAAGCATGGCTAACGGAGAGAAGATTACTGTAAATAATGGGAATATGAATGTACCGAATACCCCGATTATCCCGTTTATTGAAGGGGATGGAACAGGACCCGACATCTGGGCAGGGGCTCATCGTGTTTTGGAAGCAGCTGTTGAGAAAGCATACAATGGAGAAAAAGCAATTGTTTGGAAAGAAGTACTTGCAGGGCAAAAGGCATATGACCAAACAGGGGAGTGGCTTCCACAAGAGACGCTCGATACGATTCGCGAGTACATAATTGCGATTAAGGGACCTTTGACAACACCTGTAGGAGGCGGAATTCGTTCCTTGAACGTGGCGCTTCGCCAAAAGCTTGATTTGTTCACCTGCTTGCGTCCGGTTCGTCATTTTACAGGAGTCCCTTCGCCGGTAAAACATCCGGAACGTGTCGATATGGCCATTTTCCGCGAAAACACAGAGGATATCTATGCCGGGATTGAATTCCAAAAAGGCACAGATGAAGTGAAAAAAGTGGTTGATTTCCTGCAAAACGAAATGGGAGCAACGAACATTCGCTTCCCGGAAACTTCCGGTATCGGTGTGAAACCCGTTTCCGAGGAAGGTTCAAAGCGCCTCATCCGTGCCGCGATCGAGTTTGCACTTAACGAAGGCCGCAAAAGCGTAACACTTGTACACAAGGGCAACATTATGAAATTCACGGAAGGTGCTTTCAAAAGCTGGGGTTATGAAGTGGCAGAAGAGGAATTCGGTGACAAGACTTTCACCTGGGACGAATATGACCGCATTGTTGAGAAAGAAGGAAAGGATGCGGCCAACAAAGCTCAGGCTGAAGCTGAAGAAGCCGGCAAGATTATCGTCAAGGACGCTATCGCAGATATTTTCTTGCAGCAAATTCTTACACGTCCGGAAGAATTCGATGTTGTGGCAACGATGAATCTGAACGGTGATTATATTTCTGATGCGTTGGCTGCGCAGGTTGGCGGAATCGGCATTGCACCGGGAGCGAATATCAACTACGAGACAGGCCACGCTATTTTTGAAGCGACTCATGGAACAGCGCCGAAGTATGCAGGGCAGGATAAGGTTAACCCGTCTTCACTGCTATTGTCCGGCGTGTTGATGCTGGAACATTTGGAATGGCGCGAAGCGGCCGATATGATTATGAAGTCAATGGACAAAACAATCGGTGAAAAAGTGGTTACTTATGATTTCGCCCGCCAAATGGAAGGGGCCACAAAAGTAAAAACCTCTGAATTCGCTGATGCTCTGATCAAGAACCTGTAAATTAAATCCGGTAGACCAAAGAGATTAGGCCTGAATCAGAAATGATTCAGGCCTTCAAATAAACACGAGCTAAGGAGAGGTGGAAGAGATATGGTTCTTCAACGGAAGAAGATCTCGGTGATTGGAGCAGGATTTACCGGCGCGACCACCGCATTTATGCTAGCGCAGAAAGAACTCGGTGACATTGTACTCGTTGACATTCCAGACAAGGAACAATCAACGAAAGGCAAAGCGCTTGATATGAAGGAATCTACTCCTGTGCAGGGTGTTGATGCCAACATTGTCGGGACAGCTGACTACAAAGATACCGCCGATTCTGATGTTGTGGTCATAACAGCTGGCATTCCCCGTAAACCGGGAATGAGCCGTGACGATCTCGTCAACACAAACGCGAAAATCATGAAAAATGTCACGAAAGAGATTGTCGAACATTCCCCCGAGTGTACAATCATCGTTTTGTCCAATCCAGTTGATGCTATGACTTATACCGTCCATAAAGAGTCGGGTTTCCCGAAAAATCGGGTGATCGGCCAGGCTGGAGTGCTGGATACAACACGATTTCGAACATTTATCGCGGAAGAATTGAATCTGTCGGTGGAAGATATAACCGGATTCGTCCTTGGCGGGCACGGTGATGACATGGTGCCTCTTGTTCGTTATTCTTATGCTGGCGGGATTCCGCTTGAAAACCTGATTTCCAAAGAGCGCCTGGAGGAAATTGTTCTACGGACACGCAAAGGCGGCGGAGAAATTGTTGAATTGCTCGGAAACGGCAGTGCCTATTATGCACCAGCTGCATCTTTGGTTCAAATGGTTGAAGCGATTGTTAAAGACAAACGCCGCGTTCTGCCGGCGATTGGCTTGCTTGAAGGAGAATACGGTTATAACAACTTGTTCTTAGGGGTTCCGACAGTTCTTGGCGGAAACGGCCTGGAGCAAATCATTGAGCTTGATTTGACGGAGGATGAGAAACAGCAGCTTGAGAAATCCGCTCAATCCGTCAGAAATGTTATCGAGATCGTGAAATCCTGAAAGCCTATAAAAAAGACTCAAACCACGGGAGGTTTGGGCCTTTTTTTTATTCCGGTATTTTCGCGCCGCAGTCCTTTTCAGAAACTAAGGTATAAAGAAAAAGCGTAAGAAACAGCCAGGAGCCGCCAGCTAAAAAACCTCCGAGCACATCCATGGGATAGTGAACACCAAGGTACACTCTGCTTAGCCCGATCAGGAGAATCAACAAACATGCAATGATCCAGACGGGTGCGGTTTGATTTCCTTTCCGTTTCAGGCGATGGTGAAACAAAAAGGCCAGGAAACCAAAGAACGCCGTTGAGTTCATGGCATGTCCGCTGGGGAAGCTGTAGTAACTGACCTGGATTAAGTGTTCCAGGTCCGGACGCGGTCTTGCGAAAACAGATTTCAACAACCAATTGAGTAAACGAACCCCAATTAAATTATAAATGAAAAGGGCCGCAATCCAGCGGTTCCGCTTGCTATAAAGATAGATGACCAGTAACGCCGTAAAGGGGTAAGCAAAATATCCAGAACCGATATAGGTAAGAATCAGGAAGGTCATTTCTCCAAGCGGTCCCCAAATGTCATAAATGGAGGATTGAACGGCATGTCCGAAACCTAACCATGCTGTACGGTGATAGTTTGATGCCAGCAGGGTAAAGAGAACGGCCAGAACAATAAACCCTGCCAAAAACAAACCGCGTTTGTAAATGGTTGACATGGAAAATTTCCTTTCTAAACAGCTTTTAACAATTGAAATCTATATAGGTTCGAATCAATATTATCCTGTATGGACTACAGTATCAGTTCTTTTTTGATTGTAACCGATTTTGTGAAAGGCATAAAGAAGAATCTATGAAAGCTTTTTTTGCAAGAAGCAGGGTTTAAAGGGTATACTTGCGTACGGATGGGTTATTTAATTGCATCCGTAAGGGCAATTCGCCAGTAGGAGCAAAAAAAGAGCGGATTGACCGGGCGTATTAAAAACCGAATGATGTTCAGGAGGAAAATGACAATGAAAATACTTGTTGCGGGTGGAGATGG
>DASVCO010000009.1:0-5305 GCA_036381575.1 Caryophanales bacterium
CGCACTTTTGTATCTACAGTTTGTAAATATTCAGCCTTTCAATGTTAAGCCTGTTAAAAAAATGGCTGTCTTAAAAGGGCTTAAACAAACGACTGTTTAACTAGACAGCCTCTAAAAACTTTTCAAATCAGTTTGGACTTCGAAAATTCCACTATCTAACCAATCACCGTCCGATAATAACGATTGATTGCTTTGTACATTTCCTTATACCTGCCGTATAACCCTTCATATTTTCGATATTTCTCCAAATCAAAGGATATAACTTCGTCAACATCAACAACCTTTTTGACAGCTGATTCTATGGAAGGAAAAACGTCAATCCCAACCCCCGCCAAAATGGCCGCCCCCATTCCAGATCCATCACGATTCTTGAGTGTGTGCACATTTTGGCCCAACATATTGGCGATCATCCGGCACCAGACCGGGTTCTTGCTTCCGCCTGCCCCGATATGGACTCGTTCCACCTCAAGGCCCATATCCTGAAATACCTCAACATTTTCAAGAATGTTAAAGGATATGCCTTCCAGAACGGAATGGAGGAGTAAGGCCTTATCCTGCGACAAGGATAATCCCAGCCAGGAAGCGCGATCCTTTGGATCAAAATGGGGGGTTCCGCTTCCGACCAAGAAAGGCAAGAAAAGAAGGCCGTTGCTCCCGGGTCGGATCTCTTTCATTTTCTCAGTCAGTTCCGCAAGTTGTTGATCCTTTTCCTTATTTTCATGCAGCAAGCGATATACCCAATCCACACCGAGTCCGCCGGTAAATACAGTACCCATCGCATACATGGAATCCCGGGGAACTCCCGGGTGGAACGTAACCTTTCCAATCCCACCTTCATGGTGGCTTGGAACCCGCATCACAACTTGTCCCGATGTACTCAAGGTTATGGCCAAGGTTCCTTTTAATGTCGCCCCCGTACCAATTTGACTGCAAGCCATATCGGCAGCACCCGTGATTACAGGCGTACCGGCGTTCAAGCCCGTCAAACGGGAGACATCATCTGTAATAAAACCAAAAACCTCCGTGGGTTTTGTGATTTCGGGAAAGATGTGAGCCGGAAGTTGAAGTTCTTTTATTAAATCCCAATTCCAATTGTCAGCAACATCATGATATAACAAACTGTTTCCTGCATCGGTTGGATCTGTCCCTACACGGCCGGTCAATTGATAGCGGACAAAATCTTTTGGAAAAACAAGATGCGCGGTCTTGCTCAGAACAGATGGGTTTTCTTCCTTAAACCAAAGTAATTTGGAAACGGTAAAAGCATCTAAAGGTTCATTGCCGGTAAGAGCCGTAAATCGCTCCAAAAAACGTTCCCGTAAATAGTTCGTTTGTGCGGTGGATCGCGTATCGGAAATTAAAATACTGGGATACACCGGCTGACCGCTTTCATCAATCAGAACGGGGGCGCTCATATGGCCCGATAATGAGACTGCCTCAATTTGTGAAGGATTCACTTTCTTTAACAATTCGCCAACCGCAGCGACGACCGCCTCCCACCACTCGAGCGGCTTTTGTTCCACCCATGATTTTCGGGGACTGTAGGTCGGGTAACCTTGAGATGACGAAGCTCTCACTTCCCCCTTAACATCCATCAATAAACTTTTTACAGAGGTTGTTCCTACATCAATGGCCATCACAAACTTGTCAGGAGCCAAACGATTCCCCCCTCATTTCATCTGTCGCAAACAGAATTTCATCTTCGGCGTTTCGTTATTTTCACCTTTTCGCCGGAATCCGGCGTTTCGTGCATATATTTCTTTTTCCGTGCATATATTGTAATTTTCGTGCAATAAACTTAAAAACCCGTGAGATGAACCTTGATTCGGGTCGAATTCGGGCCGTTTTGAATCAGAAACATCCGAATTTCGGAAAAAGCACACCGCTTCAGGCATAATGATCATGAAAAACACCAGAAACCAAAAGAAGCAAAGCCAAAAACCGGGGTTGGCATCTTTGGCTGTCCTAGAAAAAAATAATATAAAATAAAAACATTCCCAACCTACAAATGTTTAATTCGATCACGATATTGATCAATGTACCTCTGATTATATTCCATTCCGCCTTCGACATTTCCGCTCAGAAAAATCGGCGGTTTCACATCTAATTCCTTCAGACACTCTACTGTTTGAATCATAAGGGCATTGATAATAAACGCCCCAACCACTGTGGAACCGGGCCCGGTTTTCATCGGATGATCGGGAACTTGAACGAGTGCGTCGCCATGAGGCAGCATATTGTCAATCACAACATCGGCAAGTTCAGCAAGTTTCTTACCCGAGGAATGCCTTGAAGGATCGTTCAAATAAGAAGAGGAGGTCATGGCGATGATTTTTAAACCTTTCTTTTTCCCTTCCATTGCCATTTCAACGGGCAAACCATTGATTCCCGAATTTGAAATGATGACCAATACCTCTCCGGATTTGACATTATAGTTATCCAGAATATGTTTGGCGTATCCCTCCATCCTTTCAATTTTCGAGCTTTTCACAGCTCCTTCATGCAGCATTGTACTTGTTTCCAGAATGGGGTTTACAGGGACTAGCCCTCCGGCTCTGTAAAAAACTTCTTCAGTCAAAATGTGTGAATGTCCGCAGCCAAATAGGTGAAGCAGTCCTTCTTTCTGAATGGATGAAGCAATCATTTTTGCCGCTTCGTTAATTGACTCAGCTTGTTTATTTTCAACTTGTTCGATTAATTCCAAGATCTTTTCGCTATACTCTTTCATTAACATAGTAACTCTCCTAAGTCATACAATATTCGGTGGCACACCCATTTTCTCGAAAATGTCATGAGCTTTCAACACATGAGAAGAACCATTTCTAACGGCCGGTTGAAAATGTCCCGGCAAAAGGCTTTCCACTCCGTTCACTTTCGATAATTTTTCAACACTTGCCGCCAATGATTGCAAATTAAAATCCCGGGTATGAAGCATCGAAATTTTACCGTCGTACATGATGGTGTCACCGGAAAACAAATGGACCTTGCCGCCGGAATCCTCAACAATAAAAGAAAGATCGAAACGGGAATGACCGGGCGTCTCAACCACCCGAACATTCAATGAACCAACGGATAATTGTGCGCCGTCCTTGACAACCATATCAACCTTACAGGGCCTGAAATGATAATCTGAAGGGTAGAATCCAGCCTTCTTGGCCACAGTTAAATCAATTTCGTCTTCGTTCCCTTCTTCCAAAACAGATTCCGCATCCTCAAACACAACCACGGAAGCTCCTGTTTTTTCCCGGATCGAGGCAGCTCCGCCGGCATGATCGGCATGAACATGAGTTAATAAAATATATTTCAGATCCGCAGGAGAAAATCCCGAGTCCTGAACATGCTCCAAAATCTGATCAACCGAATCTCCGGTCCCCGTGTCAATAAGGGCACACTCGCTTCCACCATTTAAAAGGTACACATTGCAATCCGACGGGGCGGTCCAATCCATACCCATCTTTCCGCTTCCGACCAAATAAACATGGTTGTTAATTTTCATACCCTCATCCTTTTTTCACTTTCACGATCATTTCAAGTTCTACAGGCGCGCCAAAGGGCAACTCGCTTGTTCCCAATGCGGCCCGGGCATGTTTTCCGCTTTCACCGAAAACTTCATATAACAACTCTGAAGCGCCATTAATCACAAGCGGCTGTTCCCCAAAGTCTTTGGCCGATCTGACATAACCTATGACTCTTACAAACCGTTCTACTCGATCAAGACTTCCCAGTACCGATTCGATTTCACCGAGACAATTCAGGGCGGCCAATCGTGCCGCTTTTTTACCAGTATCGACATCTATTTGGTTTCCCAAAGCCCCAACGTAATGCATCACTCCGTCAATTTCAGGGGTCTGCCCGGAAATATACAGCAAATCATCAACCTGTACGCCCGGTACAAATAAAAAGCGGGGTTCCACCTTGGGGATTTCAATATCCATTTCCCGTAATCTTTCATATACGCTGCTTGAACTCAAATCGAATCACCTTCCACAAGTTGAATACGGCGTTTTTCTTTTGCCGACAAAACAATCGCGTCAGCTATTTTCAGTGCTTCCACCGAATGGCTGAGCGGGGCGACAGAAGACTCTTCACCCTTCTCCAATTGCAGCAAAAAGTGTTGCAATTCCGCTCGAATGGCGCCGCCAATGCCGTCATGCTCCGTCGGCCACAATGTAAGCTCGGGATTCGTTGCCCCCTGATCCGTCCAGACCGAATAACCGGAATGCCCTAGCTGAAAATTTGCCGTTCCCTTTTCACCCATTACTTCAATATCCGCATCGATAGTTCCGTCCAATTCCAATGTCTCCGTTAAATTACGAGGCCCGCCTTTTGGAACAAGCCATGCCGAATCAAGAGAAGCCACCACGCCATTTTCAAACTCCAAAACAGCGGAGAAAAGATCGGGATAAGCATACCCGCTCAAATTCCTTTCAACAGCATAAACATTTTTGCACCGGCTTTCCGTGTACCAAAGAAACAGATCAATATCATGAATGCCGGATTCATAGACGGGATGGACCCTTTTACCAAAATTCTCGAACCATTCCTTGCTAAAGTTCCGTTTTGCTCGAATCATGCCAAGGTCACCCAAAGAATTGGCCGTCACAGCCCTTTTAATAGCTACATAAGGTTGGCTGAACCGATTGATGTTGCCGACCATCACCTGTTTGTTATATTGACTAGCCGCAAGCTCGATTTTTTCAGCTTCCTCATAGGTTGTCGATAAAGGTTTCTCGACAAACACATGCTTCCCATGCCGGAGCGATTCCAGCACCAATTGGCCGTGCGTTTGCTCATCACTTACAACGTCAATCATATCAAGATCAGCATCTCGCACCATATCAACAGGATCCGTAAAGGTTTCTTCTATCTGAAATTCTCTGGCCACCTCATGAAGAAGATCCTCATTGATATCCGAAACAGCTGCCACCTCACAGCCGGCCAGTTGGCTCAAAACTCTGAGATGAAGGCGACCAAAGCGTCCCACGCCGACAATTCCGATTCGCAAGTTCCGCATGAATATCTCCTTTCTACTTTACAGCCCCGGAAGTCAAGCCTTTAACGAAGTACTTGCCAACGAATGCGAAGAAGATCAGAACCGGCAACAATGTGAGTACCGCAGCCGCGGTTGTATTCCCCCACGCCCTTGTATATTGACCCATAATGGAATTTAATCCGACGGTCAAAACCTTTTTCTCATCGCTCACAATCAAAATCGATGAAAAAGTAAACTCAGTCCAGGCAGTCACAAAGGCATAGATCGCTATAGTAGCAATCCCGGGCTTGATTAACGGCAAGATGATTTGAA
>DASVCO010000010.1:0-20369 GCA_036381575.1 Caryophanales bacterium
CGGCTAATCAAATAATGATTAGCCTCCTACTCGATCGTGAATTTCATTGTCGGAGCCATGTTGGATGGATGGCGAAAACGGTCGTTTTGACACCCGTGAAATCGAAATCCGTTAAAATAATTCTCTAAAAAGGACTAAAAAAGACGTATTCTCAAAAAAATTAAGAAAAATCGAGAAAAACGAAGTAAAATAAAGATTATGTTCTTTAAATAGAACGACAAGGTGAAAAATCAAGGTTTGCATTATGCCAGACAAGGGCTATAATCATCACAAATTGTTCTTTATAAAGAAATTCATGGTCTTTAAAAAGAACAAAATAGATCGAAAACAAAAGACAAAATTGTCATTGAAACGAGACAAACGACCTATATATGTACTATATGTCAAAAAATATTCGGGTCACCTCACGACTTTGAACAAAAGGGGGGAGAACGTTATTCTAATATTGCGAAACGGGACGTATGTCACCCGGATTAACGGGCACGAAATCGGGTTGATTTACAAAGGGAAAAATCAGGCGGAGTTATATATTGACGGTATTTATAAAGGCATATGCCAATTCGACTATTTTAAGAAAAAGATAAAGAAATTCGAGGAAAATCCGATATATTTATACAACTTGAAAAATGCCGACCGGATTTTGTTAAAGGAATTGCAGAAGCCGAGAAAAAGCTGAAGCATTTCAGCTTCAGCTTTTATTGTTCTTGTTTGCTTCGCCACTTATTAAAGTCAAGAAAATCGCGGAATTGTTCTTTGCTGACACCCGAATCAATCGCTTCTTTCACGATTTTCAGCCATTCCTGGTCCAATTGCCCGGCATCAAGACTGTTCTCTTCTTGAAGAAGGGTTTCGACTGAAACGTCAAGAACCGCGGCAATTTTTTCAAGAAACTGAATGGACGGGTTGGTCTGGATGTTCCGTTCGATGGAACTTAAGTAAGATTTGGCTACGTTCGCCCTTTCTGCTGCTTCGGACAGCGAAAGCTTCTTCTTCATTCGATACTTTTTTACTCTGTCGCCTATCATTGGGATCCCTCATTTTCGTCTCGACAACTTACTTAGACCTGCCTCCAGGGCGGCTGGTCTATGTATTTGCCACGTTCATCTAGATTATATTGTACAGTAATTCAGACGTTCTGTAAATAGAACATCAATAAGACGGGATCAGTTCATTTTTTCTCTATTCATCAGGGACTGACCGGACGTTTCAGGTCCGCTGGCTTGTCTGAGGAATGCGCGGATTTCATCGAGGGGAATTCCCATTTGTTTCGCTTCGACGATCATTTGCACCCATTCGTTGTCAAGGTTCTTATCCGCCATTTGCTTGTTTTCCCTCCTAAGAAGCTTTTGGTATTCCAGAGTAACCCAGCCGTCTTGGTCCTGCAGGACTTTAGACCTGTGGTTTTGCGCCTTCGCCTTTCGGCAAGAGTTGCCTTTGTTCTGGAGGGCTTTGTAATAATTCTTTAGTTCATTTATAGCAGAAAGAAAATTCCGATAAACCTATCTAAAGTTAGGGTTTTCAAAAAAAGTATGGATTAAGACAGGATATTTCCATGAATTGTCGAAGATATCATACAAAAGAAGGGGATTTTTATGGAAAATAAGATTTTATCTTCCTGTTTTTCAAAATATGATATATTTCGTCATGAGGCGACAATAATCTCCCGTTCGAGATTGCTTCGAAAGCTTGATGAAGGGCTGGGAGGCAGCCTGACTTTGATTTGTGCACCGGCAGGTTATGGGAAAACGGCACTTGTCAACGATTGGTTGGAGAAACGGAAGTTGGCGACAATGCGATTTAGCTTTAGCCGCCTATATAGAAATGAAGCGTTTCGATTTTTAGATGACTTCAAGCCTAATCGTTCCAAGGTGATGCCTGAAACCGAAGTGTATGTGTTTGACGATTGTCAATTCATTCAATCTGCGTATGTATATGAGCGTTTAAACTTATTCATCTCAGCGTTGCCCAAAGGTTCCCATGCTATTGTGATTACTCGTGAAGAACCGGGACTTTCTCTTTCTATGTTGCGTTTAAGCGACCGGTTAAATGAGATTCGCCAGCGGGATTTGAGATTAAATAAAGACGAATTGACTGACTGGTTCAAGTATTCGTTAGATACCACGTTGACGGAAAGAGATGATGAGCAGTTGGAAAAATGGACAGAAGGTTGGCCCGTCGCGGTTTCACTTGTCGTTTGTTGTATGAAGGAAAGCCGGGGTGAAGTGGCAGTTGCCGATATTCTGCCTGGACACCCGGTATTTACTGCCTATTTTCAAGAAGAAGTGTTCCAGCTGATTTCGGAGGACCTGCAAATCTTTCTCATGAAAACGTCGATCACCGAGCAGATTATGCCAGGTTTGTGTGAAAGGCTGCTTGCTGGTGAAGAAAACGGACACAAGGGGTTTGATAAGATCAAGCGGCTTCTATTGTTTGATTCTGAAGCAGGAGAAGGCGAACCCGGTTTCAGATACCATCCTTTGTTTGCGGCGTTTCTGCGCTCAGAAGCTTCCCGGCGGCTTGGAACCGAGATTGCAGCTCTTCATCAAAAAGCGAGCCGATGGTTTGAAGAACACGGGCGCAGAACAGAGGCTATCGAGCAAGCATTGAAAGGCAAGGACTACGAAAATGCCGAGCGCCTGATTCATCAGTATGCGCCGGATTTTTTCCGGCTGGGCAAGCAAAATTTATTAAAAAAATGGATGGGGAACTTTCCAGAATTACCTCCGAGCCTGATAATGGCAGAGGTATGGACGAAAGCCCTGGGGGGTGAGTATGAGGAGGCCCTGATCCGGATTGAGGAGACTAGCAGAGGAGATGAGGCTGAGGCTGCCATTGTTAAAGGATATATCGCTCTTTGTCGTTATGATGCCAAGAGGGCATTCGAATGGTTTCGGAAGGCAACTGAGAAGGAAAGGAATGTGAGCCGCCTATTCCAAAGAGGCATCGATTTAAATCTCGGCGAGGTTCAGATGATTCGGGGGCCGATTGGAGTGGGCGGGCGTTTGAATGAGGCGGAGTGGTTGTATAAGGAAAGAATGAGGAAGCTTTGGAAGCACAAGGAACCCGGGATTCTCGGTTATGGTTCGGATATTATGGCGGAATTGTTGTACGAGCGGGATCAGCGTGATGATTTGTTGTATTTTATTATAAGAGGGATCGAGCTTGGCAAGCGTCATGGGAACATCGGAATTCTGGTGTCTGTGCATTTTGTTTATATGAAACTGAAATGGGCTGAAGGGAAGGTCAATGAAGGATGGGTCATTTATGAAAATATCAAAAAAAACGTTGAAGAGTCGTATGATCCGAAGCGTTGGCTTCCTGTCCTGAAAGCCTTTGAAATTCGAATGATGTTAAGAGAGGCATTTCCCGGCCGTGAGGAAATGGAGAATTGGGCAGCTGATTGTGCAGTTTATGAGTGGATAGGCCCCGACTTTGCGCGAGAGTATGAGGTATTGACATTTGTACGAGTTTTGATGTTCCTGAAGCAATATACAAGGGCACTGCGGATTTTGAATCAATGGCTGATCGAGGCAGAACAGGCGGGCCGAATCGGAAGCCGGATTGAAATGTTGATTTTGCAGGCCTTGATTCTTCAAAAAAGGAATCATTCCAAACGTGCCCGTAAGAGTGTTCGGCGTGCGCTCAGTCTTGGAGAAACGGAAGGGTATATTAGATCATTTCTGGATGAACGGTACCCGCTTGCCGAATTATTGGCCTCCACCTTAAGCAGGGATAAAGAATCTAAATGCGGTGAAACAACAAAAGCCTATGGCCATAAGCTTTTGTTATTATTTGAACGCGAACTCGGGGTCAGCCACTGGAGTGAAAGGAATCAGTCGCTTGTTGAGCCCTTGACCCAACGGGAACTGGAGATTCTCGGATATGTCGAAGAAGGTTTACCGAACTCGGTAATTGCCGGGCGGCTAGGTATCAAGACGGGAACAGTGAAAGGTTATTTGATCAATCTTTACGGGAAGCTGGGTGTTCAAAGCCGGGTCCAGGCTGCGGTGAAGGCTAAAGAATTGGGGTTGGTAAGAAGATGAATAACGATGTATTATACCTTGAGGGGGCAGCCGGGAAATTCGGTGGACGATTGACAATCGTGTCCGCATCGGCAGGTTTCGGGAAAACAACGTTGGTCCGCGAATGGTGCCGCAGGCAATCTTTTCCTTCAGCCTGGATTAAAATTGAAACTGAGGATCAAAAGGATGAACATTTTCGGAAGAAATTATTCACAGCATTTGGGACGGCGACAGATGACCAGACTCCAAAAGCCAAGGGCCCATGTGCTTTGGTGCTTGATGATGTACATTTAATTGGAAACAAAGCTGTCGGCCGCATTGTCAAGCAATTGTACAGATGGACATCTCCTTCGGTCAAGATTGTTATCATCAGCCGCTTTCGTCTTTCTCCCCCCGGGGCTGCTGTTGAGGTCACCAAAGAGGATCTTCGCTTTAATGAAAGCCAGGCACGATACCTCTTTGAAAGCAGGATTGGCCGGGAAGTGGGAAGAAGTGAATTTTCCGTGCTCAATCAATGGGCTAGGGGGTGGCCGGGCGGGGTACAACTTCTTTCCCTGGTTGTTCGGGATTATGGCGGAACCAGGCAGTGGATCGACCAATTCCAGGGTGAGCATCAATATTTAACAGATTATTTGTCAGAAATTTGGCATTACGAATCGCCGGAAATTCGGGAATTTCTTCTACAGACGGCGGTTGTCAAGACCTTTGATGTTTCTTCATGCGAGGCTTTCTTTGGGAAAAGCGGCAGAGAACGCCTGCAGAAAGTCATCGATCGGCATTTGTTTATCATCAAAGAGGGAAAAGGGTACCGATATCATCCCTTATTTCAAGCTTTTCTAGATCGGGAGCTGAGGATGGCAAAAGAAGAAAAACGGCGGAAATATTATAGGAAAGCTGCAAAACGGCATGTGGAAAACGGCAAAGGAATTGAAGCAATTAACTGCACATTGAAAACAGGGGACAACGCAGAAGCGGCATCATTGTTGCTTCGTTTTGGGCCGGGTTTGCTGAAGGAAGCCTGCTGGGAGGCCGCCGAAAGATGGGGATGGCTGATTGGAAGGTTACAAGGAAAACAAAAAGGGCGGGTCATGTTTTTTTACTGCTGGTTGTATTTTTTGAAAGGCGCATTTGCGGGGTTGGATGAACTCATTCAAAGAACAGAAGAACAAATTGACAGAAGCGGGTTGCCCGATGCGTATCGGGGTGAATTACAACTGCTCCGGTCTTTTACAAGATTTGCGATTAAAGATGTGGAAGGGGCCGAAAGTTATATTGACGATGCTTTCTCCTTGCTTGCGGATGGGAGTGTTTATTTCGACATGGAAGTGAAACTGAACAGGTCGGAAGCCCAGATGGTGAAAGGTCCGCTCGGGCTCGGTGGCCGGATGGGCAAGGTTTCACGTTACTTCAGGTGCTTCAGGGAACATCGTGAGTCTATTCCGGAAACCTTTGCAGGGTATGCAAATACGGTAGGGGCAGAAGTCGCTTACGAGGCGAATAGAATGGAAGAGGCCCGCAAGATTATCAAGGAAGCTCTGGCTGTTGCGACAAAACAAAAGAATGCGTCAATGTTGGTGCCTGCAGCAGTTTTGTATACGCGGATCTTATCAACCGAGAAGGCCTTTCGAGAAGGCTTGTCATTCATACAGGAGACAAGGGAAACCCTGGAAGGAGAAAGTTTTTGGAAATTGTTGCTGGACGCGCAGGAAATTCGGCTTTATCTCGGGATGGGGCAGGTTCGGGAAGCGGAAAGGCTCCTGTATAAAAATATTCTTCATACGAAGAATGGGGCCGGGCAGCTGCATGAATTTGAGAGCTTGACCTATGTCCGTGTGTTAATAGCGGATAAAGCGTACGATCGGGCCGAATTGTTACTGGAACAGCTATTGTTCGCTGCGGAAAGCGCGGATCGTTACGGAACAAGAATTGAGATCTTGGTTCTGCAATCGGTCATTTTCCAAAAAACCAACCGAATCCAGAAAGGAATGGAGACGATAAAAGAGGCAGTTGCTTTAGCGTGCGAAGAAGGTTACGTACGGACCTTTCTTGACGAAGGCCAACCCATCCATATTCTGCTTGGCAGAATCGGGACCGGCTACTCTCCTTACGTGGAGGGATTGCTTGATTTGTTTCAGGAGGCAGCCAAGCTTTCTTCCGGTGTGCCGAGGTTGACCAAACGAGAATTGGATGTTCTCGGTATGATGGGAGCAGGTTTCACGAACAAAGAAATGGCTGAAGAAATTAATGTGACGCTGGGTACTGTGAAAGGCTACGCTTCCACATTGTTTCGAAAGTTGGATGTGCGAAACCGCACCCAGGCCATTGCCCGAGGGCAGGAGCTTGAGCTGCTGGGGCATCAGGATAAGAACGCCTGAATATCACGGAAGATTTCTTGAGGTTTTTCTTCAGGAAGCAGATGGCCGGTATGCTCATAGACATTTAAAGAGGCGGCAGGCAGATCCAGTACAAGCCGTTCGCCGATGTTCAAAGGAACAATCCGGTCTTCTCTTCCCCAAAGCAACAACGCTGGAGTATGAATGGTTTTCAATTCTTCTGTTGTCAAATCCCCGCCGTGTTTCCGCAAAAGCCCGAGAAGAGAGCGGTAGAATCCTTCTGCCCCCATTGGCTGGACATACCCTTCAATCATTGCAGTATCAATGGCTGAAGAGTCATAAACCACTTCACGTAATACCTCCTCCGCGCTTCTTTTCTCAAATTCTCTCCGCACAATCCAGGTGAAGAAAGGCAAATAAGAAGCGGAGACAAGCCAGCGATTGAATGGCTTCAGATAACCGGAGCTGGCCAGCAGGATTAATCCATTTACACGGCCGGGGGCTTGTTTGGCTGCTTGTAAAGCGACTTGCCCGCCCATTGAATGGCCAACAAGCACGGCCTTGTCGATTTGCATTTTTTCCATAAAAGAAAGAATCAGCTTCCCGTAATTCCCTATGGAATAGGTGAAGGCTTTCGGGTTCTCACTTTTTCCGAATCCCGGAAGATCCAGGGCCGTTACCGAATAGGTTTGGGTCAATAGCGGTATGAGTTGCCGGAAACTGAATGTCGAAGACAGGTAGCCGTGAATTAAGACGAGCTTTTCTGCAGATACATGGCTTTCGCACGGATAAGCTTCATAATGGATTTCTACATTATCAATGGTCATCAAGGTCATTTTTCATATCTTCCTTTCCCCTTATATTCTATCCCTTTACGAAATCCTCAACACCCAAAAATTCCGCATTTGTCCCGCTTACGAAAAATGTGCGAATGACATAGACTGTTGTATACACGAAATCAGAAGCCGGAGGCCGGATTCAAGCCAGCTTAAAGGTTGCAAGGAAAAATTCTTGGGTTTCACGGAAACGGCTTCTCTGAAATGACTCTCAGCTGGCCTTCGGCCTCAGGCATCCGATATCTGTTTACAGGAGGGATGTTTATGCCCTATGAATATGGTTGGGAACCTTATGATTGGTACAATTTATATGGAACAAACCCCTATGGAATTTCGCCGTATAATGATTATGATTTAAATGAGCCGTTTACAAATACCTCATATGATCCGGCGTATTCTCCATACGGTTCACAGCTAAACGGCCACGGCAAATATGATACCCCCGAAGACTTCTCATACGGTTATGAGCCTTATGAAACATTGCCCAGTGGAACGCCGCCTTATGGATTGAATCCTTATACGGTCCCGAAAGGGGGCCCCGGCCCGGAGGCTGTGAGTCCGGCAACCTACGGGCCGCCCTTTTACGGTCTTCCACAAGGTCCGGGATCTTACGGCCCCCCACCGGTTCCGGGGGGATACGGAGGATTTGGCGGAGGCTCCGGTCTTTGGATTGCTGCACTGGTCCTACTCCTTGTTCTAGGGGGATGTTATTACCTCTTTAACAAAGGCTTCTTCGGGTAAGCGGAAGCGCCATATGGAAGAAAAAGTGTACTGCGCCCGGCAGGAATTGGTTTCATACAAAGCCCCCGATTACTGAAAAGGTCGGGGGCTTTGTATTCTGTTGAATTTCTATTGAATCTTCGTGGTTTTCATGTTGCCAAAGAAGAAAGATCCCAACGCCGATAAAGAAAACTTGGCTTGCGCCAAGTCCTTGGCGTAAACTGGCCTAGTTGCCCTTATCTATAAACTTACTCGTGTCTCCTGCGTTGAAATGTCCTCCCTTGCTGATACGAGATATTCTCCTAACAATTTATACTTTCCTTATACGGTTATAAAAATTTCCGTTGAGGCCATGATGAAGCCCGGCCGGTCTGCCGGTCGGGCTTCATCAAGTATATGCGTTCTAACGATCATTGTTAAATTCTTTGTGTTGACGTTGAGGATGGGCTTTCGTCTGGACATCCCTGACGACTCGTTCGGCTTTCTCCGCTTTCCGGTCGTCTCGCTCAGCCTGCTTAATCATTCGATCAATGTCCTTTGGTGATTTGTCGGTCAACATCGAGTCCTCCTTTAGAGATGTCCGGCTAAAGCCGGACAACACTGTTTGGATGTATTATACCCGAAGATCGAATTCACAAATCATGAACGTGAACGGATTTCCTGGCGCATAAACAGCAGGTAGGAAATGCCAAAGCATATAACAGTTGCTGCTATTAATCCGGTGACCTGCGGCCAGACAAGAAGCAGGCTTTGCCCGAGCGGCAGCGGGCTGGGAATTGCTCCTACAACTTGTTGTCTCATTAAAGGTCCGAGTGATCGGACGGACGGAGTTAACAGGGTCAACGTCCCGTCATTGAACAATTGGCTCGGGGACAAGCGTCCGAGAAAAAAGATGAAATGCTGGTGGTTCATCAACGCGTTGACAGTTTGCCCAGACTGTTGTCCCGGCGCTGTTGCCTGAGCGACGAGCCGGATTAACATCTGATAAAACACCGTGAAAAACAACCAAACAGCGATCGACGACAGGGCAGAAGTAGCCGCTTGCCGAAACCGAACGGAAAACAAAATCGACAAATTGAGCCAAAAGGCCACGTAAATAATCGTCAAGACGATGAAAAAGATGACGCGCAGGAAAGACTCAAAGCTTGGCGGAATGCCGTAAATGTAGATCCCAAAGCCCATGACCAGAAAGCCGAGAGCGAAGAATAAGACGCTGATGACGGCGAGGGCCGCGACAAACTTGGCGTTAATGACATAGTCACGCGGCACCGGCTGTGACATCATACGGCTAAGTGTGCCTTTACTGCGTTCTGAGTTAATGGCGTCAAAACCGAGTGCAATGCCGAGCAAGGGACCGAGAAAGGTTACGAACCATACGAAGGACGGCAAGCCTGAGTCTCCAGACAACGTGAACAATTTCAGGAAGAGAAACAGACCTTCCAAACTCGATTTGTCATTCGCCTGATCAATTGCATCCCGTATAGTTTGCGACGCTGTATACAACGAGGCGAGACATGTCAAGGCGATAATCCCAAGCAGAATGATATAGCGCCAGCTTGTAATGTGGTCCCCCATTTCCTTTTGGACAATTACCCAGAAGGGATCCGTTCCTTTTTTCGGGTTACGAGACTCTTCTTCGCCATCCCGTTCTCTAAGATTCTGAATGAAGCCTGGTGTCTCCACGCGCTTCACCCCCTTCGAAATATTGATGGTAAATTTCATCCAGCCCGTAATCCCGTTTATTTACGTACTTAAGTGTTCCTTCCGTCTCAATAACTGTTTTTGCGACTTCCCCGGTAATGTCATGCCCCGCTTCTATCGAAAGTGCTTCGCCTTCCTGTGTAATTTTAATAACATCGTTGATCTGGTTCAGTCGTTCAATACATTCGTCTGAAAGGTTCGGAGCTTTCACTGTAATAACGATTGGACGATCCGCAAACAGCTGGTTAGCCAAAGTATGAACGTCTCCTTTCGCCAACAATCGGCCGTGAACAAACAGGCCGACACGGTCGCAGACTTGCTGGACCTGATGAAGGTGGTGCGAGGAGAGCAGAACGGTGATGCCTTCATCACGGCTTAAGCGCTGAATTAAATCGAGAAATTCCCGTACCCCTTCCGGGTCAATCCCAAGTGTTGGTTCGTCGAGTATAATCACTTCAGGATTCTTGATTAGGACATCGGCCAATCCAAGGCGCTGTCTCATCCCGCGCGAGTATTTCCCGGCTTTTTTCTCTCCGGATTCAGACAATCCTACACGCTTCAGCAAAGATTGCGCACGTTCGAGTGCTTCCCGTTTTGGGATCCGGTTCAAATGTGCGGTATACAGCAAATTGTCGAGCCCGGACAGATCTTCGTAAAAGCCTACATCATCCGGCAGATACCCAACCCGTTTTTTGACTTCAATCGGTTTTCGGGTTGAATCAATACCGCAGACAGCTACGCTCCCTGACGTGGGTTCGGTCAGCCCAAGCATCATCAGGATTGTTGTTGACTTTCCAGCCCCGTTTGGCCCGAGCAAGCCGAAGATTTCCCCGCGTTCAATTTCCAGGTTCAAATGATCGACAGCAGTGGTTTCATCATATTGTTTGGTCAGGTTCTCCATCGAAATAATGGATTCAGCCACGGCTTATCTCCTCCCATAGGTACGGAACAGATAGTAAATGCCCGCAAGCACAGCGAGGACAACCAGTACGCCAATCCATCCCCACAGCAAAGATGTTTTGACCGACATACGGAACTCCGCGCTGTCTGAAGCTTCATCAGCGTTGGCGCTCATTTTGACGACGTAGTCGCCCGCGATGGCATTATCTGAAGCCGTAATGGTTGCCTGTACAGTTTGTGACTTTCCGGGTGCGATTTTATCGATTTTTTGCGGTTCGAATTTGACTTCCCATTCCGGCGGTGTTGTGGCGTCTAGTTTAATATTGCGTAACGGGGCTGAGCCGTTGTTGGCGATCTTCAACTTGATGGTTTCTTGGTCACCTGCTGTGATGTCGGCACTTAAACGCCCTGTCGGCGTAGTCAACTGGATCTTATATGTCCCTGTGATGACTGCTTCCAATACGTTCTTTGCCGAGGTGGAGCCGGAAGCGGCTTTGATTTGTGCTTTATAGGTACCGGCTTTGACATTCTGAGGCGGATTCATTGTGACTTCAATGTCTTTGGAGGATCCCGGCTCTACGACAACTGAGGTTACATTCTTCCCATCGGATTGGAAGACGACGTCCCATCCTTTCGGCGCATTTGCCGTCAAAGCGTAACGTTGTTTTTCGGCGGTGCGATTTTTCAGTGTTGCCGTATAAGTGAAGTCCGAATCCGCGTGACCCTGCAGATTTGGCTGGTCAACTGCAAGCTGGGTTTTAAACGTGCCTCGTTCGGAGACGGTTACAGTCAAAGGCAGTTGCGAGCTGGCTCCGTCGCCATTAGCTGCAAGCGTGAAGGAATATTCCCCTTTGTCCACCTTTAACGGTACCTTCACAGTCAACGTGAAGGATTGGCTTTCTCCCGGCTTGGCGGCGAGTTGGTTAAGTTGAAAACCGCTTGTCGTTAATTTGTAGCTCCAATTCTCCGGTAATCCTTTTACGTCAAAGGAAACTTGCTTAATGCTGCTGCTGTTGTTGATAAGCTCCACGTTATAGTCAATCGATTCTCCAGGCGTTACAGATATTCCGGTATACGGCGTGTATAACGCAATACCCCCGGCGGCATAAGTTGACTTTCCTCCCAATGAGGCGAAAGTCGAAAAAGCCAGTAGGAAAATAAAAACGGCCGTGATGCTTTTCTTGATCATTTGATGGTTTCCCCCTTTAATTTTGAATGATTTTGATGAATGTGGGCCATTTTTTGATGCCTCACTATAGTTACGTACGAGGGGACATGATTGATTTACGGAAGAGAAATTTTTTTTGCAGTTTTCTTCAGTTTGCTATAATCAGGTTTGGTTTTCCCATGTGCAAAGGTGGAAGGAACGAAAGACCACCTTTTTCCACCTGGTTCTCTTGCCTTCAATTCGGCGAGTTTTCACATTAGTGTTATAATTGACGTAGAATTTCGAAAGGGGTATAGGTCCATGGATCGTTTAAACGATGTCGATTATATGACGGATATGCTGCACCGGCTTGGAGAAGCGGGTTTGCTGATTGATCCGCGATTTC
The DNA here is from genome assembly GCA_036381575.1 of Caryophanales bacterium. Lineage (GTDB taxonomy): Bacteria > Bacillota > Bacilli > Bacillales > DASSOY01 > DASSOY01. The sequence goes on from DASVCO010000010.1 coordinate 12,066, forward strand.
AGGGAATACAGGAAAAGCTTTTCGATTCAAATGTGCTTGAATGGTTCGAGCGAGAAACCGTAAAAATGCTTGATTCCTATTGGCATACTCAAGATGCGGATGACCTGAAGTCAGACCTATTATTCGGCGTCGTCCCTATTACTGAGCAACTCGTATTGAATTGTATTCATAATTTCTTTCTCGGTACAGCGGTTTTTGTCTCGCATGACTTAAAGGGGCGGGTTGACGTTGACAGCGAAATCGCAGAAATGGCTTTAAATGACGTGAAGTCCTTTGCCCAAAATAACGGGTTCATGAACCTATTTCTTTGTTTTTGCGTCATTACCGGGTTTGAGAGTCATCAGGCCCTGGCCCATTACGGGCGTTTGACCGAAAAGGCCTTTGTTTCCGGGGAAAAGCATCGTCCCGGCAGCTCTGATACGTTGGAAACCGAACTGTTTGTCGGCCTGTCAGCCGGTTTTTATGAAAAGGTGGAAGTCGACGGGGAAACTTATATCCAGCTGACGGATGCGGGGTGGAAACGAAGGCAAAAAGCCTTGCGAATGTTAACGGAATCCAAGTATCTCCAATATCGAATGCAAGTGATCTATATTTCGCAATTCGATCAGATAGACGATTGGGAAGCGATCCTGGACAAGATCTTTCCTGAGGCTGTGCCGCTCCGCAGCGATTATCTTCATTTTCTCGAGGTTCGGCCGGGTATGGAGGTATTGGAATTGGGGTGCGGATCCGGCACCTTTACGTTTGATTCCGGCCTTGCCGATGCTGTCGGAAAGGAAGGGTGGGTTACTGCAACCGATCCTTCTGCCGGCATGTTGTATCGAGCCCAACAGAAACTGGATAAGTTAGGCTATGAAAATGTTTCTATAGAGGCAGCCGCGGCTGAAGAAATTCCCTACGGGAATCAGGAATTTGACTGCACGGTCGGGGTCTCCTTCTTTCATTTTTCGGACAAACCAAGAGCCTTGAAAGAGATGATACGTGTGACCCGGCCAGGCGGAATTGTCGGCCTGCAAGGTCCATTGCAATTTAATTTAGATCGACCGTTTTTCCGTGAATGGTTTGAGGAAATTTTCTTGTTGGCCAGAAAGCGCGGCGCCGACCGGCCGCAAAGTTACTTGCCGCAGGAGACAGGAGAAATCAGCGGATTCGTTCGGAAACACGGTTTGAAAAATGTAGAGGAACAAACGGTTACGATGCCCTGGGTGTTCGCCGATCCGGAAAATGTTTTGCAGTTCATGGTGTACGGGGTGGGGCTTTTCCAACAGGAAATGATTTTTCTGCCGTTGGCGGCCAGGGAAGAATTAATAGAACGTTTGATTGAAAAGGGAAAGGATATCTGTGCCCGGTATTCCTTGGCCGAAAGGACGATAGAGCTTCCTACCTATTTTGTAAAAGGAACAGTATAAGGGTGATTCACCTATGGTAACAAGAATTGCTCTTTGTACGGATGATCCCCAGATGGCGGAAAACGTTCCCAGGCTTTTTGATGAACTGGCGGAAATTCGGGTATACCCGAGAAAGAATTTCGTCTTTGATTCGGAGGTGCTTTCCCAATACGATTACTTTGTGTTGGGGGTTTCCTCTCCGGGCGAAGCTGATTGGCGGTTATGCCGGGTGATTGTTAATGAAGGGCTTCCGCAGGTTTATCTTATGCTCGGCCATTCTCCCTCGTTATATCTTAGAAAACGGGCGGAGCAGATCGGCATCAAAGAGGTTTTGCTTGATCCACTGTTGAAACTCCGCAACATGGCAGAGAAGGAAGCAGAGTTACTCTCCATATTAAAACCAGCCGAGGCGGATTCCCCTACAGATGACCCGGATCTGAAGTATTTGGGCTGTAATGTCTATTTTCATACTAAGGAGTACTGGGCCGGATCCTCTGATCAGAAAAACCAGTTGTCTGAACGCGAAACCAAGCTGTTGAAGCTATTCCTGGCTAACAAAGGGAAGATTGTCAGCACTGATGTGATTGCGAAAGCTGTATGGGGCGGCCACATTGAGAAAAACAGTGTGCGAAAGTCAATTAAGAGGCTTCGTGAAAAGCTTGGAGACGGGAAGGAACTTATTAAGGGGCGGAAGCAGGGCGGTTATATTTACAGGGGAGAATAATCGATTCTTTTCCCTGGTTGCCTTTTTGCGGAGGGGATGGAAAAATTTTCGGAAAATGTCCCCGATTTGTCCCTTCGCAATTCCTTACAAATCCGGTAACATGAAATTATGCAATTTTACCATGACCTCCCCAAAAGGTATGGTATGAATAAGAGGAGCTGAGGGATTCGGTTCCTCGGAAGTAGAAACCCTTCGGGGTTTCTACTTAACTCTGTCGCTTCCGGCGCCTGCCATTATGGTGGGCGTCCTTTTTTTTTGAGGTGATTTCTCTTCGCCTGCAAAAGGCCCCTTGAATTTTTGGTGGTTTCGTTTTAATTTTAATAGAGAAGGTTGGACGAACAGGGGTGGCGACATGGTGAAGCCGTCGGATGATTTGCAGATGTTGATGGGCGAGATCAAAGCCGGCTCGATCGAGGCCTTTGACGCTTTCTACGAGCAGCTTGTGCCTTTCGTCTTTCAAATTGCCTTGAAAACCATAGGGGATAAGAGAGAGGCGGAAGATGTCTGTCATGATGTGTTTCTTGAGGTTTATCGGAAGCCGCACAGCTACGAACCGTCACGAGGGAGCATCAAGGCCTGGATGGCTGTGAAGACGCGGAGCCGTTGTTTGGACCGTCTGCGAAAGAAACAACGGGTTGTGTTGGAAGAGACGAAGGAGCCCGGATTCGCGCTTTTTGCGAGCGAAGCTGATTCAGCCGAGGAGCTGGCGTTTTCCCGCGTGGAGCGGGAAATCTTGAGGCGGGCGATGGAGAGGATACCGGAAGCGCAGCGGCGGGCGCTGCAAGGGAAGTTCTTTGACGCGCGGACGCAGTATGAGATCGCCGATGAGATGAGCCGGCCGGTAGGTACGGTGAAGTCGTTGATCCGCTATGGAATCCGCAACGTTCGGAAACAGTTGCGGGAGTTGGGGTGGGCAGACGGCCCGTCGAGAGGAGGCGGCAGTCATGGAGTGTAGGTACGGATGGAAAGAGGAAGAAGTTGTCGATTGCGTATTGGCACGGTTGCCGGCTGAAAAGGAAAAGGCGTTTCAACGCCATTTGGCAGGTTGCATGGAGTGCAGGGAGAGCTTTCGAGAATGGGAATCGGTATTAGGTGAAGGTTCGAAGGAAGAGGCGACAGGCCCTTCTCCAAAGGTGAAAAGCCGTGTGATGAAGGAGATCACACGGAAGGCGCAGCCCTGGTTCCGGACGAAAGTGATTCGCAAACCGACCGTGGTCTTTGTAGCGGCGGCGTGTACTTTGATTGCCTTTGTCTTCGGGACGGGGCTCTATTCCGAGCCTCCGCAAACCGGTAACATTCTACCGGTTAAGGGAAGAACGATTGTCCCCTCACAAACCGGAAATGATAGTGTTCATTATGGCCAATTGAATACCCGTAATGTTAACGGTTATGTATGGGTGAACGGATCGACTCATGAACTGATGCTGTTCCTGAACGGGGTTCCCCGGATTGACGGCAAAGATTATCAGGCGTGGCTCGTGGCTCCCGACACCAAAGCTGATGCTGGTATATTGAGGGTGGATGAGGGAATGGCCCGCTTGTATTATCACGGACCGGAAATGGAGAACGTGCGCCATATTGTTGTCAGTGTGGAACCAAGAGGTGGAAGTGAATCCCAGACAGGCCCGAGAAAATTCCTGATTCCGTTAAACCGCTGATTTTTTTCGTGGGATTTTCAAGTTCGGCCGGCCCGCCCTTGATCCTCATGAGTTGTTCGGTTGCCGTTCAGCTCCCCGCTAAGGGGAGTTTTCGTATATAAAATATGGTAAACTTAAAGATGGACTATGGCAGAAGGAGACCTTTAATGGATAAATTACTGGAAATCCATCAATTGACCGGCGGTTATTCACAGACGAAGCCGGTTTTGCACGATGTATCTTTCGATGTAGGCGAGAATGAGGTTATCGGACTGATTGGGCTGAACGGCGCAGGAAAATCTACGACGATCAAGCATGTTCTCGGCCTTCTTGAGCCCATGTCAGGAGAAATTCGCCTTAAAGGAAAGACGTTTCTTGAGGAAAAGCAAGATTACCGGCAGAATTATGTTTACATACCGGAAACACCTACTCTGTATGATCAGTTGACGTTGAGAGAGCATTTGGAATTGACGGCTATGGCCTACGGCCTTGACAGGGATACGTTTGAAGAACGGGTGCCGGCACTTCTGAAAGAGTTTCGCATGGAAAATAAAATCAAATGGTTTCCCGGGCATTTCTCAAAAGGAATGAGGCAGAAGGTCATGATTATGTGTGCCTTTCTGGTACAGCCGCCTTTGTATATTGTAGATGAGCCTTTCATCGGGTTGGATCCGATCGGTATACAGTCTTTTCTTGATTTAATGACGGAAATGAAGGCGGGAGGAGCCGGGGTCCTGATGTCGACTCATATCCTTTCCACGGCGGAACAGTATTGTGATCGGTTCGTGATCTTGCATGACGGTCGTATTGTGATGCAAGGAACAATTGAGGAATTGCGGGAAGAAGTCGGGAATTCGAACGCCGCGCTGCATGATATTTATATTCGGGCGACAAAGGGTGATCGGCCATGACGGATATGGATCAAATGTGGCGGGAACGCCGGTCGGATTACTGGAACGAGGCGGTCCGTTACCTACGCCTGATCGGAAACAGCGGTTTTATGTTTTCGATTTATGTGGCGTTCATTCTCGGCGCTTATTACTACAGTATTTTTCTCGATTGGTTGTCTCCTTCTTTTCCGGCCGCACTCGTTTTCGCGCTGATTATGACATTTTTGCTTGTGCGGAGCCCGATTCGTACGTTTCTGAAAGAGGCAGATCTGGTTTTTCTTTTGCCGTTGGAAGGCAAAATGGAAGGCTATTTCCGAAAGTCAATCCTGTATTCTTTTCTTTTGCAAAGTTTCACAATTATTTTCGTGCTGTTCGTACTGTCGCCCTTTTATTTCGATCGTATTGATGCGCGTGTCGGAATGTTTGTTCTGACGATTATCGTGGTTTTGGCGGTGAAGTATTGGAATGTTACGGCCAGCTGGAGTGAAATGTATTTGCAGTCGGGCCAATCACGTTGGTTGTCAATATTACTTCGATCGGTTGTTGCGTTTGTATTCATGTGGCTATTGTTCCGCCATGCAGAAATTTATTTTTTGGCTGTCCCCGCGCTTGCGATGGTGTTTTTGGGCTGGGTTTATTTCAGGCCGATGGTGCAAAAACGCACTTTAAAATGGGAGCGGTTGTTGGAGGTCGAAGAAGGGCGGTTGACAGCTTTTTACCGGATGGCGAATCTGTTTACGGAAGTGCCGAAGCTGAAGAACCGCGTAAAGCCGAGACAATGGCTTAGTTCGGCTGTCGAATTTCCCTTTCGGAGACGGTCGGTTTTTACTGCTTTTTATTATAAAACGTTTGTTCGCGCCAATGACTTTTTTGGCACGTATATGCGATTACTCGTTGTCGGTATCATTGTGTTGCTTTTTTTGCCCCAGGGATGGGGCCAGCTTGTGGTGTTTCTGCTGGTTTTGTATATTTCGGGCATGCAATTGTACACGATTTGGGGGCATCGGACCGGCGGGAATTGGGAAGCGTTGTATCCGATTCCGGACGGCGTTCGGGAGCAATCCTTTTTGAACGTTGTTCTTGTGCTGATGCTTGTGAAGACAGTCTTTTTCGGGGCTGCCTTGTTCGCCAGCGGACTTGATGTCTGGAAAAGTGTGTTAGGTCTTGTCTTCGGTGTTGTGCTCAGTTTCTTGTTCACATCTGTTTATCTCCACCGAAAAATCAAGACTGCCTAATTCAAAATAACAACCCCACCGAAGACGAGACGGTGGGGTTGCTTCATGGTTATTCCCTTATCCAAGACGGGGATCCTGCAACAAACGATTCATTTCCTCCATATGCCCGGTTTCGTCGGAAATCATATCTTCCAACTTGACGACAAGCTCTGTGTAACCGAGTGCTTCCGCCTGTTTCTTTCTTTCTTCATAACGCTCAATCGTAGCTTTCTCCGCTTTGCTGGCTTCTTGCAGCATTTCCGTTACATCATTAACCTGTTTAACCGGGGCTGGTTTGGTAGTCGGTTCTCCGCCCAGTGTTTTGATTTTTTCCGACAGGTAAAGTGCATGCCCCTGTTCGTCCGGAATCTCCCCTTCAAAGAAGGGTTTCAGAATTTGATACGCCATACCCGTAACCGTGGAAGCATAGTAAGTATACATGATTGTCGCCGTATATTCGTTGGCCAGATCTTCATTCAATCCGTCAATTAATTCTTGCAGCTCTTGATCCATTTTCATCATCCTTTCCGAATTTCTACACATGTAATTTACCCGGTTTGCCTAGCAATTAAACCGGGGTTATGGTTTGTTTTCCAATGATAATAGTGAAAGCCATATTATATTTTACAATTAAAAAGGATTGGCTTTGTTGAAGAGATTAATAGGCATTCTGGGAAAAGGCAAGATGACCAGGTGATTTGTACAGCTTGATGAAAGAGGACCAGTATCTACAGTTGGTGAACAATATTGTACATTCGAAGAAAACGGTCGGGGAGGAAATTAGGAAACGGAAAATTGAACCATTTTCAGAGATGGAAGCCGAATACGGCGAACGTTTCGCAAAAGGATTGGACTTGGTGGCGGGAATTAATAGATCAGTTGTATAATATGGCACCGCCTTATCAGGTTAAGACGAGGCGGTGTTTTATCTGTCTAGAAGCCGACGATAACACGTAAATGTTCGGGAAGGACTGTAACTGTGGCAGGTGTTTGTCCATGGCGTTCTCCATCACAATCGATGTGCTGCTCCGGTTCTGCGGTGATCGTTAATTGTTTGGTGCGAAAATGAATAATATCCTGGTCTTCTTCCGTAAAGGTATCAATGACTTTGGAGCGAAGAATCGACCAGAGTGTCCGTAAAGAGGTTTCTTTGATGATAAGCACATCAAGGCGGCCGTCCGCCATATCAATTCTCGGAAAAAAGGCGCGGATTCCTCCTGTGAACGGGCCGTTCCCAACCAGCACCATAACGGCCTCTCCGTCGAAGGACCGTTCATCGGATTCCACCTTTACCCGAAAAGGCAGGGCGTCTGTCAAGTTCTGAGCGGTGCTTATATAATAGGCAAGGCGCCCGAATGTTTCCTTTGTGTCCGGGTTAACTGAGGAGGATACCTGGGTGATTAAGCCGATCCCCCAGAAATTCAGGAAATAACGGTCGTTGGCTTTCCCGACTTCAATGGAGCGGATTTCTTTATTCGCCAATTGCTGCGCTGCCCGTAATGGATTTTGATTGATTCCGATAGCGCGGGAGAAATCATTGCATGTGCCACCGGGAATTACGGCAAAGATCGGCCGGTTTTCCAGGGAGCAAAGGGCTCCTGCGACTTCATGGACGGTGCCGTCTCCACCTGCCGCAATAATCACATCGACCTCGCCTTCAAGTTGTTTCACATAGCGGGCTCCATCTCCCGGCTTTTCCGTTCGGTAAACGGAAACTTCCGTGAATGCTTCACGGAGGGTATCCAATATCGCGTCCATGGATTGGGCCAGCCGGTCTTGCCCCGCGGCCGGGTTCAGAATTACCGCCGCATTTTCCAAGGCTTCTCTTCCTTTCTTGAAGAAAATATGATTCCTGCTTCATTGTCCCTTATTTGAATGACAAACTCAAGATTTTCCTTTGTTCTTGTATTGGATTCAGGATCACGGATGCCTGAAAGCTTTGCTGTAGCAAGGAAAAGTCACCAGGGAAAAGACCGCTGGTGACTTGAAATCCGTAGTTTTTTAAAAAAAGGTCCCTAAATCATTCGAGGCTGTTTTCCCTGCCTAGATTAAGAACATCGCGACAATTGTGGTGACCACAAGCCCGATAATAACCGGAATGAGGTTGCGCCTGGCCAGTTCGAACACGTCAACCTTACAAATTGCTGCGACCGGGATAATCGCCCACGGAACAAGAGTACCTCCGCCTACCCAGATAGCCGCGACTTGGCCAAGTGCAGTCAATGTGGCAATCCCCCCGCCTATGGCTGTGGCAAAGAGATGAGCGATCGAACCGGCAAGGGAAATCCCGGAAAATCCTGATCCGTCAAGTCCGGTAATGGCACCAACAACCGTTAGTGTGACTGTCGCGATTTCTTGATTGACCGGAACGGTATTGGCAAGCGCCAATCCAAGGTCATTTACGATACCGTGAGACCCTCCGGGGAGCACACCTTCGCCGAAAATAGATGG
>DASVCO010000011.1:0-17380 GCA_036381575.1 Caryophanales bacterium
TGGCCACCCGTCGTTTTCGCCAGCAGTTCTTCAACCTCATTGTAGGACATTCCGGAACGTTCATTTTGCCGCTTGACGGCATCAATATTGGTTCCCGCCCGGGTGAACCGTTCATTTTTCTTTACATTTTCTTCTTTCATCGGGGTCACCTCCGTATTGGTAAGGTGGTCGAGGAGGCTCCAAGTTATGCATAGGCTGAAAGAAGCCTTTTCCTATTTCGTGGGGACTTCGCTTGTTAAGGCATGAATATTTTCGTCAGGATCCTTAAAGAAAGCCATCCAGGTTTCCATTCCGTCCATTTCCGCAATCTTGTGAGGCTTACCGAGAACTGCAGTGCCCCGCTCGGTCAGTAACTCAAATGATCTTTGGATGTCCTCTACCTGAAAGTAAAGGGTTGAGCTCGGGTGATCGAACTGGTCATTTTCCGGAATACTCAGCAACAGGCGAAGCCCATTACATTCGAAGAAAGCCATATTCGGCGCTTCGAAGAGGAATGGCAATTCTAATACCTCCTGATAAAATTGAACAGCTTTGCCGAGATCATGCACAGGAACAGATACTTGTCCGACCTTTTGAATGTTCAAATGCCTTTTGGCCAATAGCTTCACATCCTTGTTCATTGTTGATTTCATTATATCTTATCGGAAAAGATATTTCCGTTATATGTTAAAGTGTTGGAAAGGAGCAATCAGAAGGGGCTGTCATCACGGAATACCATTTCTGGTGTATACTGAACCCAGATCGCAATTATCAACGGGTTGTTTTGGGGAGATTTATGATGAATCATTGGTTTTACAATGCCGAAAGCGATTTTCATATGTTTGGAATGGCGCACAATTTGACATTGATTGTGATCGTTCTTTTGGTGCTGAGCCTTTATTTGTTTCGAGGCCAGCTGCGGCCTTATCGGAATTGGATTCGGATCATCATGGGCTGGGTGCTTATTCTCAGCCGGCTGAGCCTTGACTTCTGGTATATAGCTACGGACAACTGGGGAGCCACCCATTCTTTGCCGTTGGAGCTTTGTGGAATCGCTTCGATTCTTTGCGGGATTATGCTGCTGACGAAGAATCGCCATTTGTTCGAGATTTTCTATTTCATCGCCCTGGGCGGTGCGATTCAGGCCATTTTGACCCCGAATCTCGGTTTCGGCTTTCCACAATTTCGGTATATTCAATTCTTCCTGTCACATGTTTTGATTTTTCTGTCCCCGCTGGTTCTTTGTTGGCTTTACGATTATGTGATTACGAAACGGGCTTTGTTCAAGTCCCTGGTGGCGGTTCACGCCATTGCATTTGTGGTGTTTTTCATTGATTGGGGGCTGAAGGCCAATTACATGTATCTCAGGCATAAGCCGAAAACAGCCAGTTTGCTTGATGTACTTGGGCCTTATCCGTGGTATTTTATATCGTTGGAAGTGGTGGCGATCGTGATTTTCACCCTGTTGTACTTGCCTTTTGCATGGAGGAAGGCCGATTCGGATTCCGGCAATGTGAATTCAGGCGGTTGAAACAAAGATTATGGTTTTTAACAGGGGGCTTAACGGGTTAAAATAATGAGGGCAGCTGGAAACACGGGCGGAAGAGGTGCAATATGAAATACGATGTCATTATAATTGGCGGCGGACCTGCAGGGCTGATGGCTTCGGTTGCGGCGGCTGAGGCGGGCGCCGCAGTCCTTCTTGTAGATAAAGGGGACAAGCTTGGGCGGAAATTGGCGATTTCCGGAGGCGGACGCTGCAATGTGACCAACCGGAAGCCGATCAACGAATTGATTCAGTATCTTCCCGGGAACGGGAAATTTCTATATGGGGCTTTCTCACGGTTCGATAATGAAGCGATCATCGATTTCTTCGAGGGGCTGGGAATCGAGCTGAAAGAGGAAGACCGTGGACGGATGTTTCCGGTTTCCGACAGTGCGAAAACGGTTGTTGACGCATTATTGAAAAGGATTAGGGCGTTGAAAGTAGAGATGAGAGTGAACGCGCCGGTGGAGACTATTCTATACCGGGAGGGTGCCGTCCAAGGGATACGGCTCAAGTCGGGAGAGGAAATTGATGCAGGTAGTGTGATTGTAGCAGCGGGAGGCAAATCTGTCCCCAGAACAGGCTCGACAGGAGATGGATATGCGTGGGCTGAGAAAGCTGGGCACACGATTACAGAGTTGTATCCAACAGAAGTTCCACTGACCTCAACAGAGGCTTTTATAAAAGAAAAGCGGCTTCAGGGGCTGGCTTTGCGGGATGTGGCCGTAACAGTACAGAATCCGAAGGGAAAGGCGATCAAAACCCATCGCTGGGATATGATTTTTACTCACCAGGGGCTTTCCGGACCAGCAATATTGCGGTGCAGCCAATATGTGGTGAAAGCCTTGAAAAAATATAAAACGGATTATGTCGTTGTCACGATCGATACCCGGCCGGATGAAAATGAAGAGCAAGTTTTCCAGAGCCTCAATAAACTTGTGAAAGCGGAACCGAATAAGGCTGTGAAAAATGTTTGGAAAGGCGTTGTGCCTGAACGATATTTGTTATTTCTGCTGGAGGAAATCGGGTTATCCGGCGACACCACGTATCATCAATTACCGAAAGAGAAGGTCCGCAAAATGGCGGAAGCGCTGAAGTCATTTCCGGTAAGGGTAAATGGGACGCTCTCGATTGAAAAGGCCTTTATCACCGGAGGCGGGGTCTCCTTAAAAGAGGTGAATCCGAAAACAATGGCTTCGAAAAAAATGAACGGGCTTTATTTTTGCGGAGAGATTCTTGATATTCATGGCTATACAGGGGGTTACAATATCACAGCAGCATTTGTCACCGGCTATGCGGCGGGCAACAATGCGGCAGAAAGCATAAGTGCTGTTACGGATCAAGGGCAACCCTTATAAGCGGGCTGCCCTTTATTTTATTTTGTGGAAACGGCCGTTTCCAATTGTTTTGAACTGGCACAAAGTGTTTCGGCGATGGCTTTCATGCCGGACCTGCCGTCCCTGGCCTCCGCCTCAGCATTATAGTTTGTGTTGGTGTTCACGTCATACGTATATAGGTCACCCTGTTTATTTTGGATAAATTCGATGCCTGCAAAATCAATATGGTTTCTCAGGAGAAACTGTTCGTATTTCTCAATAATGGGATGGTTGAAATCAGAAACGATCCTGAATTTCGGGGTTTGATTTTCATTTGCAAGGCCGTTTGTATCATCAATGGCACACGCATCAGCAGGGCATAACTCAAAGCCGTCTGAGGTGTCGACTTTTACAGCGTATAAAAATTTTCCTCCAACGAACTCACAGCGCGTAATCGTTGAGTCAGGCGACTCAATATACTCCTGGATTAAAGTAAGGCCATCAACGGATTCTTCAAATTCCGCTCCATACACATAATCCGCTAAAGCATTTGTATTGTTAAAGAGACGGACGCCAAGTCCTTTCCCAGCCCTGTTGTGCTTCGTAATGAACGGTCCGTGAAACACCTCTGCCGCTTCAATAATCTTTTCTCTTCCAACCGCGGTGATTGTGCGGGGCGTACGGATGCCTTCGGCCGCAAGAGACGTGTATTGGGCGGCTTTACTGAGCTCGAGTTGTAGCGCACGGCTTGGGTTAAGTACGAGACGATGATGGCTTTCCAGCCACGACAGCACAGCTGCCGTCAGCTCCGGGGCAAAGCGATGGTTTCTTGTATGGGATGAGGCGCTGATCCGGTTGTAAAATACGCCTTCCGGAGGAATTTCGTCAAGTTGAAGCTTCCCATTGTTAAGAAACCAATCTTCATAAGGGGCATTCAGTTTTTCCAGCTCTTCAAATAAGGGCTTTGTCCATTCCGGGTTTTCATGAATCACATAAATTTTCGGTTTCATACTATTCTCACCTCTTTACTCAAGTATAGTCTCAGTAAAGAGAATTGTGAAATCAAAAGGGCGGTACGCGGGGCACCGCCCTTAGGTGGGAAAAGTGAATTATTGCTTTTTGTCCAGCTTTTTCTCAGCCATTTGGATCATTTCTCGAACCATTTGCCCGCCGATGTTGCCGCCAATCTTCCCGGCGTCTTTCGCTTTCATGTCACCGTTGTACCCTTTTTCAAGGGGAATCCCCAGATCATCGGCGACCTCATATTTCGCATTTTGCGGTTGATTCTGGCTATTTTTATAGCCCTGTCTCGCCATGACTTGACCTTTCAATTCGTCTAATTCTTCTCTGGCTTCGGGCACTAGAATTTTGTTGTTTCTTGCCATTGTTTTCCCTCCTTAATATTTGCACATCGCCGAACAGGCTTATTGGTTCAAGATGGAGCCTTGTTCCTTGGCCTCTGGGGCGCGGGCTCCATGAGCTTATTGTTCCCGGCTTTGATTTTACATACGATTTCTATGATCAAATAGGGATATTTTGAAGGGCAATTCAGGAATGTCTATTTGCGAGGCTCGGAGCGGTTCCGCAGAGGTTAAAGCTGATTTGTAGGGAGTGTCGGCGAGCATTAAGCTTGTGCCGGATTGTTTTTTTATTTTACGATTAATGAGCAAGATGCATTTGGTCCATGCTGTATTTCATATAAGAAGGAGGCAGTACATATGGTCAGTCACATTTCTGAAAGCACAATGCTGGCAAACGGTGTAAAGATGCCGTGGCTTGGTTATGGCGTGTATAAAGTAGAAGATGGGGAAGAAGTTGTGAACTCTGTGAAGGCAGCCCTTGAAGCTGGCTATCGTGGGATTGACACGGCGGCTTTTTACAAGAATGAGGCCGGTGTTGGCAGAGCAATCAAAGAATCCGGCATTCCACGTGACGAACTGTTCATCACGACTAAAGTATGGAATGATCGGCAAGGTTATGAAGAGACCTTAAAATCGTTTGAAGAGAGCCGTGAGAAGTTAGGGTTGGATGTTGTAGATTTATTTCTTGTCCATTGGCCGGTTTCCGGCAAATACAAGGATACATGGAGAGCGCTTGAGAAGCTTTATAAAGACGGTGCTGTCCGGGCTATCGGTGTTTCCAACTTCAAGGAGCATCATTTGGAGGATTTGATGGCTACGAGCGAAATTACCCCAATGGTGAATCAGGTGGAGTTTCATCCGCGGTTGGTGCAGAAGGATTTGCTGAAGTATTGCCAGGAACGCAATATTCAACTTGAGGCATGGGGGCCGTTGATGCGTGCGAAGATTCTGGATCACCCGACTTTGATGGGGCTGGCAGAGAAATACGGAAAAACGCCGGCTCAAATCGTGCTTCGCTGGGAGTTACAGCTGGGAGTTATAACGATCCCAAAATCGGTTCATGAGAAACGCATTAAGGAAAATGCTGATGTGTTCGATTTCGAGTTGGCCTCGGAAGATATGGCGAAAATTGAAGAATTGAATCAAAATGAGCGAACCGGGCCGGATCCGGACGAATTTTAACTTTATCGGACGAAAATTCTTTCTTCTTCCATCCTCTTTTTCGACAAAAGAGGATGTTTTTTTATGTCTTTGGGGACGATAAAAATCCTAAGGAGGTCGAATGGAAATGACACGATTTTGCCCGGAGGTTTGGAAAGAGGAACCGGTACCGGAGGAATTGCAGGATTGTGAGATTTGCGGATTGTATAGGCATGGGACACGGATGGTGTGGGGAGAGGGAAATCCGGAAGCAAGGATTATCGTGATTCTGGATAATCCGGGTGCCAGGGAGAGTAGGGGAGGGGAGCCGTTTGTTTGCGGGACACGGCAAACCTTACAAGAAGCAGCCTTTGATGCCGGATTTCGTGAAGAGGATATGTATTTGACTTATATATTGAAAAGACGGCCGGTGCGCGCATATGACAAGCCAAAAACCCGCGAATTGTGTATGCGGCATTTGTATCAGCAGCTTAAAGTGAAACAGCCCGTTTTGATCCTCTGTTTAGGGAATGTATCGGTTCAAAGCTTTTTCGGTGATCCGGAAATTGATGTGAAATCTTTACGTGGGGAACGGTATCAGGTGCGTGGTTTTCCGACTGTTGTTTCTTATCATCCTCTCGCTGTTCGCCGCCGACCCAATCTTCGCAAGTTATTCATGGCAGATTGGTTTTATTTATACAGAGTATATAATGAGTATATATAAAATAAATATATTGCATTTATGTATGCTTAGTATATGTTTTGTATATACTTTGTATTTACAAAACCGGAGAATTCAACTTGCATCCCCCATTTCAGCAGCTCCAATACGAAAATCTATATACAAAAGAGAGCCATCTAGTATATACTTTGGGTAACGGACTATCAAATGGAGGGGAAATTAAAATGGTAGATTATCATTTTCAGGTTGGCAACGACATCGGGAATAGTGAGCAGGACATCTTTGTAGACGGGCAATTGATTCGTCAGCCGAATACATACATCAGACAGGACCGGATTCCCTGGGTTGACGAGGTGAACGACGAGGCTTTTATAACGAATATCCACCAACATTTGATTGTAACGATCGATTCACCGGAAGCACCGGCAGGCCTTTATTTTATAGGGGAAAGTGCCATCAACAGCAAAAACAGTAACTCTGCCAATAATATGGTTGTAGGAATTGACCGCAAATCTGACTCCAACTTGCCGATTGTGAATACGATTGGAAATATCGCCGGTGTAGCTGTACAAAAGGCTTATAAGGAAGAGAACAAAGTCCCGGAAACCATCAAGGTAACGGTTGATATGGCGACAGCTATTCCTTATGAGGAATATAAGGAACAAACCGGAAAGATTTTCGAGAAACGATTTACTGAAGGAACGCATCGGGCTACCGTTCACGTAGGAAGAAAACGTGTATCCGTGGAAGTGAATTTTGAATTCGTTAAAGTGCTTCCGGAAGCGACTCCCGTGATTTTCGCATTGCAAAATCCAAGGGATGAAAAGTTGTTTGAGGACTTCAAGAAGAAATATAAAATCTCCAATATGACCGGGAAATATTTCGCGGATAAAGATGTGGTCCATGTAGATATCGGGGAAGGCACAACGGAATATCCGATTACACGGGGAAGTCGTGTTGATTCCAACTTCCAACATGGTTCCAATAATGGTGTCGGTTACGCCATCGAAGAAGCAACGCCTGACTTTAAACAAGCGGTTATGCAAACGGAAGTGCCGAGGAATTTCTTCAGCAAGTGCCTGATTAACAAGGATCATAAATTCCATGCGGCAGCCGTGGAACATATCAGAACGCCTTTGCAAAACCAGGCTGCGGCGATTGTTGACAATGTCAAAAGGCAAATCAGTTCAGCGCGCAATTTGGTTGATGTGATCGTTGTTTATGGCGGCGGCAGCATATTAATGAACGAGGTTCTTTATCCCGAACTGGATAAATTGGCGAGCCGGTTGGATATCAAGCTGCTGTATGTGCCGGCACAGTACGCTGTGACAATGAATGCTGAAGGGCTTGATTTGTTCGTAAGGGGCAAAATCTTCTCGGCTTTGAAGGAAAAAGTTCTTGGTGCCACAGTGGAAAAGGAACCGGCGGAAGTAGAAGGATAGGCCAATGGCAATGAAGGATAAGAAGCCCGGCGATCATATCATTTTGCGGCTGAAAAACAATGAGTCACCGCTTATATTGGATTGGATCAACCACCAATCCAATCTGAGTGATGCGATTCGTTTCCTGGTGGAAGAAGAGATTAAAGCGCATGCTGTTCGGGATCTGCAGGAGTATATACCGGCGAAAAGAAAGCCTTTGGAAGCGGCTGTCGAGGAGGCTGCCAGTGAAGAGGTTCCGTCGGGGCCAGCGCAGTCTTCGGCCGTGGAGTCTGAGCCCGTCCCTATGCAGGGAGTTACTTCTGAGGAACCCGAACCGAAGATTCAACAAACGCCAGATTATGTGGAACCTGAGGAAGAGACGGAGCCGCAGGTGAAACCTGAGCCTGAAACAGTGGCGGTGGGAGAAGCTGAATCGAATCAGGAGTCGGAAAAACAAAATGAAGAAAACGAAGACGAATATTCGGATGAGATTATCGATCATTGGATGAACATATGATAGAAGGAAGTGAGGAGCATGCCGGAAAAGGCGACCATCGGTTTCATTGGAACAGGTGTAATGGGAAAGAGCATGGTTGTGAATTTGCTCCAAGCAGGCTATTCCGTTCTGGTATACAATCGTACAAAGTCTAAAGCGGATGAGCTTGTTGAACGAGGTGCGAAATGGAAGGATACGGTTGCTGAAATAGCTGGCCAGGCCGAAGTGATCATAACAATGGTTGGCTACCCGCATGACGTTGAGGAAGTGTATTTCGGCGAAGGCGGTATTCTAAATCATGCCAGTACAGGTGCTTATCTCATTGATATGACAACTTCCAAACCGGCATTGGCGGAAAGAATCTTTCAGGAAGCTCGGGCGAAGAACATGTATGCTCTGGATGCTCCTGTATCCGGCGGCGATGTCGGCGCGCGCAACGGGACATTGACCATCATGGTTGGTGGCGACTCGGAAGCCTTTAAAGCCGTGAAACCGGTTTTGGAAGCAATGGGTGAAAATATTGTGCTTCAAGGAGAGGCAGGAGCCGGACAGCATACGAAAATGTCGAATCAAATCATGATTGCTTCCAACATGGTCGGTGTTTGTGAATCGATTGTCTATGCCGAAAAGGCCGGGCTTGATCCGGAAAATGTTCTGAAAAGCATTGCCTCCGGAGCTGCAGGAAGCTGGTCACTTAGTAATCTTGCCCCGAGGATGATTGGCGGAGATTTCAGCCCCGGGTTTTTCGTCAAGCATTTTATTAAGGACATGGCGATTGCTCTGGAATCAGCTGAGGAAATGGGCATGATGACCCCCGGGCTGAAATTGGCGAAATCGCTCTATGATGATTTGGCTGAAAGAGGAGACGAAAACAGCGGAACCCAGGCACTGTACAAGTTGTACCAATAGAATAATTTCCCGGGAAATAAGAGAGACCGTTTGAGTTTTAACACTCGGGCGGTCTTTCCTTGCCCCGATCCCTTTGACAAACACTGCAAAGACGGGGAAAATAAGAGATGGAATGACAAGTTAGTCAAGGAGGTTCACTATGGATTACAGGATCGAAAAGGATACGTTAGGCGAAGTGAAGGTGCCGGCTGATAAATTATGGGCAGCCCAGACACAACGCAGTAAAGAAAACTTTAAAATCGGCTGGGAGAAGATGCCGGAACAAATCATCAACGCTTTCGCGATTTTAAAAAAGAGTGCGGCCCTGAGCAATCAAAAGCTCGGCAAGCTTCCGGATGACAAAGCTGAGGCTATTGTAAAAGCTGCCGATGAAGTGATTCAGGGCAAGTTGGATGATCACTTTCCGCTTGTTGTCTGGCAGACTGGAAGCGGCACACAGTCGAATATGAATACAAATGAAGTTATTGGGAACCGCGCCAATCAAATTCTGAAAGAACAAGGAAGCGAAACCCGTGTTCATCCAAACGACGATGTGAATATGTCGCAAAGCTCCAACGATACTTTTCCAACGGCAATGCATGTGGCTTCTGTTCTTTCTGTATATAAACAAGTTTTGCCGGCTCTTGACGAGCTGAAGGAAACATTTGAGAAGAAGGAAAAACAATTCAACGATGTGATCAAAACCGGCCGTACACATCTGCAGGATGCAACACCGCTTACGCTGGGGCAAGAAATCAGCGGTTGGCGCTACATGTTGGAAAGAAGCAAAACCTTAATTGAGGAAAACACTGACAAAATGAGATCGTTGGCTATCGGGGGAACCGCTGTCGGAACAGGACTGAATGCTCATCCTGAATTCGGGAAGATGGTGGCGAGGGAAATTAGCAACGCGACCGGCCTTGAGTTTCACTCAGCACCGAATAAATTTCATGCCCTGACAAGCCATGATGAAGCTACCGCCGCCCACGGCGCGTTGAAGGCGCTGTCGGCAGATATGATGAAGATTGCCAACGATGTTCGCTGGTTAGCAAGCGGTCCTCGTTGCGGTTTGGGGGAATTAACCATTCCGGCAAATGAACCGGGAAGTTCCATTATGCCAGGCAAGGTGAATCCGACACAAGCTGAAGCTGTGACGATGGTAGCTGTTCAAGTCATGGGCAATGATGCCGCTATTGGATTTGCAGCCAGCCAGGGGAACTTTGAATTAAACGTATTCAAGCCCGTCATCGGCTACAATTTTCTGCAATCCGCCAAATTGCTTGCAGATTCGATGGTTTCCTTCAATGAAAAATGTGCGGTTGGCATCGAACCAAACCATGACGTTATTGAGGAACATTTGAACAATTCCTTGATGCTCGTGACCGCTCTCAATCCGCACATCGGTTATGAGAAAGCTGCGAGTATAGCAAAAAAGGCTCACAAAGAAGGCTTAACGTTGAAAGAAGCAGCTGTCAATAGCGGAATTCTAACAGAAGAACAATTCGAGGAAATGGTCAAGCCTGAAGAAATGACACATCCAAAAGAATAACAATGATTCGAACCGGAGCTGAGCCGCAGCTCCGGTTTTTTTATCGCATAGGTAAGTATAGATTGTAAGGAGAATATCTCGTGTGAGCAAGGGAGGACATTTCAACGCAGGGACGAGTAAGTTCATAGATAAGGCCAACTAGGCCTGTTTACGCAAAGACTTGGCGCAAGCCAAGTTTTCTTTATGCCAGCAGGAAATAAATTTGGCAGAAAACATACAAGTGCTCGTCGCAAGGATCGATTTTTTTGTTGAAGGTTGTCTTTTTTTGAATGAAAACATTTGGTTTTCGCCAGAAATTTCGATTTACTTCTTGCTAGACGGTCTTATAGAATAATAGATGCGGAACAACTTATACAGGAGGTGAAAGAGGGCAACAGGCAATCAACAATAGTCTATTAATTCAATCATTTGGGGGAATGAAAGTGAAATTTAAAGCAACAGCAGCCTTACTGGTTTTTTCCTTAATCTTATTGGGAGCGTTGCCCTCCGGTTTTGCCGGGAAGTTTTCGAAAAAGGTTTCAGCGCAGACGAATGGAACGCATTATCAGATTAAAGACATCGGCCCGAAGCTTCGTAAACAGGCTGAGGATGAAGACTACCAAAGAAAGTTTAAGCAATCACTGAAGAAAGCTGCCGAGGAATTGAATCAGGAGGAGAGCGGGCAAAATGGAGCATCCGCAGAGGGAAGCACTGCAGAGGATACATCCAAATACTTTCTCTCTCTTGATAACAAAGGCAATATTTCCGGAGGTTACCACCTGGAGAAGTATACTAAAAGGGGAGAAGGCGACAATGTAGTCGTCTATGTTGCGCAAAATGTAGATTGGCCGGCTGATCAGGACCGTCCGACTCTCGAGATCACCCGGGAGCAGGTAAATGCCTTGATTTCCGAGTTTGACAGTAACATCTATCCGGAAGAAACTGAATTTTTCGGAACTCCAGATGAACATACTGGTGCCAATGCATTATTTGATGACGTGTTGCGGAACTCGGGTATAGATGTACCGAAAGACTATTATAAGGCTGAAGATGGCAAGGTCATGTTGCTTATTGATAATTTTCAGGATGAAAGCTATTATGATCCTGCTTATCCATTTTATATAGCTGGCTTCTATTCACCGCTATATGAAATTTATTTTGATCGGAACATTGTGAATATCGATGCGGCAAACATTGCAAGAGCGGGAGGTTCTTACGGAACCCTTGCACATGAGTTCCAGCATTTGATCCATGCTGATAACGACAGCAACGAGGTTACCTGGCTCAATGAAGGCATGTCGGACCTCGCCGAATACATTGTCGGTTATGGCCAGCCTGAAGGCCATATCCAATATTTCCTGAATCATCCGGAAAATTCGCTTGTTACCTGGGATGAATACTTAAATGCCCCAACCGGTCCGGAAACGCTTGCGGATTATGGCCAGGCTTATTTGTTGGAGTATTATTTATTGAAACATTATGGACGGGACTTTATTCGTGATCTGGCAAAAGATACGAAAAACGGCATTGACAGCGTTAACGATGTGTTGAGCAAAGAAAATATCGGAATTGACTTCGGAGAACTGTTCAGGCGTTTTAGCGTTGCGCTGACCATTGACAGCCCGGAGCCCGGAAACGGCATTTACAATTTTGAAGGGCTTGACCTGCAAGTCGATTATCGTTCGGCCGAGGACACCGATAAGGAAGGTGTACCTGCTTGGGGTGCGGATTACATTGAGCTGAATCCCGGGAACAAGATACGTCAGATCACTTTTAACGGCATCAAGTTTTTGCCGACTCCATGGGAAGTGGTTAATGATCCGCTCAATACTGGAGAACATGGGCAAGTCTTGTACAGTAATCAGGGAAATGTGATTGACAACCATTTGATTTTCAAAGCTGATTTGACTGAGGTGAATTCAGCTACGCTGCAGTTCGATACTTATTACAATATTGAAAAAGGATGGGACTTTGGGGTTGTCCAGGTTTCTACAGATGGCGGCAAGACATGGACAAGCTTAAGCAATGAAGATACGACATCGGAACATGCCCCCAATGCTCTTGAGTATGTGACAAAGCATCTCCCCGGCTTTACAGGTACAAACGAGGGGTGGACAACGGAGAGTTTTGATCTCTCACAGTATGCAGGGCAACAAATTCTGGTTTCGTTCCGTTATCTGACGGATCCGGCCGCTGTCTATCCGGGTTGGTATGTTGACAATGTCCAAATTCCGGAAATCGGCTTCAGCAATGACGGCAGTTCACTTGAAGATTTCAGCAGCCTCGCTGAGATTTTGCAAAAGAACCCAATCCAATATGCCGTGAGTTTTGTTCACGAAAAAACTTCGGGACATGGCGAATATAAGCAACACTATCAGGTCCTGAACGTTGAGCCGTTTGATGTCACAGAGGCGGAAGCTCAAACGTTAAAAGAATTTTTGAACGGCGGAAACACTTATATGATTGTCTGGCATCCGGCACCAATTGGCCAGACCCGCCCTGTGCCTTACGACTACAATTTGCTGACAAACGGTGATCTGCACAAGATGCAAAAGGGCAAAAAGCATAATAAAAAATAATAGAAATGGGAAGTTTGGCGTCCGGGTTTCATACCCGGGCGTTATTTTTTTTTGAAAAATGGCAGAAGCGTTTAAGAAAAAGCTCGTACGGGGAATCAGGACCAAAGAACCAGTTTTTGGATGGTAAGATTCGCTCATTTTTCATTTTTTGTAAAATAATTGCAGGAAATTGACGATTTGTTTTGAAAGGGTTTACAAAGTTCGACTTATCCCTTTGAAAATTGTAATAAGTCCCGGTAATGCAAAGAAATGCGGAAGGAGGACCGGAGAACCAGTCGTTCTGCAATAAGTTTTGTCGAAAAACAAAAAAGCGAAATCTCGAAAGGAGCCTGATCGTGAGTTCAAGGAAAAAAATATTACGAGCAACGTTTGTTATTCTGTTTGTGTCAATTTTTCTGTTTTCGAGTGCATTTTCGGGTCCTCTTTACGGGAATGAGAAGATTCGTGGATGGGTGTCTGACTCCGTCATTGGTTTAATCGACAGTTGGTTTGCGACGGAAGCTGGCGCTAAACCACGCGGGCCGTATATCTATCCAAAGTACCCGACGCCGACCGAAGAAACCACAACGGAAAAAATCTACGAAGCTCCTTATACTCCATCACGAATGATTCCAGGAAATGAAAATCCCTACACCTCAGACGTTACCATTACCAATAAGACAGATGCGACATGGAAAACTTCAGAGTACGTACTTTCCTATCATTGGGCAACGGTAGATGGGCAAGACGTTACAACCGGAGGAAACAGATTAGAAACGCCATTGCCGGAAAACGTATCTCCAGGCGAAACCATTACGGTTTCAGCCGCAAAGATTCATACGCCAATACAAAGCACGCATGGAAATAAAAGAAAAAATTTCATTCTTCAGTGGGATCTGTTCAACACAAAAACCGGGGAATGGCTTTCGGATTCTGAGCCGGATATCATCACATTTGACCAAAAGGTTGTCGTTGAAGACCCTTCTTCCGACGAATTGGGTATGGAATCCTTTTACCAGTATGTTGGGAAAAACACCGGAGCTGGTTCAACGGCGATGGTGAATTTGAAGGCGGGAAACCTGATTTTTAATTATAACCCGATCCATAACCCGGGTAGAGGTTTATCTACATTTGTCCGGATGACTTATAACAGTCTCGATACATCAGACTCTATGCTTGGCTATGGCTGGACCCTTTCCACTTCCAGTATTCAGCGCTTGGGGACGACACTTGACTTTCATCCTAAAGGGAAAACGTATCCAAGAGAAATTACTTTGACGGATGGGGATGGGACCTCCCAAGTTTTTCAACTAAACAAACATAACAGTGCGGATTCGGCAAATTGGGAATACGAAGCCCCCGCCGGTGTCCATCTTTATCTGCAACTCAGTGACCCAGCTAATGCGGATCGTAAGTGGGTTATGACCCGCCCGGACCGGACGAAGTTTTTCTTTGACCAAGACGGCTATTTGTCTGCTATTGTCGACAAAAATGGAAACACGATGTCCTTTACCTATGGGGAAGGGGCATTCCACCATAAACCGAAGAAGTTTTTACAATACATTTCGGATCCGGCCGGACGCCATACACTGGAGCTCGATTATTATGTAAAAGATGAAATCGTCAATGGCGAATCTCTTACAAATCCGCATATCATAGGCAAGGTCCAACAAATTGTTGATATTTCCGGTCGCACACTCACCTTCACCTACAATGACCACGGCCAGCTCAAAAAGATCGTGGACGGTGCTGGTTCAGCCAAAGCAAAAACGTTCACATTCCGCTACACAACAGAAACCACTAATAAAAATACGAAGTTAGAAAGTGTAACGGATCCACGTGGGAATACTACGAGCTTCACCTATTATCCGGCAGGGACTTCAGCGTTTAATAAACGGAAAATCAAGACCATGACTGATCGGTTGGGCGGCGTAACAACATACACATATCAAGACATGGACAGCCAACCTAATAATAATTCGCAAGTTACGGCAACGGTCACGGATGCGAAGGATCGGGATACGGTTTATTTAATTAATGGGTACGGCAACCCTCTTAAGATCACCAATGCCAAAGGAAATGTTACTAAGCTTCACTGGGATGACGACATGAATGTGGACCGGCTTGAAGAGCCCAATGGTGCTGTAACCACCTGGGAGTACAATGACAACGGCAGTCCTGTCAAAATCACTGATCCCGAAAACAACGCCGACTCCACACCGGATTCAACCGTATTGAAATATGATTACAGCTTGGACGGCCATGTGAATGATTTGGTGAAAAAGACAAGCCCTGAAGGACGGGTGTATACCTTTGCTTACGACGAACACGGAAACCTGCTTTCTGTGACGGATCCAAAAGGAAACACCACTTCCGAGACCGGCGATTATACAACAACGTACACGTATAACAGCTACGGGCAATTATTGACCGCAACAGATGCCAAAGGGAATACGACTACCTACAGTGATTACGGTCCTAATGGCTATCCTAGTACAATCACCAACGCTTTAGGAGACGCAACACAATATGATTACGGCAAACGCGGCCAGGTGTTAAGCATTACCGATGCAAAAGGCCATACCAGCACGTACACGTATGACCTGTTCTTGCGCCCGTTGAAAACCAAGGTGCCCAAGAATGAAGAAAAAGGAGAGTATATCGTTACCCCGGCACCGGTCTATGACAAAAACGACAATGTATTGGAACGGTACGCGCCGAATGGAGCGAAATATACCTATACCTACGACGCAGCGGACCAAGTCATCGCTTCGACAGTGCCGAAGTACAGTGATACTGGCAAGGTTCGTAAAACGACATACACTTATGATATTGTCGGGAACTTGAAGACCGTGACGGAACCCAAAGGGAACTTGACGGCTGTCAGCGGAGACTACATGACCACATATCAATATGACAAGCTGGACCAGATTCTTTCCGTTACCAACGCGTTGGATGAAACGATTCGGTATGCGTATGACAATGTCGGCAATATGATCCAGCAAACCTTGCCGAAAGGCGTCCAAACAGATACTGAGGGCGACTACACAGTGAGTTTCAAGTATGACCTGAATCACCGCACGATCAAGAAGACCGATGCCAAAGGGTATAGCGTCACTTATACCTACAGTGACGACGGCAACAAAACCAGCGTCACCGATAAAGAAGGCAACAAAACGATCATTCACTACAACAAGCGGAGTTTGATTGATGTTGTCAAGGTGCCGCATCAAAAGAAGGACAGCGGTGAGCTCGTCTACCGAAAAACCAAATATGAGTATGACGAAGTGGGCAACCGCACAAAGGTGATCACGCCGCGTGGTGTCGAAACGGCAGCAGAGGGTGACTTCACCAACAAGGCGGTGTACGATCCGCTTAACCGCGTGAAAAAGAAGATCCTTCCACACGATGCTGATCCCACCACCGATGATGTGGCCAAAGTTCAGTACGACTTTAACAGTGTGGGAAGCTTAACAAAGGTTACAGACCCGAAAGGCAACGTGACGAAAACAACGTACTTCGATAACGGCTGGCTCAAGCGCCAAACCGATCCGTGGGGTATCCAAACGGTGTATGACTACAACGAACTGGGCCAACAGACCCTTCGAACCATTACCGGAGCAGCAGGCTCTGTCAGCCGGCAAATGGGCTGGACGTATTACCCGAACGGCCAATTGAAGGCAAAAAACGATTCAGGCGCACCCAAAGGCCTGCGGGTGGAATTGGAAGACAATGCCAGCGCTACTAATGCCAAAGCCGTTGGAACCGTCGACGAATGGAAAACGACTACAAACGGAGACGGTTACCAGAATAAAAATTATCAAACGAACGCCAAGGGCGACGGGTCCGATACGTTCACCTGGAACGTCCAGGTTCCGATGGACGGCACATATGATGTTTATGTCAAATACGTATCAGGCACCGGTTATGCAACCAATGCGCCTTATACCGTCCACTATACTGACAAGGCAACCGGAGATCAGGCTAAAAAGATCTACACCGTGGACCAAACTACAGGCGGTGGAGAATGGCAAAAGCTCGGCTCCCTTTATTTTGAGACCGGGTACGGACAAAAGCTTGTATTAACCGATAAGGCCGACGGTACGGTCGTGGCGGATGCCGTAAAGCTCGTCAAAGACACTTCTGGCATCACCGACGAAGAAGCCAAGCAGTTTACTTATACCTATGATGTGAACGGCAACCTCATCAAGATGACAGACGAAAGCTCAGGCGCGAAAATTGACCGTTACGAGATGACGTACGGCGAACTGAGTCGCATCAAAAAGGTGGAGGAATGGAAAGACGGGGCAAACAGTGCAGCCCGAACGACGACGTATGCGTATGACGCCAACGGCAACCCGATCAAACGAACATTTGACGGGGAAGACGATACCGAAATCGCGACCTATACGTACACGGAGCGGAATCTCGTCGAAAAAATCGTTAATAAAGACAGCCAAGATGA
>DASVCO010000012.1:0-17187 GCA_036381575.1 Caryophanales bacterium
TTTTTTTATTGTCCTTTTTCATGGATTGGCGACATGCGTTAGAATGAGGAAAGCACAGGCAGAATGGGGGATGCCGAATGAAGCGTCATTTTCTGGATCAATTCTACACGATTGACCCCGAAACCGGGGATTATATTATTGAAATCTCCTTGCATTCTTACAATGATATTTTCAACAGCTGGGATTCTTCCGTTTATAACATCCGGGATCTTGATTCGAGCCTGAAATCCTTTCTTGAGGAATGTTCGCATGACATTGATTTGCGGAGCAAGGTGACTTTGCGGTTTCATATGAGGGATGAGAGCCAGCAGCCCGATACGGAGGAAACCGTAATTGGAGGGCTTCGGAATTATTTCAACTATCGGTTGCATTTCTTGAAAAAGAAGGCGCATCAGGAACGAAAAAAGGTACTCGGTTATATTATGGTGTCCCTGGTCCTGACCTTTTTCTCTTTTTATTTGCCGGCTGTTATGGAGATGGGCATTCTCCATAAGGTATTTCTTCAAGGGTTGCAGCTGGGTGGTTGGGTCTTTTTGTGGGAGGCGTTTACCCTGTTCTTTCTCCAAGGCGGAACGGCACGCAAGAAGAGGAAGGAGTACAAAAGGTTATTGGAAGCCCCCATTCGCTTCCGTTATGAAGGGCTTCGATGACCCGGGGAGGTCTTTCCTTTTGTTACGGCGGCTTGAATTATTCGGTGGAGCCGGATTATATTCTTTGAGGCTGCCGCATATGTTTTATAATTTTTATTTATCGATGCCTGGTGCAGCTTATCGATCATGGGCTGCAGGTAGCCATCGAAGTCTTTGTTGATGCTGAAGTCCTGTGCTTTTTTTAAATGGCGTATTTTCCTAGTGATGTCTGATTGGATTCTTTTCCATTTTTGCGTGCTTTTGAGGGCCTGAAGCTGTTGTTCGGAGGTGCTGAAATAGGCGTCCAGATTTTGTTGCGGATTAGGAACGGTTAACTTCCCATTGGGAGCAACGGCTTTGGCAATCTGGCCTATTAAACCGACAATGGCGCCTTGTTTTTTCCGGTTGGGGACAGGCTCGTCCAATGAATCAAGATAGATAGGAACCACGCCACTGAAGAACAATTGGATACGTTGCAAATCATCAGGGAGTTTGGGGTTAGGGATTCTTATTGTGGTGTTCCGTTTATCATTCCCGGGGCTATTCAGCGCAGGTGAGGGCTTTGTTTCAATATGGAGGTTCAGCTGAACAGCTTTTGTCCAAATAAGCGGGCTTTCGTTGATTTTTAAGGAACAACCGCCCAGAACGACAAGAAATGATAAAATTAGAATGACAGCCATCCAGATGCGGCGCACCACAATCCCCCCTTTGTTTAAGAATAGCGAAAACGGCAAGGTATGGGAACCCCTTTCAATAAGTTTTCACGCGGGTTTTGTGGTATTCTAGAAGGGAGAACATTACATAGAAGGGATGAGGCCAGTGGATCATTTCGGCATGAGTGAAGTGGAATTGCAGAAAATTGTCGACAAATACGTAATTACTGAAGGTAACGGTGTCTCGATGGGCAATTTGCGCTATGCTATTAAAACGGTGGTTGAGGAAAACAACAAGGCGATCCAAGAGAGCATTGAAAAAATGATTGATGAAAAATTGAAGGAAAAATAAAAGCACCTCGCGAGGTGCTTTTATTCGTGAATGAAGGCTGTTTCATGTGTTCCGCCGTGGATTTGTTCGAAGGATTGGCCAACATCCTGTAGAAGGTGTCCAGCTTCTTCCTTGTTCATCGAAGGTTTGAGATAGACGAGCTGCAAAGCATTTTTCGTATTTTCTGTGGTCATGGTGCGCTTTGAGTCGACAATCGGACTCCCAAAGGCTCCGGTTTGATCCGCGGAAAGGGGCTTGCCCGTCATGTTCATTTCCCTGCCGTTGATGCCCTCGTAACGGTCCGATTCTGTTCCAACACGGATTTCAATCGGGCCGTCCAATTGATCCCGATCATAGATGCCGAGAGGAATTTCATATTTTAAAGAGAAGTAATTGTTTAGGTCAGCAGCGGAATGGATGCCTGGAAGTTTGTTGCCTTTTTTTACACGACGGTAGAGCGCTTCTGCTGATGGACGGTAGCGGGACGGGTCTGTCCCCAGGGTTTTGAATGTCTTTCGCCATTCATCCAGTCCCGGGATATCGGCGTATGACTTGTCCTCTAACCGGACCGCCAATTCTTCCTGAAAATAATCGAGCCGGCCGCGCAACATTTGTGGGGATTCATTGACAACAATATCGTGGTAGACGATAACGCCGATTTTAAAATCGGGTATTTTTTTCTGGATTTCGGGTGAAATGATTACGGAGATCAATACAGCCACCTCTCATTTTCCATTGATTTTCCTATATGTTAACATACAAAAAGATGTGTATACGTGTAAATGATTAATCCAGCAAATTGCAGAAGAAGCAAAGTATGTGTGAAGGAGGTCCATACGTGAACGAGTTGAAAAGACATTTGTCAAGAATTGACGGAAAGGGCTATAAAGCCTATAAAGATATAAGAGGAAAGTATGATTTCGGAGATTATCGGTTGGCGATTGATTATGTGCAGGGTGATCCGTTCGCGAGCCCTTCGAAAATCCGCTATGTTATTCCGCGGAAGAACACAATCGTTGAGGCGGAATGGTTTTCCAATCGGAAAAGGAAAGTGGCGCTTGAGGACCATATAGCCCGTTCGGTGGCAAAGGCTATTCATAAAGCGGCGCCGGGATCGATGGGCACAGGCAAGAGCGGAATGGTCATGGTTGATGGGCCCGGCCAGGAAATATTAGAACGAGCCGCTGTGACGGTCTCTGATAAGGATGTGACGATCTGCTTGTCGGTCGGATTGCCTGCGCGGGGACGAAAAGTGCTTGGCCGTAAGGCGGAAGATTTGTTCTTCGAGCATCTGCCGAAAATCCTTAGAAATTCCGTGTTTGCTTTAAACCGTGGAAAGATTGTTGCGGTTATGGAACTTTGTGATCAACAACAGGAAATTCGCCGTTATATGGCTGAGAATGATCTTGTCGCTTTTGTTGCCGATGATGCGGTATTGCCGCGGGCAAGCGGAATCAGCAACCGGCCGCTTTCGGGCAATGGTGTAGTACGGTTTGAGGCCCCTGACGAGATGGCGGTGGAGATAGAGATTCCCCATCGAGAGGAGCCGATTCGCGGCATGGCCGTACGGAAAGGCATTACGCTCATTGTCGGAGGCGGTTATCATGGAAAAAGTACCCTGTTGCAGGCGATCGAGCGCGGGGTATATGATCATATTGAAGGCGACGGCCGTGAATATGTTTTGACAGATCCGACAGCATTCAAGATTCGCGCGGAAGACGGCCGTGAGGTTACGAAGGTCGATATATCGCCGTTCATTCAGAATTTGCCGTATGGCAAGGATACGGAGCGGTTTTCAACGGAAAATGCGAGCGGCAGTACGTCACAAGCGGCGAATATTATTGAGGCGCTTGAAGCCGGGGCGGAAACGCTGTTGATCGACGAGGATACGAGTGCGACCAACTTCATGATCCGGGACAGTCGTATGCAGGAACTCGTTGCGAAGCGGAAGGAGCCGATCACCCCGTTCATCGACAAGGTGAAACAGTTGTATGAGGATTATGGGGTATCGACGATTCTGGTAATGGGGGGTTCCGGCGATTATTTCGATGTTGCCGACAGGGTTGTGATGATGGAACAGTATCGGCCATTTGATGTGACCAGACAGGCGAAGGAAATTGCAGAGACAAGGACTTCAGCACGACAGAAAGAAGGCGGCGAGCGGTTTGGTGAGATTACGAAGCGGACGCCGTTGGCGAGTAGCCTGAACAGCAGGAAGGGCAAGAAGGAAAAGGTGACGGCTCGTGGCCTGAAACAAATTCAATATGGCACAACCGATATTGAATTGGATCAGGTCGAGCAGCTTGTGGATCCAAGCCAGACGCGGGCGATTGGTGAGATGCTGCATCATATCGAGAAGCGGGGGAAGTTTGGAAAACAGCCGCTGGCTGTGGTTCTGGAAGAAATCGAGCGACAAATCGAGGAACGGGGATTGGCATCGTTTGCCCCATTTCCCGACCAGCATCCCGGAGAACTTGCTCGGCCGCGGACGTTTGAAATAGCGGCAGCTGTTAATCGGTTAAGAACACTAAAGATCGATTCTTAATATATTTTGAGTGAAGGTGAGTCTTGTGGACGGCTTTGAATTGAAAAAGCAATTAATTGAATACAGTCGAGCAATCGGCATCGATAAGATCGGAATTGCTTCTGCCGAGCCGTTTCTCACACTAAAGGAACGATTGAAAACCCAGCAGGAACTAGGTTATCAGTCCGGGTTTGAAGAGTCTGATATTGAAAAACGGACCGAGCCGGAACGTCTCTTGCGGGGGGCGCAGTCGATCATTTCAATTGCCCTCGCTTATCCTTCGAAAATGAAAAACCCGCCAAAGGCCGCAGAAGGAGAGCGGCGTGGGCAGTTTTGCAGGGCATCATGGGGAATAGACTATCATCATATATTACGTGATCGGTTGGATAAATTGGAGAAGTTTATTCGTGAGCGGGTTCCGGATGCCGAATTGCGGTCAATGGTGGATACCGGCGAATTGTCCGACCGTGCCGTAGCTGAGCGTGCCGGAATCGGCTGGAGCGGGAAAAATAGCGCAATTATCACGAAGGAATTCGGTTCTTATGTGTATCTCGGTGAAATGGTAACGAACCTCCCGTTTCCGCCCGATGAACCGATTGAAGATTTGTGCGGATCCTGCAACAAATGCGTGGAGGCCTGCCCGACGGGGGCGCTCGTACAGGGGGGACAGCTTGACGCACAAAAATGCCTCGCTTTTCTAACGCAGACCAAAGGGTTCCTTCCCGACGATGTTCGAGGGAAAATAGGTAACAATCTGTACGGATGGGATACCTGCCAGCTGGTTTGTCCTTATAATAAAAATGTTGATGTTCACCATCACCCGGAAATGGAGCCGGATCCGGAAATTGTCCGCCCTAAACTGAAGCCGTTGCTGAAAATTTCCAACCGCGAATTCAAGGAAAGGTTCGGAAAGGCGGCGGGGTCGTGGCGGGGGAAGAAACCGATCCAACGAAATGCAATTGTAGCACTTGCCCATTATAAGGACCGTACCGCAATCCCTGAGCTGACTGAACTGATTGAGAACGATCCGCGTCCTGTAATTCGGGGAACAGCAGCATGGGCCCTTGGTAAAATAGGCGGCGAAGAAGCTGGACCGGTGCTTAAAAGCGCGCAAAATCGAGAAAAAGACGAACAAGTTCTTGCTGAAATTGGAAAAGGGCTGAAAATGCTTGAAAATGAAGGCATATTGCAATAGCCAGGTTGATCAATGTCCGGTATCATAGGAAAAAAGAATCAGGTGTAGTTTGTTTGATGCGGGGAAACTCTTGTGGCTCCTGGAGCTCAGGTTCAAGAGCAAGTCTAGTTATATAAAAGAAGGGATAAGATGTCGAACAAACCGTCAATTTTTTACGGGGAGATGGAAAGCCCGCTCGGTTGGTTAACCATTGTCAGTACCTCAAAAGGCGTTTGTAAGCTGGAATTTGGCAGTATTGAAGAAAATATGCCGAACATACACGCCTGGACCAAGAAACATTTCTTGAAGAGCCAAATGCTTCGAGATGAGGAACAGATCAATCCTGTCATTAGGGAACTTGAGGAATATTTCCGGGGTGAAAGATTTTCCTTTGACCTTCCTTTGGTCTTACGGGGCACACCCTTTCAAAGGAAAGTCTGGGAAACATTAAAGGAGATTCCCCATGGTGAAACACGATCTTACAAACAGGTGGCTCAGTTGATGAAAGCGGACAAAGCTGTACGGGCGGTTGGAAATGCGAATAACAAGAATCCGTTGCCGATTCTGATTCCCTGCCACCGCGTAATCGGGAGTAATGGTTCACTTGTTGGGTATGGCGGGGGCATTGATAAGAAGCAATACCTCCTTGAATTTGAAAAAGCTCATACGAAAATTTCCTGATCGGTTCCTTTTTGGGGCCGTTATTTTTTTCTCTGTGATGGATTGCCCCCTCAGCCCATACTTTATATTAAAAAGGCAAAGAGGTGGGTTGTGGCGTGAATTGGTTGGATATCTTTCATGATTACTTGCGAAGTTCGAGCCGGTTCTGGGTTGAGGATGAAGCGGAACGTTACGCTTTTCTGACGGATAGAGAAAGGCAGGCAATGAAACGGAAAAAACAACAATTAAAAAGACGGGGCGCACAAATTGTCAAAACGGTAGTGGACGGACACATTATGAACCATCATCAATTTGAGGATCAAAGGACTGTTCGCTATGGCTTATATGCCCAACACTTGGTAAGGCAAGAAAATGATTTCTATGTGGAAGAAGAGATGGAGGATCGACAGATTCGTTTTCAGAATAACAAACTGATTAGGGATGAACGGGTTACTTCTGAAGGAGGAGAGTTGACCGTACCTAGTCTTGAGCGGGAGATCGATCCTTCCAACCGTTCCAAGTTCCGTTATCGGCGGCTTGAAGCGGTTCGCTACGCAGACAAATGGTGGAACAGCTATAATCCGGCTTATCGGACCTTTGATGTGGATTGTACGAATTATATTTCACAATGTTTACGCGCCGGGGGCTCTCCTATGGTTGGACAGCCGAATCGATCAAGAGGTTGGTGGTATGGGGGACGGAACTGGAGTTACAGTTGGGCAGTAGCTCACTCGCTCAGATGGTATCTGCCCGGGGCAACCGTTGGATTGCGCGCCCGTGAAATGGCTTCCGCCGATCAGCTTATTCCTGGAGATGTCATCTGTTATGATTTTGAAGGTGACGGGAGATGGGATCACAGCACAATTGTCACAGCCCGTGATCCAAAAGGCGAGCCGCTTGTAAACGCCCATACTTCCAATTGCCGTCGCCATTATTGGGCCTATGAAGATTCCGTAGCCTGGACTCCGAATATTCAATATAAATTTTTTCGGATTTCTGATGGGGAATGATAAAAGCCTGTCACAAGATCAATACCGCAGTAATGTGACAGATGAGTCTAAATGGTATAATGGAAAGGACATTTGAAAAGTTGAGGTGAATATTTCTTGGGATTACACGTTGCACTTTATCAACCCGAAATTCCCGCCAATACCGGGAATATTGCGAGAACATGCGCTGCAACCAATACGGTTCTTCATCTCATACGGCCGCTCGGATTTTCAACCGATGATAAAATGTTGAAGCGCGCAGGGCTCGATTATTGGCAGTATGTCGACATTCGCTACCATGATTCACTCGATGAGTTATTTGCACAATATCCGAAAGGTGAATTTTATTTTCTGACGAAATTCGGCACGGTACCGCATACAGAAATGGATTACAGTGACAAGGAAAAGGATCATTTCTTCGTTTTCGGGAGGGAGTCCTCCGGATTACCGGATGAAGTGAAAGAGAGGAATGCTGATCGCTGCCTGCGGATTCCGATGACAGATGTGGTCCGGTCATTGAATCTTTCCAACACCGCTGCAATCCTGGTATATGAGGCGCTCAGGCAGGAGGGTTTTCCCGGAATCCAATAAAAAACGACCTTTGAAAAGGTCGTTGTTCGAGGGTAAATCGGCTGGATAGCCGATTTATCTGTTTTTGTTTGGGCGATCCTCAAATCCTGCCGTGAAGATGGCTGCCAGAAAACAAAGTGTCACAAATAAAATGCCAATGAATTGCATGGTCGTTCCTCCCTTGTGATTTGCACCACGTCGAATCGCTTCAATCATGTACCACAAAGCGGGTTCGGCGTTCCTTATACGGTGTCGGAGACCAGATTTCAGGAAGCAGAAGAACTTCTACCTTTAAATCTCCGTTTTTTATGTAAATGGTATTGTTCACTTCTGTTGTCTTTTCTATCCCATATTATTTCCTCCCTTATTATAACGAATCCCGCTTTCATTGTGAACTGTTAAGATCGTTCGATTTTTTGAACATTGCTTTTCATCATACCGGTGGTCTTGCATAGGATGTATTACAGCACCAGAATTGCGAGGGGGTACTTATGGATATATTGGATCAAATTCGTCAGCATCGGGAAGAGGAAAGCCGCCTAACCTGGGAAGGTACCTTCGCCGAGTACTTGGAGATTTTGAAGGAGCATCCGGAATATGCACAGTCAGCTCATTCGCGGGTTTATAATATGATCAAAGACGCCGGGATTGAAGGAAAGGGCGGAGAGAAGCGCTACCGATTTTTCGACAGGGAAATCTTCGGCTTGGAAGACACGATAGAAAGGCTTGTCGAGGAATATTTTCATCCAGCGGCCAGAAGACTGGATGTAAAAAAGAGAATTCTGCTGTTGATGGGGCCGGTCAGTGGGGGGAAATCGACGATTGTGAATATGCTTAAGCGCGGCCTTGAAGAGTATTCACGAACTCCGGCCGGAGCGGTATTTGCTATTAAAGGCTGCCCGATGCACGAAGACCCGCTTCATCTTATTCCGAATAATCTCAGGGAAGATTTCTATAAGGAGTATGGAATTAAGCCCGAGGGATCACTGTCTCCATTGAATACGATGCGCCTGGAAGAGGAATATGACGGGCGTATTGAAGATGTGATGGTTGAAAGGATTTTGTTTGATGAAGACCGGCGGGTCGGAATCGGTACCTTCAGCCCGTCAGACCCGAAATCGCAAGATATTGCTGATCTTACAGGAAGCATTGACTTCTCCACCATTGCCCAGTATGGGTCGGAATCCGATCCGCGAGCTTATCGTTTTGATGGGGAATTGAACAAGGCGAATCGCGGCATGATGGAATTTCAGGAAATGCTTAAATGTGATGAGAAATTCCTTTGGCATTTGTTATCACTTACCCAGGAGGGAAATTTCAAAGCCGGTCGATTTGCTTTGATCAGTGCGGATGAATTTATTATCGCACACACGAACGAGGCAGAATATCGTTCTTTCATCGCCAACAAGAAAAACGAAGCCCTCCATTCGCGGATTATCGTGATGCCTGTTCCTTACAATTTAAGGGTGACTGAAGAGGAACGAATTTACGATAAAATGATTCGTGAAAGTGATATGCGGCATGTGCATATTGCCCCGCATGCGTTGAAGGTGGCGGCAATTTTCTCAATTTTAACCCGTTTGAAGGAATCAAGTAAGCAAGGTCTCGACCTCGTTAAGAAAATGCGCCTGTACGACGGTGAAACTGTTGAAGGCTTCAACTCAGTTGATATGGATGAACTCCGAAAAGAACATACGGACGAGGGAATGGAAGGAATTGATCCCCGCTATGTGATCAACCGGATTTCCTCAGCGATCATTCGCAAGGATACACCTTCCATTAATGCATTGGATGTTTTGCGTTCCCTTAAAGACGGACTTGGACAACATCCGTCGATTTCCGAAGAAGATAAGGAACGTTACATGAATTTCATTTCTACCGCACGTAAGGAGTATGATGATATCGCCAAGAAGGAAGTACAGAAAGCTTTCGTTTATTCTTACGAGGAATCGGCGAAGACGTTGATGGACAATTATTTAGATAATGTTGAAGCTTATTGTAATAAGAATAAAATCAGGGATCCGTTGACAGGTGAAGAGTTGAATCCGGATGAAAAGCTGATGCGCTCGATCGAAGAGCAAATCGGAATTTCCGAAAATGCGAAAAAGGCCTTCCGTGAAGAAATCTTAATTCGAATTTCCGCTTATGCCCGAAAAGGAAAAAGGTTCGATTACAATTCTCACGAAAGATTGAGAGAAGCGATTCAGAAGAAATTATTCGCTGATTTGAAGGATGTTGTGAAAATCACGACTTCGACGAAGACCCCCGATGAAACCCAATTGAAGAAAATCAACGAGGTGATCGCCCGGCTGGTAGATGAACACGGCTATAATACGACGTCAGCCAACGAACTGCTACGCTATGTTGGCAGCTTGCTAAATCGTTGATTCGTTTCCCGCATTCCTGGGGGGATTCATTCGAAATAAGCGCTTTAAGCCTTGCCCATCAGCCAGGGACATGATACATTGGGAGAAATAACTGACTGGGAGATGGCCTCATGCGAAAAAAAGCCGTTCTGGATTGGATTAAGGCGATCGTAATCGCGGTTCTGATCGTTTTTGTCATACAAAATTTTTTCTTCGCCAATTATGTGGTTCACGGGCAGTCCATGCTGCCAACGATTCATGACGGCAACCGTGTGATTGTAAATAAAATCGACTATGATTTCAGCAAACCAGAACGGTTCGAGCTGATTGTGTTTCATTATTCGGAAAGCGAAGATTTCATCAAAAGGGTCATCGGCCTTCCCGGCGATTCACTTCACTATGAAGATGATGTCTTATATATTAACGGGAAACCGATGAAAGAGCCATATTTAAAACGCTTCAAAGAGCAGCTGGTTTCCGGGAAGCTTACCCAGGATTTCACGCTCAAAGAAAAGACCGGAAGAAAAATCGTCCCTAAAGGGAAAGTGTTTGTACTCGGGGATAATCGGCGCCGGAGTTATGACAGCCGTTATTTCGGGTTTGTGTCCATGGATGACATCGTCGGAAAAGTCGACCTCCGCTATTGGCCCATTTCAGCTTTTGAGGTTTATTGATATTCGGGGAGGGGAACAGTTTCACAGGAGGTGTTCCGATGACCCGAAAGGAAGAAACAAAGCCGGAGAATAGCTCAATGGCCAAGAATGAAAAGGAAATCGAACGGCTTGGCAAAGAAATGGAAACAATGGATACAAATAAACAAGTGAAAAACCGAAAGCAAATTCCCGATCCGATTCAACATGATAAGAAGTAACGAATCCCTTCACCGGTTTAAGGTGAGGGGATTAATTTTGCGATAGGATCCCGCAATTCTTTCGATTCCGTGCATAGGATGAGAGTAACCAACCTTATAGGATTGACACACATCATCTGTATTATATGTGAATCTTTGTTAAAACGTTCAATGCTGAAAACCCTTTGGTTGGTACTCTGGTATCGGGGTAGGTGTTAGCGACACTCTGATGATTACAGAACAAAGATGCGGAAGCGACGAGATGCAACAATGATGAAGGAGGGGGAAGAGATGGCAAACTTCAACGTTTCAGAGGAAAATTGGTCCCTCCATCGAAAAGGCTATCGGGATCAACAACGCCATGTGGAGAAGGTTCGTGAGGCGGTAAAGAGCAATTTACCCGATTTGATCAGCGAAGAAAGCATTATTATGTCCAACGGCAAAAAACTTGTGAAAATCCCGATTCGTTCCCTTGATGAGTATAAAATTCGCTACAATTACGATAAGACCAAACACGTCGGCCAGGGAGACGGGGACAGCAAGGTAGGCGATGTCATCGCCCGCGAACCCGGGGGAAAAAGCAAAGCCGGATCCGGCAAAGAAGGAAATGCGGGGAATCAGCCGGGGGACGATTATTATGAAGCCGAAGTGTCGCTGATGGAATTGGAAGAAATGCTGTTCAAGGAGCTTGAGTTACCCGATTTGCAGGAAAAGGAAGAAGATAATGTTACCACCGAGACCATTGAATTTAACGATATCCGCAAGACCGGGCTCATGGGAAACATAGATAAGAAACGGACAATATTATCGGCCTATAAAAGAAATGCTATGAAAGGGCAGCCCGGGATTAATCCGATTCTTCAGGATGATCTTCGTTTCAAGACATGGAACGATATTGAAAAGCCGGAATCGAAAGCTGTAGTGTTGGCGATGATGGACACGTCAGGGTCAATGGGCGTCTGGGAAAAATATATGGCCCGCAGCTTTTTCTTCTGGATGAGCCGGTTTCTGCGTTCCAAATATGAACATGTGGACATTGAATTTATTGCACATCATACCGAAGCGAAGGTTGTATCTGAAGAGGACTTCTTCTCGAAAGGGGAAAGCGGAGGAACGATTTGTTCTTCAGCTTACAGGAAGGCGCTGGAGTTGATTGATGAGAAATACAGTCCTTACCGTTACAATATTTACCCATTTCACTTTTCCGATGGAGACAATTTAACCTCCGACAATAACCGTTGTGTCAGTCTTGTAGAGCAGCTTATGGAGGCTTCCAACATATTTGGGTACGGGGAAATTAATCCCTATAACAGAAGGTCGACACTCATGAGCGCCTATAAAAACATGAGCCATCGGAAATTCAGGCATTTCATACTGAAACAGAAGAAAGACGTCTATCACGCCATGAGGCATTTCTTTCGAAAAGAGGAAGCTGTTAAGGTATAGGAATCGTCCCCGGGCAGTGGCTCCGGGGATTTTTTTCTAAATGCGGTATCAGAAGTGGATCCAGTTGGCGGGTCTCCCGCGCCGAAACAGATTGCAGGAAGTGAGAAGGTTGCTTCTTAAATATAGCCTGAGCATCTATCGACTTAATCGTGTCGGCTGCTTTAATATTTCTTGCTACCTTGTGTTGCAACGTTGACCTGATCCACGTAATGAGGAGTTGCCTTGAGGACCTGGTGGAAGCCAAGTTTTAATTATAAATCAAGCCGATTTTCCGCATAATAAATGCATCGAAGAGAGTTGGGAGGAATTCAGGTGAAGCGATATTTGATCCTCTGTATCATCGCTTTTTGTTGCATAGGAATGTTGCCGGTTTCCACAGCTGCCGAGAGCCCGGAAATCATTCGTTTTCATTTTCTAAGCGTAGGTCAGGCAGATTGTATTTTGTTGCAAACCTCCGACGGCAAAACAGTGCTGGTCGACAGTGGAAATAATGCTCAGGCCAAGAATGTTTTGTCCTACTTGAAGCAACAAAATGTAGAAACCATTGATATATTAATTGCCACTCATCCCCATCACGACCATATCGGAGGGATGGATGAGATCCTCAAGTCTTTTCCGGTTCAGACGCTTTATCTGCCTCCGTTGTCACACAGGACCCGTTCCTACAGGAATTTAACCAAAGCGGTGGCCGAACAGGGAACCACCGTCTTTGAAGCGAAAGCCGGGCAGACCATACGCCTGGGCCCGGATGTCCGGATCGATGTGCTTGCGCCGCTTGGGAAAAAATACCGGGGAATGAATGACTACAGCCTAGTGTTGAAGGTAACCCACGGGGAAAACCGGTTCTTGTTAATGGGAGATGCCGGTAAAAAAAGCGAAGAAGAAATGCTGGCTCACGGTATCAAGGTAAAGGCCGACGTGATGAAAATCGCTCATCATGGCGCCAATTCCGCAACATCGGATTCATTCTTAAAGAAAGTTGACCCGAAGTATGCGGTTATTTCGGACGCTGGGAAATTCAGGTTTCCTTCCCGGAAGGTCATCGAAAAACTGAAAGAGCGGGATATTACCACTTTTCGAACCGATAAAGAAGGAACAATCATTGCAGTCAGCGATGGGGAATCCATTGTTTTTCCTTAAGCGTAGTGAAATATTTTTCACAAAATCAGCCACACTAAGGACAGATACTGTCCATTGCTTTCCATAATGGACGGGCAGTATACAATTGGCAGGAGGAATGAAGAATGGCACAAAATCAACAGTTAAGCAGTCTGATGGCCCAAAACGTCGTTTCGGTTTTCCCAAATCAAACGCTGCAAGAAGCGGCTTCCTTGATGAGTCAATACAACATTGGTTCTTTGCCGGTTGTGGAAAATGGCAAATTGCGCGGGGTTATCACGGATCGTGACATCACGCTGCGCTCGACCGCACAAGGAATTGACGGGCAAACCCCTGTTTCACAATGCATGTCCACGACGGATCTCGTTTCCGGCCGTCCGGATATGGACGCCCATGAAGCTGCGCAAATCATGGCACAACGGCAAATCCGCCGTTTACCGATTGTGGAAAATGATCAAGTCGTTGGTATGGTAGCACTGGGTGACCTTGCTGCTCAAGACATCTATGCCAATGAAGCCGGACAGGCTTTGTCGGGAATTTCGGTACCTGCCAAACCGCAGGGATGACAAAAAGGCTGTTGCTCACCAGGGCAACAGCCTTAAACTCTTGGATACTCTGGGGATGAATCAGAAAGATCAAGACTTTGTTGAAAAGCGTCTGCTCCAAATAAAATTGGGGGAGATTTTTTTCGTATGATAAGATACAATGCAGGTAGATTGAGATTGGAGGGAAGCCGAATGATCAAAGCGGTGGTTTTTGATTTTGACGGGTTGATTATGGATACGGAGACGCCAGAGTATACGGTTTCGAAGGAAATGTTCCGGGAACATGGGGCTGAGTTATCATTGGAAGTTTGGGGTGAGTGTGTAGGGACTCATGCCGGTTATTTTGATTTAGTTGGTCATCTTGAAGAACAAATTGAAC
Organism: Caryophanales bacterium; assembly: GCA_036381575.1. GTDB lineage: Bacteria > Bacillota > Bacilli > Bacillales > DASSOY01 > DASSOY01. The sequence continues at coordinate 14,236 of DASVCO010000012.1, forward strand.
AAACTGTGGATAGAGAGGACTTTCAAGCGAGGCGGCGCAAGCGGATCTTGTCTATGTTGGAGAATGGAAAACCGCTACCCGGTGTTGAGCGTTATTTAGAGACCGCGAAGGAGCTTGGGTTAAAGATCGGATTGGCGTCAAGTTCGCACTATGATTGGGTGAGCGGCCATTTGCGGCGTTTAGGGCTGTTGGATAACTTCGAATGCGTTTGTACAGCGGATGACGTTGAGCGGGTGAAACCTGATCCGGCGTTATATTTGCAGGCGGCGGAATGCCTCGGGGTCAGGCCCGAAGAAGCAGTAGCCTTTGAAGATTCTGCTAATGGAGCCCGGGCGGCCAAGCGGGCTGGAATGTATTGTGTGATAGTGCCGAATGAGGTGACAGCTTCGTTGGCGTTCGGCGATGTTGATCATCGAATGGCATCTATGGCTGAAATGGAATTAAAGGCTTTGATTGATTATTTGACAAGGGGCTCGAAAAACGAACATATGTTATAATGATTGAAAGTTCTTGCTAATTAAGGAGGCAAAAATAGGGGAACCCTCGCCTGTGATGATTATGTAAAATGTTTTGGAACAGTTACGGGGGAGGCGTTAAGTTCCTAATCAGAGTATTATTGAAAAATACGTGACTTCTTCTCATTTTCCTGCTTTCAAACTTGTTTGGATCATTTGTTTTCTGAACATGGATATCGGGTATCGGCAGTCCATTCACAGAGATTTTGTGAATCCACATTTGTTCTCGGCAGGCGAGGTATGTGGATTTTTTTATTCTCTTATTATGGGGGTTGAAGCTAGTGGGACCAGATTCTTTCACATTCCAATCGGTTGATGAAGCAGGCATTTTCGCCCGCAAATGGGTTCCTGCAGGAAAGCCCATCGGTGTAGTGCAAATCGTCCATGGCATGGCTGAGCATTCTGCTCGTTATGAAGCATTTGCTTCGTTGCTGGTTGACGAAGGTTATATCGTTTACGCAAATGATCACAGAGGCCACGGTGAAACTGCCGGGTGTGAAGAAAATCTCGGTTATTTCGCCGATGAAAATGGCTGGGAGCTGGTTGTAGATGATTTGTATGAGTTAACGAAGATTATCAAAGAGAGGCATTCTGGATGTCCGGTTTTTCTATTTGGGCATAGTATGGGGTCGTTTCTGGTGAGGCGTTATGTTCAGAAATACGGCAATGAGGTTGCAGGAATAATCTTATCAGGTACCGGAGCCGATCAAGGAATGTTGAGCTTTGTCGCCATTGGCATCGCCAAACGGGAAATCAGAAAACATGGCAAGCAGGCGAGAAGTGAGCTGCTGACTCGGCTTTCTTTCGGAAATTATAACAAATCATTTGAACCGCGGCGGACGGAGTTCGACTGGTTGACCCGCGACGAAAAGGAAGTGGATCGGTATGTTGAGGATCCTTATTGCGGGGCTGTGGCAACGGCTGGATTTTATTATGATATGTTGGTCGGCTTGAAACTATTGGATAAGCCTGCCCGGCTGAAACAAATGCCGAGGGATTTGCCGGTTTTCTTTGTTTCGGGGGATAAGGACCCGGTCGGCAATTATACAAAAGGTGTACTGAAGGTCGTACGGCATTTTCGAAAAGCCGGTATTCGGGACATCGATGTGAAATTTTATAAGGAGGGACGTCATGAACTCCTGAATGAATTAAATAAAGAAGAAGTTCATCAGGATATTGTCCGCTGGCTTGGGACGAAAAATGAAAAGGGGAAGAACAGCAGTTGAGGAAATTGAAGCTGTATGGAATACGGGAGCTGAAAAAGTAACAAATTCACAACAGGATTTAAGGGGGGATTATATAAAAAAAAGCTAATTGCATATTGTGTGTTTTTTTTCGGTTAAATTTGTAGTTGCATTTTCCGAAAAGGTAGATTACAATATTATTTAAATTGGTAATACCACTTACCTCTTGCCAATAAAATTCAAAAGGAGGGTTTCAAGTGCACAAATTTTTGATTCACTACAAAGGTGACCATGTTGGTGTAGCTGTTGAGGACATTAAAGCAAACGAAAAGGTAACAGGGGTTTTCATGGATGATGATTCGACGGTTGATGTGGTTGCCAAGGGCGACATTCCGCTTGGCCACAAAATCGCCATTGAAAAAGTAAAGGCCAATGCGCCGGTCATCGAGTATAAGGTTCAGGTGGGAGAAGCACCAAACGGTCTGGAAGTCGGGGACTACGTTCATACACACAATATTAAAACTTCGAGGTGGTAAAAATGGATAAACAATTACTCGGGTATCGCCGTGAAAACGGAAGAGTGGGGATTCGCAATCATGTTGTTATTTTACCGGTGGATGATATTTCCAACGCGGCTTGTGAAGCTGTCGCCAATCACATTCAAGGAACATTGGCCCTTCCGCACTCCTACGGCCGTCTTCAGTACGGAGAGGATTTGGATCTCCATTTTCGTACAATGATCGGAACCGGAAGCAATCCCAACGTGGCTGCAGCTATAGTTATTGGAATTGAAGAAAATTGGACGAAAAAAATCGCTGACGGTATAGCGGAAACTGGAAAACCGGTTGCTTCTTTTTCAATCGAGAGAAGCGGGGATCTCGAGACAGTTCGTAAAGCTTCATGGAAGGCACAGGAATTTGTGCAATGGGCCTCGGAATTGCAAAGAGAGCCAGTTGAATTAGGGGAATTAACGATTAGCATCAAATGTGGAGAATCCGACACAACAACAGGATTGGGTTCCTGCCCGACAGTGGCCCAGGCGGTAGATCAGGTTGTTGATGCGGGGGGATCCGTATTTTTCGGGGAAACCTCGGAGCTGACAGGCGGAGAACATCTCATTGCCGAACGCGCTGCAACACCAGAGGTGAAAGAACAGTTTTTGAATACTTACAACAATTATGTTGATTTTATTAATTCACAAGAAGTAGATTTACTAGGATCCCAGCCAACGCAGGGAAATATCGCCGGCGGGT
>DASVCO010000013.1:0-4237 GCA_036381575.1 Caryophanales bacterium
CTCCTTAAGTTTTCAATTATTATCCACATTTACCCATAAAAATCAGTGGCTGTTCATTTTATTATTACTTTCTACATATCATTCGAAAACCCTTCAATATTTTCAAAACTTTTTCGAACAAAAAATAAGCTCCCTAAAATAAGGGAGCTCCAAAATATAGAGGAATTAAATTGGCTCGAAAATTATTTACACAACATATTGTTCGGCTTCCAATACTTTCCTTGCAATTTCCCGTTTTTTTGCAATGACATTAACAGGCGTATGGCGAGTAAGTTTGCGCAAAGCGGAAAGCATCATCCGCAATTGATCGCCTTCCTCTACCGCAATCAATGACTCTTTGGCAAGGGCTTCGATACGATTGAAAGCCTCCTGGCAGAATACTTCTGTCATCAACAACTTTTGCTTGTTCTTATCCGAACCGGATTTTCCAATTGCCTTTTCGGTCCGGACAATGACAGACTCCATCGTATAAATCTCATTGATAATGTCTGAAACATTGGCAAGCAGCTCTTGTTCGTGTTCCAAATTCTGGCCATATTTCTGAACGCCGAGACCTGCTGCCATCAGGAATATTTTCTTGGCGTTTTTGAGAAGATGTTTCTCTTGATCAAGCGGTTCTGTTCCCGGTTCTTCCGGCATGAGCATCATCAACTCTTCCTGAAGAGACTGTGCCTTTTGCAGAAGCGGCAGCTCGCCTTTCATCGCTTTTTTCACAAGGGTTCCGGGTACCAACAGGCGGTTAATCTCGTTCGTTCCCTCAAAAATACGGTTGATTCGCGAATCACGGTATGCCATTTCCACTTCGTATTCGGCCATGTAGCCATAGCCACCGTGAATTTGTACGGCTTCATCAACAATATAGTCCATAGCTTCAGAGGCAAACACCTTGTTCAGTGAACATTCAATCGCATATTCGCCGATGGCATCCGCAATTTTCCGGCCGTCTTTTTGATCCTCTTCAGATAAAAGACTGAATCGATCTTCGAACAACCCGACGGTTCGGTATACGGAACTTTCCGTCGCATATGTTTTGGTCGCCATATTAGCGAGTTTCTCTTGAATCAGCGTGAATTTGGCGATCGGGGTCTTGAACTGCTGACGTTCATTGGCATATTTCGCCGATAGTTCAACACCACGTTTGGCGCCGCCTACACAACCGACAGCAAGCTTGTAGCGCCCGATGTTCAAAATATTGAAGGCGATTTTGTGCCCCTTGCCTTTTTCGCCGAGCAAATTTTCCTTCGGCACAGCAACATCCTCAAGAATTAACGTCCGGGTCGAAGACATTTTGATACCCATTTTCTTCTCTTCCTGGCCTGTGGAAACACCATCGTAATCCCGCTCGACGATGAAGGCCGAGAAGTGCTCCCCATCAATCTTCGCATAAACAACGAACACGTCGGCGAATCCAGAGTTGGTAATCCATTGTTTTTCGCCGTTTAGAATGTAGTGTGTTCCTTCATCGTTTAATTTGGCAGTCGTCTTGGCACCAAGTGCGTCGGATCCGGAACCAGGCTCTGTTAGTGCATATGCGGCCAGCCTTTTGCCGGTTGCAAGATCCGGCAGGTATTGTTTCTTTTGCTCCTCGTTTCCGAACATCACAATCGGCAATGTCCCGATCCCGACATGCGCTCCGTAGCTGAGCGAAAAAGAACCGGCGCGTGAAAACTTCTCGGTAATGAGCGAAGAACTGATTTTGTCCAGGCCGAGTCCGCCGTAAGCTTCGGGAACATCAGCCCCAAGCAGACCAAGTTCTCCGGCTTTCTCAAGCAATTTCCTCGTTAAATCCCAATCCTGGTTAACGAGTGTTTCAAAATGGGGGACCACTTCTTTCTGAATGTAATCAGCAGTCGTTTTGCCCATCAGTTTTTGCTCTTCGGAAAAATCCTCCGGCGTGTACAGCTGTTCCGGTTCAAGATCATCAATCAGAAAGCTGCCGCCCTTAACATTGGCTTCCGCAGTATTTCCCATCTAGTTCAACCTCCTTATTTTATAAAAGCTCGAAAATGCCTGCGGCACCCATGCCGCCTCCGATACACATGGTCACAAGCCCGAACTGCTCTCCGCGCCGCTTCATTTCATGAATCGCGGTTAAAGTCAGTTTTGAGCCCGTGCAGCCCATCGGATGGCCAAGCGCGATTGCGCCGCCGTTCACATTGACGTTGTCCTCGTCGAGCCCAAGTTCACGGATCACCTGAATCGATTGCGACGCGAATGCCTCGTTCAATTCGATTACACCAATGTCCGACAACTCAAGGCCGGTTTGCTTCAATACTTTCGGCACTGCTGCAATCGGGCCGATCCCCATAATTTCCGGCGGAACGCCGGCTACCGCAAATCCACGGAACTTCACAAGCGGTTTCAGGCCTTCAGCCTCGGCCTTTTCACGCTCCATCACGAGTACGGAAGCGGCTCCATCACTCATCTGCGATGAATTACCGGCTGTTACTGTTCCTTTTCGATGGAAGGCCGGCTTTAACTTAGCAAGCCCCTCCATCGACGTGTCGGCGCGAACACCTTCATCCGTATCAAAAGTCACCTTTTTTTCCTGCAATTTATGGTTGTCATCCACTGAACGCAAGGTTACCTCAACAGGAACGATTTCATCTTTAAATTTGCCTTCTTCAATCGCCTTCGCGGCGCGTTGCTGGCTGCGGACAGCGAATTGATCTTGCTCCTCCCGGCTGATTCCGTACTTATTCGCGACCTGTTCAGCTGTATGCCCCATTCCCATATAATATTCAGGAGCGGTCTCGACCAATTCCGGATTTGGCTTAATCACATGGCCGCCCATCGGGACAAGGCTCATTGTTTCCGTTCCGCCGGCAATGATAGTTCCGGCATGGCCGACCATAATCCGTTCGGCAGCATATGCAATCGTCTGCAGCCCTGAGGAACAATAACGGTTCACCGTTACTCCCGGGACAGAGGAGGGCAGTCCTGCTCTGGCTCCAACCATTCGGGCAACGTTGAGACCCTGTTCAGCCTCTGGAATCGCACAGCCAAAGATCACGTCTTCGATTTCACTCGTGTCGTAATCTCCGGCCCGTTTCAAGGTTTCTTTTACAGCAATGTCTCCGAGATCATCCGGTCGCACGTTTGCCAATGTTCCTTTTTTCGCCTTCCCAACCGGTGTTCGCGCACCGGCTACAATTACGGCTTCCTTCATTAGATTCACCCCTCTCCTTTAATTACGCAACGGTTTCCCTTTCATCAGCATATGCTGCATCCGTTGCTGGGTTTTCGGCTCGCCCAGCAAACTCAGAAACGCTTCGCGTTCGAGATCAAGAAGATACTGTTCATCAACAGCGGTTCCGTACGGTACACGTCCGCCCGCCAGCACATGGGCCAATTTCTTCGCGATTTTGAGGTCATGGTCTGAGGCATAGCCTGAAGACCTCATGCCTTCGGCCCCCATTACCATTGCAGCGTATCCCGATTCCCCGACAACCGGGATTTTCACTCGTTTCGGCGGAGTGTAACCGGCCTCAGCCATTTGCAACACACGTTGTTTGGCATCATGCAAAAGATGATCGGCATTGACGCTGATTCCATCGGAATTCCGCAAGAAACCATATTTCCGCGCTTCCTCAGCTGACGTTGAAACTGTAGCTGTCGCAATCAGTTCAAATACCCGATTGGTCACATTCGACAAATCAATGTTCGCACCGGCCGGCAATTTCTCCGTATAGCGCAACAGCAATTCCTTATTGCCGCCGCCGCCCGGAATCAAGCCGACTCCCGGCTCAACAAAGCCCATATAAGTTTCCGCTGAAGCCTGAATGGCATCGGCAGGCAAGCTGACTTCCACGCCGCCTCCGAGTGCCATCTGAAATGGTGCCGCAACAACCGGCCTTGGCGAGTAGCGCATCCGCGCCATCGTATCCTGGAATTTCCTGACAACCATATCGAGCTCAAAGAAGTTATCATCCTGCGCTTCCATCAACATAAGCGCAATATTCGCCCCGACACAGAAATTACTTCCCTGGTTGCCGATCACAAGTCCCTTATAATTTTTCTCCACTTCATCAAGAGCATTGTTCAACATTTGGATCGTGTCCAGACCGAGCGCATTGCTTTTCGAATGAAATTCGAGCAGTGCCACATCGGCACCTAAATCTATTAAACTGGCACCCGCGTTTTTCTTGATGACACGATCCTGATCCTTCAGCTGTTTTAAATGGATATTCTTCGGGTTTTCCTTAAGCGGCTGGTAAGAACCGTTATGATAAAAAAG
>DASVCO010000014.1:0-11729 GCA_036381575.1 Caryophanales bacterium
TTGCTGCTGCCCTTGTTGGCTCAGCTGTTGTTGCTGTTGCGGCTGCTGCTGGCCACCGCCGCCCATGCTCATACTCGAAACGAATGGCACCATCTGCTGCATGGTCTTCCCCATGGAACGGCCGTTTTTCGTCATGCTGTAATAAGCAGCGGCCCCTATCCCGACAGAAGCCATCAGGGGAAGCCACATTCCTTTTTGTCTCATTTGCATGCTTTTTACACCGCCTTTTTATTAAACAATTTCGGTCCCTGAACGGGGACCTTTTTAATTTGGGAAGAAAAGCGGTGTCCTATTCCCGTTAACCATTCCCAAGTGCAGATTAACCATTCAAACGGACCTGTTGATTTTCCTCCTCTTTCGGTTTGGTGCCGCTATTGTTCATCTTTTTCCCTGTAAAAAGGACAATAATAATTGTAACCGCAATAAACAGCCATTTTCCGAGAGGATACTCATTCACCAATCCCTGCAAGAATCCCTCATGGGTAATCATTTTCGCTGCGGTAAAGGCAAGGACACCAGCACCCGCGTAAATCATCCACGGAAAACGCTCGACCAACTTGATGAACACTGTACTTCCCCAAATAATGATCGGTACGCTAATGAGCAGGCCGAGAGCGACAAGCCAGTAATTACCGTGTGCGGCTCCTGCTACAGCCAACACGTTGTCAATCCCCATCAAGGCATCGGCCGCGACAATGGTCCGAATGGCCCCTCCTAATGTTTGCCTGGCTTTGATATCACTGTGCTCCTTGTCATCGACGAGCAGTTTATATGCGATCCAAATTAATAACAAACCGCCGATCAAATTCAATCCAGGAATTTTCAAAAGCCACACCACCACCAGTGTTGCAACCAGACGAATCGCTATCGCTCCCACGGTTCCCCAAATGATCGCTTTTTTCTGTTGATGCTCGGGGAGCCTTCTTGCCGCAAGGCCAATCACAATTGCATTGTCCCCAGCAAGAATCAAATCAATACCAACAATCAACAGTAAAGATGTCAAGACTTCCATCATCATTCATCCCTCCGGAAAATAAAATTCACCCTGGCGAATTTACCTCCGTATCCTTTAAAAAATCCGGGGCATCCGCCGAAGGCTTTGGCCCACACGACGCGGGTCACTCAGACGTTGCCGCAGGACGCAGCATTTCTAATCTGAATTCCCCTATCCAGCCAGAGACTTCTGCTGAATAAAAAAGCGGCCTGCCCCGATAACGGAACAGGCCACAGGAAAAACGTCTGACGTCTTTCCGGAGATTGTGATAAGAGGTCTGATCGTTGGTAAAACAGAGCCAACCTCTCAACACAAAAAGACCCTTGCCGTTACCGGAGGTAAGGACAAAGGTCTTGCTAACAACGTTAGAGTTGCCAGCAAAGCCGGGGGAAACCCCGAAATGACGACTTTGCTGCTTGAGCTACTCCCCTTTGATTACTTTGATTATATGCGGTCATTCACAATTCGTCAATCCTTAGTATATTTAATGCCTTGTTTTTCTTCATGGCGTTCCAATGCCAATTCCAGCAAGCGGTTAATCAAATCGGGATAAGGCAGGCCGCTGTGCTTCCAAAGCAATGGATACATACTGTAGGGGGTGAAACCGGGCATTGTGTTGACTTCATTGATTAGCACTGCGCCGTCACTATGTCTAACAAAGAAGTCGACCCGGGACAATCCTGCGCAATCAAGAGCCTGAAAAGCACGAACCGCAACTGATTTGATTTCTTCATAAAGCTCTTCCGATAACTCTGCCGGAATGATGAGCGAAGTGTCACCATCTTCATACTTGGCACGATAATCGTAAAATTCCGCGCCGGGCATAATTTCCCCGGCTACTGAGACCTCGGGATCATCGTTTCCAAGTACACCGATTTCAATTTCGCGGCCGTCCACGTGTTCTTCCACAACAATCTTCCGATCGTATTGGAACGCTTCGTGAAACGCCTCGGCCAACGCCTCTTTCGTCTTACATTTCGAAATTCCGACGCTTGAGCCAAGATTAGCCGGTTTTACAAAACATGGAAAACCAAGAGTTTCTTTCACCTGTGCATAAGCTTCTTCCGGCTTGCTTTCCCATTGCTTCCGCTTGAAGCCAAGATATTTTGCCTGCGGAAACCCTTTCGCGGCAAACACATCCTTCATGGTCACTTTATCCATTGCTGCAGCGGATGCCATCACGCCTGAGCCTACATACGGCATATTCAACAGTTCCAATAAACCTTGAACCGTTCCATCTTCACCATTGGGGCCATGCAACAATGGAAAAATCACATCCGGCGCACCGGCCCCGGCTTCGCTATCCTGAATCTGCATCCATTGCGAATCAGATGAAACGGCAGGCAAGCTCTCCCGGTCCTCTCCTCCGAATTCCAATTCCTTCGCATTTTCAACCTGGCCGGTAATTTGCCGGCCCTGTATCCACTCACCCTGTTTGGATATCCTGATCGGATGGACTTCATATTTCTCACGGTCGAGCGCGTTTATTACCGACAGAGCCGTTTGTACAGACACCTCATATTCCGCCGATTTTCCCCCGTACAGCAAACCGACCTTTTTCTTATTCGCCATCGTAACCCTCCGTTCCAGTAGTCAGAACCAAACAACTCAACTGCTTTTTCCGTGAGCTTTACGTTAAAGCTTTTGATTCAGTCTCCGGTTTCCGCCTTTGCTTTCTGCTATTGTACGAATGCCTAATATTATATGTGAAATTCAAACGTTTGATAAAGCCTTTACTCTGGCCTCTCATATGTACGAATGGTGCCATCCTGTGAAATCAGTGCAAGATCCGCGCGTTGCAGGAACAACCCGTTTTCGACGACGCCCGGTAACAGATTCAGCCAAATTTCAAGTTCTTGAGGATCCTCTATGGCACCGAGATGCAGATCCACAATCCAATTGCCACTGTCTGTCAGAAAACGATCCTCTCCATTTTTCCTGACAATCGGATTCATTCCTTTCTGTTGCAATTTCCTGAATACAACGGGAAAAGAGAAAGGTATGACCTCAACAGGTAACGGGAATTCTCCGAGCTGATCAACCCATTTCTTTGAATCGCCAACCCAAATATTTCTCCTCGATGCGGAAGCGACTATTTTCTCAAGGAGCAATGCGCCTCCGCCGCCTTTAATCCCATTCAAATCTCCGTCAATTTCGTCTGCCCCGTCAATCGTCACATCGACCACTTCCACTTGGTCCAGTGAAACGAGCGGAATGCCCAGTTTCTCCGCCAATTCCCTTGTTGCGCGGGAGGTCGGGACTCCTTGAATCCTGAGTCCTTCTTCTTTCATGCGTTCAGCTAATTTCTCAGTGGTATAGCGCACTGTCGATCCTGTTCCAAGGCCAACTGTCATGCCATCTTCTACGTATGCAGCGGCTGCTTCTCCGGCCGCTTTTTTCTCGTTCAATTGTTGTTCACTCATAGCACGCCCTCGCTTTCGCATTTAATCATATCATTTTTCCTTAGCCTGGGCGACCCTCAGTTTTGATGAAGTTTTTGCGAAAAGCTGGTAAAGAAACCTTTGGAACTTCCGATTCATTTTCCCTAAAAAAGGTTTAAACCTGCTTAAAAAAGTGTAATGGAAGTTCGTCGACTGTCATAAAACTGTCGAAGGGTTATTATCATGGAAAGGACGGGGTTGTCCGGATGAAACCTTTTCCGGGACTTATTCGTCTAATCTATTGTCAGTGTAATGGAATATTGTCCAAAATAAAAAGAGACAATAATTGGTGGAATGGCAAGGAGGATCCCATGAGGAATAAATATACAATATTATTTGCAGCTGCCATCTTACTGTGGTTAAAAACCTATGTCGTTTATCAAATTGAATTCAATCTTCCTGTTGAGAGTCCTTTTCAGGAATTTATCCTGTTCTTCAATCCGATAAGCTCAGCGATTCTGTTTCTCGCCTTCTCCCTGTTTTTCTCCGGAAAAGCGCAGAAAAGAGCATTGCTGATTATTCATCTGATCAGTTCTTCGATCTTATATGTCAACGTGGTTTATTACCGGAACTTTGATGATTTCATTACCCTTCCGGTTCTTGCTGAAACGAAGAACTTCGGTGATCTCGGCTCCAGCGCCCTAACGATTATGAAGCCATATGATATCTTCTATTTTCTCGACTTTATTTTACTCATTTTCATCGTGAAATTTGTAAAATATAATGCAGCAAAGGCCAGCAGAAAATCCCTGTCCGCGGTATTTGCCGTGGGTCTGGTTTTCCTTGTAGTCAATGTGGCATTAGCCGATATCCAACGGCCCCAGCTGTTGACACGTACATTCGACCGGGAGAAGCTTGTGAAATTGCTTGGCTCCTATAATTATCAAATATACGACGCCGCCCTTCACTTAAGGACAAACGCCCAGAAGGCACTCGCGGACAGCAACGACCTTGTGGAAATATATAATTTCACACAATCGAATTACGTGGAACCCAATCCCAAATTTAAAGGGGTTGCCAAAGGGAAAAACGTCATTGTAATATCCATGGAGTCCCTGCAAAACTTCACAATCGGCTACAAACTTCACGGAGAACCGGTAACCCCGTTTTTAAACAGCCTGAGCGGCAATGGTTGGTTCCGTTTCGACAACTTCTATCACGAAGTGGGCCAGGGAAAAACGTCAGACGCGGAATTTATGTTTGAAACAGGGCTTTATCCATTACCAGCCGGCGCGGTTTTTACGACAAACGCCCAAAATGAATATAACGCGCTTCCCGAGCGATTGGGCAACCACGGTTACTACTCAGCTGTGTTCCATGGCAACAACGCAAGCTTCTGGAATCGTGATATTATGTACGATACGCTCGGATACGATCATTACTATGCGGCCGACGCCTTTTATCAGGCACCTGAGAATTCCGTTAACTACGGCATTAAAGATATTCCGTTCTTCAACCAGTCGATGAGGTATTTGGAAAATCTGCCTGAACCGTTTTATACAAAATATATTACATTGACAAACCATTTTCCTTTTAAGCTCGACAATCCGCAGGATATTCACATTCAGCCGGCGAACACCGGCGATCCGACGGTAGATCATTATTTCCAAACCGTTCGCTATTTGGACGAAGCGCTGAAGACGTTTATTCATAATTTAAAAGAAGACGGACTTTATCAGAACTCCGTGATTATTATGTACGGGGATCACTACGGGATTTCAACAAATCACAATAAAGCGATGAAACAAATCACCGGAACGAAAATGACGCCCTACGACATTCAACAGCTGCAGCGTGTGCCGTTGTTTATTCACATTCCCGGCATGGATGGCAAAACCATTCATACGGTCGGCGGGGAAATTGATTTGAAACCGACGTTGCTACACTTGCTTGGCGTAAGTACGAAAGACCATATTAATTTCGGCAGCGGGCTGTTTTCGAAAGACCGGCCGGAATTCGTTGCTGAGCGGGATGGTTCATTTGTAACCGAGAATTATGTCTACACATCAATTAACGGGCAATGCTACAAGAAACCAAACGGCAAGAAGGTTGAGGACAAACATTGTAAACCCTTCATGAAAAAGGCGAAAACCGAGCTGAGATATTCAGATAAAGTGGTATATGGGGATCTGTTGAGATTCCTGAAAGATATCCTTTCCAACAAATTAGGAGACAATGAGGAAAACATGAATCTAAAGCATATGGAGAAATAGATGATAAAACCTGCCCGAAAGAAAACGGGCAGGTTTTGATCTTTCAAGTCCGGGCCATCCTTTCGAATGGAAACCTTCCTGTCTGGAGAAAATGGGAAGAGAAAGGATGTATGGCATGCCGGATAATTTCTCAATGCTTACGATGAAATTTATGATGATCACGGTCCTAATGTATATAACGACCGGAATTCCGTTCCATTGGACGGTTCCCCATATTCTCTTAATCAGTTTGTTTATTACCGGAACCACCTATTCATTGAGTGACTTGGTTACCTTGCCGGCTGGAGGCAATCCGGCCGCGACTGCGGTTGACTTTGTTCTTGTTCTTATTGGAAGTTGGGCGGTGGGAACCATTGTTTCAACAGGGGGAGCCATTCCTCTCTTGCAAGGCCCTCTGTACGCCGCCATAGCCATTGCAGTATCCGAAGGGCTGATTCTTCATCCCTTGTTGAAAAAGCATCTGAGGAAAGCTGAAAAAGGCTCAACCGCATAAAAAAAAAGCATTTCCCTTTTGCAGAAAACAGATTAAGCAAAACCACCTGTAAGACCCCCGCCCCGTAAATCTGGATATCCATTTCAATTCAGATTGTCTATAGCCGCGGCCCACACTTCCGCTCCCTTAACAACGAAGTGTTCATGCCACTCCCTGTCCATCTTTCCCTGATGACCTTCAGTTATCTTCATCCTCAAGATATAAATGGATCACTCTTCACATATTGATATAAGGACAACCACTTTCACAAACAAACAGGCCACAAAATTGTCTAAGAAGTTTTGAAATAGAGCGGCCAGGCTGCCCGAAAAAATGGTACAATGAGTACTTGCAGACGAAAGAAAATCAATGGATTCATAAGGTGAGGATAACAGTATGCATGACATCATTTCATGGTTGTTGGATTGGCTCGTCGGATTAGGATATTGGGGAATTTTTCTTGGATTGCTCGTGGAGGTCATTCCCAGTGAACTTGTGCTGTCCTATGGCGGTTTCATGATTGCTCAAGGCCAAATCACCTTTATCGGGGCGGTCATAGCCGGCATGATCGGAGGAACCCTTCAACAATGGATCATTTACTGGATTGGGTATTACGGCGGAAGGCCTTTTGTCCTGAAATACGGAAAATATATTCTGCTTAATGAAAAGCACGTAGAGCTCGCGGAGAAATGGTTTGATAAATACGGAAGCGGTGTTGTGTTCTTCGCACGTTTTATTCCGGTTGTACGCCAGGCCATTTCAATCCCGGCCGGCCTCGCGAAAATGTCGTTCAGTAAATTTACATTTTATACGATCGTGGCCATGATCCCCTGGTCAATTCTATTCTTGTACCTGGGAATGACATTGGGAGACAACTGGAGGAAAATCGACGAGGTCGCGGCGCCATACATTAATATCATCGCTCTGATTGCACTCGTCTTGATTGCCGGATTCGTGATCTACAAATTACGAAAAAAAAATAAAGGGGCGTAAGCACCGTGGCCTCGTCCCTCTATTTTCTCTTATTCCCTTTGAAATCATCGTCGGCAATCTCACCCATGGCGTTCTTGAATTCCCGCAGTGTGTGGCCGGCGGCCTTCCCTAATTCAGGCAATTTCTTCGTCCCGAACAAAAGCACTGCGAAAAACAAAATCAACATGATTTCTCCGAATCCTAATCCCATCTGCCTGCCTCCTCGCTTGTTGCTGCTCTATTTGCATCTGGGCTTCCTTCCTACATTCTCTCTCTATTATACCGCGACCATACGAATTTTTACAACATAGAAAGAACATCGAGTGTCAATAATCATTCCGGGCAGCATCATGAAAGTGACAGCCAGTGTCGAAGCCAAAAACACACCTCCCTTTCGGCAAACGCTGAACCAACTTACTTTACTTTTAACATCTATTACAGTCTTTCTACGGTACTTAAGGGGATCGATTTACAAGGCTTATGGGAGAAATCGATTCATCCAAAAAACGCCCGGATCTTTAAGACCCGGACGTTTAGTAACGGTGGCTTTATAATTCGGAGGACAGGATAATATTTCCTTTCGGCTTCTGGCTGTACGGTGTCGGTTCAAGTGTAATCGCGATGGTATCCCATGTGTGGTACTCTGGGAGGTCCATTGTGTAGGAAACCGCGCCCCCGCCGCTTTGGTCCGGGACGAAAGTTCCAGCACGATACGGATGCTTCTTCTCTGCATCGTCGATCAACCATACCTGATATACCTTATTTCCCTGAAGTTGTTTAAGATTTTTCGCATTCACCACTACACTTACACCGCCGGTGTCGGTTTTCACCAAAGTCGCTGTTCCCTGGCCCTTCTTCATAGCCTCAGTGCCCTTCAATTCTACGGATTTAATAGCTGCAGCTATATCAACTCCGCCTTTTCCCCCGCTTTGGTTTTCATTGAACAGGGAGTAGGCATTTCCAAGCAGAGACAGAAATAGAGCAGCCGCGATAAATGATGTCCACCAATTCATTCCGCGTTTCGATTTATTCCTCTTTCGAGTCGGCAATGGCGTCGGTTCCGCCGATTTCACCGGCTTCGGTTTGAACTCTGGTTCTTGTCGCTTTTCACGAGGCTGTTCATCCTTTTCGCCAATTTGCGTCTCCGCAAACACATTGGCAAATATACGTTCCTTCATTCCCTCGGGCGGTTCAGCGGGGTCTGAGGCAAAGGGCAAATCCTGCGTCAGAGCCTTAAGTTCTTCCAACTCTTCACGGCATTCACTGCATTCCGCCAGGTGTTTCTCAAACGCTTGACTGGATACTTCATCAAGATCTCCATTGAAATAATCGATCAGCCTGTCGTTATGATTATCTGCCATTGTCCTCAAACCCCCCTTTCTTCTCACTTAGCGCATTTCTCAAGTGCTTAAGAGCAAGCCGAACCCTGCCCTTAACTGTACCGAGGGGGAGATCAAATTGCTCCGCAATCTTTCGCTGCGTAATCCCTTTGAAATAAAATGATTCGATAATCAGTTGCTGTTCTTCCCCTAATGTCGAAATGGCACTTCTTAATTTCGCGCCCTGTTCTTTCCATTCAACGAGATCCTCAGTCGATGCCTCATCACTGGCAAATGAGTCCCTCTCCTCCAGTTCATAAGCAGGTTCTTTACGCTTGCGCATCAGATCTATAACCGTATTACGAGCAATGGTCAACAGCCAGGAGGAAAATTTCCCTTTCGAGACATCGAAATGCCCTTGCCCTTTCCATATCTTAATGAAAACCTCCTGAACCACCTCTTCGGAAGATTCCTTGTGGCTGGTCATCCGATACGCGAACGAGTAAAGGATCTTTTCGTATTTGTCATAAAGCAATTCCAGAGACCGTTTGTCCCCGCTCTGAACCTTCTCGTAAAGCTCAGCGTCATTGTGCTGACTCATACTATTCTCCTTTTAATAAGTTCGTCATCTAATATGGCTATTCCCCATTATACCGAAATTTAAAGCTGAATTCACGAAAATTCAGGGACAAAGTCGAATGATCTGGAGGACAGTTATGAGCCTTTATTTATCAAGCATACGAAAGAAAACGGATTCTGGATCACCTTTTTTCGGGAAAAGTTTGGGGTTGGTGAATCCCCGTGGAATTGCGTGTGCTGCATATATTTTCATCTGCCCATTAAAGCCCGTTACGAGACCAATTCTTTCAAGCCTTCTATATTCCCAACGTGAAGTTTCAGTTTCATAAAGTAAATGTGGATTGTGGCATACAACAACAATTCTCTTTTGCTTCGGTTTGGAAGACTTTCTTGTCACACATGTTGTCTACATGGCCTACAATGAAGAAAAAATAAACAGGCTACAGCATGCGAAAAAAACTCATTGTGCTTCTAACCGACTCTGTATCTGTTATAACAGATACAGGAGTTTTTATTGTCTAAGAGAACGCCCCCATAACAAAAAAGCGCGGGGAAAGCCCCGCACTTTAGAATCGAAGAAATTCGAATTTCGCGAACTCCTTTATTCTGTCCCTTTTTAAATCCGTGTTAAGCCAATTCTTTTTCAAGAAAAGCTGTCAACTGTTCAGCATCATTGGTTTCGCGCAATGTCGCTATAAAATCATCGTGCATGAGCTTACGTGCCAATTTGGCCAGCAGCTGCAAATGTTCCTGGTGGCTTTCCTCCGGAACGAGAATCAGGAAAATCATCTGCACCGGCTCTCCATCCATCGAATTCCACTCCAAATCCTCAGCGGTTTTCGCGAACATCAAAACCGGTTCTGCCACCCCGTCCGACTTCCCATGCGGAATCGCGATTCCTTTTCCGAATCCGGTTGTGCCTTCTTCTTCTCGATTCAATACTGCCTGTACCGTGTTTTCAACATCTGATATCTTGCCATTGGCGGCCGCTTTCTCGACCAGGCTTCTGATCGCTTCTTTCTGAGTGGCCGCTTCCAATTGAAAGAGTATATTCTGCTCTTCGATCATATTTAGACTTCCTTTCTTTTTGAATAAATAACGGTTTGTCTCCCGACAACGTTTTCTTAATATTGTTGACAACATTTATTATATCGGATAAAATGATCACAATCAATCAAAAACGATCAACATTGATCAATAACGATCATTTACGATCATAAACATTCAGTTACAATCAAAACCGTTCATACTCGATCAAAAATGATCAAATTCAATCATAAATGGATGTGATGCTATGTTTGCCGCTCAACGCAAGGCTGAAATCCTGGATCGGTTAATGGCAAAAGGAAATGTGACAGTTAATCAACTCGCTGAGGACCTCGGGGTTTCAGAACCGACCATTCGCCGTGATCTTGAAGACCTTGAGGAAGAAGGTAAGCTCAAGCGCACCTACGGCGGTGCAGTAACAACAGAGGTTTCCACCTTCGAACCTTCCCTCCCTGAGAAGGTTGTCCATTATCCGGAGGAAAAATCCGCGATCGGCCGGAAGGCCCTTTCCTTAATCGAAACCGGCGACACGGTCTTGCTCGATTCAGGAACAACAACATTGGAAATTGCCCGCAACCTCCCGGACATGGAAATCACAGTCGTTACAAACAGTTTGCAAATCGGACAGGAATTGTCTTCCTGCCGAAAGGTGAAATTACTCTTTCTCGGCGGAGAATTACGTCCGACTACGGGAGCATTCGTCGGTTCCTTGACCGAATCGCTTTTATCGCAACTCAATGTCGACAAATTATTCCTCGGCACCAACGCTATTGATCTTGAACGAGGTGTGACGACCCCCAATACAACGGAGGCGGCTACCAAACGGGCAATGATCTATTCCGCCCGCGAGATTATTCTGACGGCGGACCATAGCAAATTCGGCAAGATCAGCCTTGTGAAAGTTTGCGATTTCGCGGATTTGGACGTGATTGTAACCGATTCAGATTTCCCTGAGGAATATGCCGAAGTTTTTGAACAAAACAATGTTGGCATGATTCTCTCCTCAGCGGAGCAGTATGGAAAGGAAATTGTGAATGACTAACGAGAAACGCAGGCGGATTTTGACATTGACCTTGAATCCGGCTATGGATGTTTTTGTTCATGTTGATCAACTTTATGCCGGAACGCTCCATCGGGCGTCGGAATTCCGAAAAAATCCAGGCGGAAAAGGGATCAATGTTTCAAAAGCGCTGAAAGCTTTCGGAACGTCGACAGTGGCTGCCGGATTTATCGGGGGCCACAACGGGGATTGGATTGAAAGCGAACTGGACAACGAGGGGATTTCGACCCGATTTATACGAATAGCCGAGGAAACCCGAATGAACGTTAAGGTTGTTGAGGCACAAGGGAAATTGACAGAACTGAATTCACCTTCTCCGGGACTGGAGGCGGGTGATTGGAGCCGCCTGGAGGAGATGTTGGAACAAATAGGCGGAGAGAACAGCTGGATCGCCTTTTGCGGAAATCTCCCCGGAAACGGTCCGCCGGACTGGTATGAGAAAATGATTCATCGTTGCCACAAGCTTGGGATCAACGTTGCGGTGGATACAAGCGGCGAAGCTTTGCAGAAAGCCATCCGCGCCAAACCCGACTTCATCAAGCCCAATATAGAAGAATTAGAAGAACTGACCGGGAAGAATATCGCTACCATTGAAGAAGCTGCCACGGCGGCGAAAGAGCTTGCGGAGACAG
>DASVCO010000015.1:0-24325 GCA_036381575.1 Caryophanales bacterium
CGACCAGCTATCGGGATTTTCCTTTCTTTTGGGAATTCATGAAATGAACGAAAATTGGATAGGCCAGCACGCAAATCAATGAACCATAGGCCAGCACATGCTCGATTGGCTCCATCACCCAAAATGGCCCTAACATATCAAACAATGATTCCTTAAAGGTTTCCCCGACAAGGAGGTTCATGGAGAAATTCACAACCATCATGCCTATGAACGTAAATAGGAAAATCAAAATTACTTTCATGGTTTATATACATTCCCTCCTTCCATATTTTAGTATTGTCAGTATCATGGTAAAACATAACTGATATTCATTATAATTCCATGATACTTTTTCATAATAGATACGCAGACGGGTTCGCCATGGAAGAAAATATGAGGTGCAAAGCATTTCATATGAATGCCAAGGAAGAAGAAATGTTAAGGAAAATGGCTCAAAATAAAGGGATGTCTTAGGCAGAGGCAGTGAGAGAGGTAGTTCGGTCCTATGCTTCCAGGACCATGGATCGACAAAAAGAAGCACAACTAGTCGAAGTTGAGCGTTTACGCATGGATAAATGCTTGACTTCCTTAGTTCTTTTGGGACCTTATGAAGTGAACGAAAATCGGATAGACCAGCACCCAAAACAATAACCCATAGGCCAGCAAATGCTCGATCGGCGCCATCACCCAGAATGGCCCGAACATATCGATTAAGGAATTTTTAAACGTGTCCCCTACGAGAAGATTCATGGAAAAAATGACGACCATCATCCCGAGGAACATAAACAAAAAAATCAATATTAACTTCATGGAAATCCCCCTTTTTCCTAATTGACGCATGCCTTAGTATAACCATTCTGTGTGGAGGCAATCATGAGCTATCTCCTTTCCTCTATACAGCCAAATAAAGAGGGAATGATAAGCAGGCGCAGTGCGTGGATTCTAAAAAGATCGAGAAAAAAATATGACCTACGCAGAATCGCGCGGCCATGCTCTTTTAAATTTTATTGTTTTTTTTTAGTAAAGAAAAGCAGTGAGGCATGCTATAATTAGTGCAACGAATTTTTCTAAAGCATCTCTAGGAAGATTTCATCTTAGATAAAAAGACCGATTAGATGATACAAAAGATCTATTTAAAGAATACCATAAAGCGGAATTTTAAAAAACGGGCAACTGCTTTTTTCACACTAGGATCTAAAGACCTATCTGAAATGTAAAGAAATTCTACGCCTTCATTACTTTTAAATCCAAATTCACAAGAAACCGGATAGCTTTTAAAGCCATCCGGTTTTAATAATCCTTTTTTATTTAATTTGCCGCAGCAGCATCCACTTGCTCGTCGGCATGGTAGGAAGAACGCACAAGAGGGCCGGCTTCGCAGTGGCGGAAACCTTTTTCAAGCGCAATTTCTTTGAGCTCGGCGAACTCGTCAGGATGCCAATACTTTTCGACCTTTAAGTGTTTCTTCGTCGGCTGCAGATATTGGCCGATCGTCATGATATCAACATTATGGGCAAGCAGATCGTCCATAGCTTCAATAATCTCTTCTTTCGTTTCGCCAAGGCCGACCATCAAGCTTGATTTCGTTGGCGTATTCGGGCTCATTTCTTTCACCCGCTTTAGCAACTCTAATGAACGATCATAAGTAGCCTTCGCCCGCACCCTTTTCGTCAGGCGACGCACCGTTTCAATATTGTGATTGAAAATATTCGGCTTGGCATCCATCAGCGTTTTCAGACTGTCGTAATCGCCTTTCATATCCGAAGGAAGCACTTCCACCGTACAACGCGGATTCCTGCGGCGGATGGCTCGAACCGTTTCCGCGAAAACAGCTGAACCACCGTCATTCAAATCATCGCGGGCTACAGCCGTCACAACAACATGGCGCAAGTCCATTTGTTCAACAGACTCTGCGACCCGTTCTGGCTCCTGCCAGTCCAATTCATTCGGCAACCCGGTCTGAACCGCGCAAAACCGGCAGCCACGTGTACAAACAGCACCCAGAATCATAAATGTTGCCGTTTTCCGTTCAGCCCAGCACTCGTGAATGTTCGGGCATTTCGCCTCTTCGCAGACCGTATGTAGTCGTTTCTCCCGCATCATCTTTTTCAGTCCGGTGTAATTCTTATTCGTATTCAGATTGATTTTCAACCACTCGGGTTTGCGTAAATATTCCTCTTTCTTCGCCATGCTCTTCACTCCCTTATATTTGCACTGCGTCGGATTTCTTCCTGCGCAAATAAGACCGTATGCCACAGCCACCTGCGGTGTGGCCCTTATCGAAGATATGTCCACTCGTCATTGCCATAACGTTCTTCAGCGATCTCTTTAACTGCCGCCTCTTGTTCTTCACTCAACTTCAATGGTTCCAATTCAATATTCAAGCCTTTTTCAAATCCGGCCTTGAACGCTCTTTTCGCCTCATCAACCGAAACCGGCTGATCCCGTAACAAATTGATCGCACATGCCTTTGAGCTGAATCCTTCCTGCGCCCGCAGTCTGGCCTCCCGGCTCGGATACACGAACAAATCAAACAATTTGTCCTCATCTACATCCAGCGGAATCGCTCCGTGCTGCAAAATTACGCCCTTCTGGCGTGTCTGGGCGCTGCCGGCTGCTTTCCTGCCGCCGACGACGAGCTCATACCAGGATGGTTCATCGAAACAGACAGCTGACTGCACCTCTTTTGTCACCTGTTTGTCGGGAATCGAGAAATTCGCATCCAGACCTAATTCTCGAAATCCTTCCAAAACGCCTCTGGAAATGACGCGATACGCTTCTGTAACCGTCTTCGGCATCTCCGGATGATCCTCGGAAACGACTACACTATACGTCAATTCCTGATCGTGAAAAACAGCTCGGCCTCCGGTTAACCGGCGAACGAATCCAAGTCCGTGTTTCCGAACACCGTCCAAATTAATCTTATCTTTCTTTTGAAAGTAACCAATCGACAAGGTGGATGGGTTCCACGTATAAAATCGAAGCGTCGGCGGAATGAACTTCTGGCTGTGCCAATTTAACAATGCCTCATCAAGTGCCATATTGTAAGCCGGCGAATTTTCACCGGAATCTAGATAATACCAGGTTTCCTTCATCGCTTCCCTCCATTCCTCCACCATTGTAACAAGCCTGGAATCCGACTTCCACTGTCATCTCCTGAGAAATCATACCGTTTTAGTTCGATTTCCGTAACAATGATTGATAGGTAGTTCTGTCACATAATACATAAAGCTTCGCCTCATCAGGAATCGGCTCCTGAAACCGACGGTTGATATTCAAATGGTTCCGATCCGCGACAAGGGTCGCCCCTTCTTTCAACAATTCTTGGAACGCATCACCATACGTTTTCCATTCCGGCCGCTTTCCGACCCGATACAAATTATCTCCGTCCTCCCGGCTCATCAATTGCCGGTATACTTCGGAAATCCCTCCCATGAAGGCCGAACGCACTGCCAATCGTGAAATGGTTTGATGCATCAAGATAAACTCATCCACATCGACATAATGAAAATTCTCTATATGTTTTTCATCCATAACCTCCACAACCGTATGGACATGAGGCGCAAATTCCTCGACTGCGGTAACGATCATCAATGACTTGCCGTCACAAATTTGCGGCTCAGAAATGTTCGCATCCGCAAAAATCAATACGGCCCTTGCTTCCCGCAAGTTTGCCTGTTCTAAGGCCCTTTCCTCGGAAGCTTCTCCCTGTATATAATGAAGGCGGTCCTTCATAAGGGGCGCCTTTTCAAGAGTATCGATAATAACGATATCCACTGTTTCATTGGACGAAAGAATTTCATTAAGTGCGTGCTCCGCCTTTCGTGACCATCCGATAATCACGATATGGCCTTTTCCTTTGTAAGCCAACTTGCCTTCCTCCCTTCTTCTGTGGAACGCGCTGAAAGCATCAACGATTTTCCCAATGGTGACACCGACCAGGCCAATTCCGAAAACAAATAAAAAAATACCGACAAGGCGCCCGGCTGTTGTATGCGGATAAAAATCACCGTAGCCGACCGTCGTTACTGTGGTCATTACCCACCAAAAAGCGTCAAACGGTGTCTTGAACGTCTCTGGTTCGAGAGCATGAGCCGCAAAGGTCGCACCCAAAACCACCAAAATACTGGTCCACACAATCAACCAGCTGCTCAACCGAAGGGCTTTTCGCATTAACCGTTTTACAATCCACATATACTAATCCTCCTTCCTTATGGCCAAACAAAAGGTAATCTTCGTGTGAACAAGTCCCTTCTTTATATTAAACAGGTTTTTCGAGGAAAAATAAAACCAAATGGGTGGACACACGTAAGGATGCCCGACCCATTCGGCTGCGCAATTGATAATCCCGGTGAAAATAACAACCACTAAGAATTTCGTCAACTTTTACAAAAGATCCTGGACCAGGGACATCTGGGGTTAACACAGTCGGCCATGATTAGAAAACTAGTTCGCGGCAGCTTCAACACCGGTGGTTTTAGCAAGAGCCACAGCGCCATTCACAACAGAACTAATTCCGATGGAATCAATGGCGGAAAAAGGAACTTCATAAGCTTTGCAATGTTTCTTTGCTGCCGCACTCCCCCCGTGACTGACAGCGGGAATGATCATTAACACCAAATCGGATTTCTTAATAGTGGCGGCAATTCTTTCGTCGTCTTCTGTACCGTCCATAGCATAAACTTCTGCCCCCAAGACTGTAAGTCTTTCCCGATACACCGGATAGCGATTGATACAGCCGATCAAGGTAATGGTTTTTCCTTTTAAATCAGGGTGTTCCCGAACTTCATGAGCATGTGGGGATCTTTCCTTATAAAAACCGGAAGGAAGGGGACTGGGAGGGGTGACCTCTTCAACTTTATGTTTCCAGACAACCTTGCATATCGTAGGATTGTCTTTCGCATAGGCGACATCTACTATATCACCCTCGTCCAGATGGAAAGCCTGAATCTCAGATTCTTTCAACCGTACAGTGAACGGCATGTCATTCAAATGAATATTGCTTCCTGATAAAGTTTGATGGCAAACCCACAAATCTCCATCTTTTTCAACAATACAATATTGGATTTCCCCGCGTTCCTCGTTAACGCCCTTTTCTTTCTTCACTAATTCAAAATCGTAATAACTGCCTCTCGTCCTTGTGGCTTTCACCCGATCTCCGTGAGTTAGCCCCAGCTTGCGAATCACCTTCTCAGGAACATAGGCATCGAGAGCCGGAATAAACCCGCCTTTGAGTTTCCTTTCGAACAGAAACCCTTCTTCCGCCTTTTTCTCATTTTCAGTGGAAACAGACGAATTTCCTGTTTCAATTTCACCTTTATCAACCGAAGATATGCGCTGTTCATTTCTTTTATTGGCTGCAACAGGGCACTCCAATCGCGATAACGATGCCAGAAAATCCAGATAATCGATCAACCGCTTTCGCCCTTCGGCCAAATCATCTATATGAAGCTCATTCACAATATGCTGCATTTCCACTTTTGCTGTGGAGAAAATCTGCTCTTTATCCAAGCCAACCGCCTCCTTGACTATTAGTTCCATCTATATGGCACTATAGGGTTAATTTCGATAAAGACTAGCTTATCCCTCTATTACATTAATGTGACATTACCGGGAAGGTTCAGGGAATAATAAATTGCATAATAGCTTCAGACGAACAACCTGTATGCATCTTTGTTATTATAATATTACGTAAAAAAAACCCCCAAATGGGGGTTGATGTAACCGGATCGAAATGAGAGAACCTGATTCAAGCTGAAAAGTTAATCACCAATTGAATTATGATCACCAGCCGTTAGAAACGTTGAGGTTCCATCGGAAAGTTGCCCTAACGCAAATAAACATGAACCAATCAATACACCGGCTATCGCAAGACTGAACAAAGCCTTTTTAATCATGAAATAACACTCCTCTGTTATCCTTGAATTCTAATCACTGATTGAATCATGGCCACCCATCATCATCAGAATATGAGAGTTCATTGAAGTTGCCTCTGAAGACTGCCCCGAACCAAATGAACCCGAACCGAACAACAAGATGACTAATGCGAGACTAAATAAGAATTTTTTAAACATGTGAAAGAGCACGCTCCTTTTCAATATTATTTCTTGCGTTAATAGCCAGGTCATAATATTCACAGGCCACTTGATAAAATTCCGACCCACGATAATAGCTGGCCAACTCCTGGCCGTACTCATAAACAAATTCCCATAATTCATGATTTTGATAGTAAGCAATTCCTTCTATATAAACACTTTCAAAACGATCCGGTTTCAGAAACTTTGCCTCTAAAAGTTTACAATGATAGTAATACTCTTGGTCTTCATGTCCTGATGATAAAATGATACCTTCACTCAAATGATTTCGTGCCTTTTCGACCTGGTCAGTTTTAAAATAGTTTCTAGCTAACAAATAAAGATTTTGAACCTTCAGATGCTCATCTTGTTTGTCAAGACATTGATTAACCTTCTGCAAGTAACTAATTGCAGTCTTCGGATCATTTTGTTCGGTATACAAAACCCCAAAATTGTGAAAAATCCGCATTTTCAAAGGTTCATCATCGGCTTTTGTGGCATGGATTACGGCGTCATGATAAAAATGTTCTGCTTCCTTATACTGTTTTATATCTTTTAAATTAATACCTATTAGATTGTTACAATCAGCCATTCTAATATAATGTGATCTTTCTTTGAAGATTTCAAGTGCTTTCTTGGTAAACTCAATTGAAAGAGCAGTTTCGTATGTACGTAGATAGGCAGATGCCAGTTTGTAGTACAACTCCGCCAACTCAATCATAGTGATTTCAAGAGCAAGGGGTTTCGCTTTCATATAGTTGTCGATGGCGGCTCTGTATTCCTTGCGATCGTAATGATAAATGCCCCGGAAGAAATAGTAGAAATAATTCAACCAGTGATTTTCATCCTCAACTGGTCCAGTTTCCGCAAAAGCCGACGCCGCATTTTCAAAATCTTTGTACATTAAATGATACCTGATTACGAGTAATTCGTAAAGGCTTTTCATTTCCGGGTTGCTAAATTCTTCTAATCTGGCATCAATATTTCGTTTTTGAAGATCGGCATCCTCTTTTCCTTCGTACTTCATAGCCCAATACCAGCGGTCCAGCCGTTCCTTTTGCTCCTTTACTTCCATCCTTTCACCTCAAAGATATATTTCCAACGTTACCGAAAAGGCAACTTCTTGAATAAATTAACTTTCGAGGAAATTCTCTGTTTCCCTGCAAAATTTGTAAAAAAAGTTTAAAATGATAAATAAGGCCCATTTCTAAAAATAGGCCTATATGACTATTTTGTTAAAATAATTGACAAAAATAGAGCACCTCACAAGGTGCTCCCTCAAACATCATGTTTCTCTTCCTATCTTGCCAGCTTTAAGCTGACCACTTTCTTTTCCGTCATTTCCCGTATGGCAAATTTCACGCCTTCCCTGCCGATCCCAGAGCCTTTAACGCCCCCAAACGGCATGGCGTCAATTCGGTAATCACTGCTGTCATTAATTATAACCCCGCCGACTTCCAGGCTTTCAATAGCCTGGAAAGCCTTGTCGATATCACGTGTAAAAATACCCGCCTGCAATCCGTAGTCAACTCGATTGGCCGCTTCTATTGCTGACTCCAGATTTCTGCAGGGGAACAACGAAACAACCGGACCGAAAGCTTCTTCCTGTGCGACTTTGCATGAGTAAGGAACATTTGTCAGCACTGTCGGAGAATAAAAAGCGCCGTCCCTGACCCCTCCGCACAGAACATTGGCCCCTTCCTCCACAGCCTCTTCCACCCAAGTTTCCATGCGCTTTGCTTCCCGTTCGTCGATCATTGGGCCCATGTCGGTCATTTCGGACAATTTGTTACCTGTTTTGTACTCGCTTGTACGTTGAACGAAGCTTTGGACAAAGTCATCATATACCTTCTCTTCAACAAACACTCTTTGCACCCCGATACAATTTTGCCCTGCAGCTGAGAAGGCGCCGCTGACTGTAGCCTCAACCGCCTGTTCAAGATCAGCATCCTTAAGAACAATAACAGGGGAATTGGAGCCGAGTTCCATTCCGATCCTTTTCAATCCTGCCTTGCGGGTAATCGCTTCTCCAGTTTCAAGGCCTCCCGTGAAGGAAAGCATGCTGACATCCGGGTGGGTAACAAGAGGATCGCCGATTTCGCTTCCTTTACCGGTTATGACTGACAATACTTTTGGGGGTAAGCCTGCATCCATGAAAGCTTCCGCAAGGTAAAGAGCACTTAACGGCGTAGCGGTGGCCGGTTTGAGCACGACGGCATTTCCGCCGGCAATCGCGGGGCCGACCTTATGAGCAACGAGGTTTAAAGGATCATTAAACGGTGTGATGGCTCCGACCAGGCCGACCGGAAAATGATAATAATAGCCGACACGGTTTTCACTGCCCGGCACCTGATCAAAAGCAACAGTTTCACCATTAATCCGGGAAGCCTCTTCTCCGCTGAGCCGCAAGGTTTGAATGGAGCGGGCCACCTCGCCGCGTGCCTCATTGATCGTTTTACTGCCTTCTCTTGCAATGATCGTGGCGAAAATCTCCTTTCTTTCTTCAACAATTTCCGCCGTTTTTTTCAGAACAGCAGCCCTCTCGTGAACAGGCATTCTTGCAGCCTGCCTTACGCCCTCTTTAGCCTCTTCGATTGCCCGGTACATGTCATCGGCACTCGCAGAAGGCACCGTATTAATCAAACTGTTGTCCTGGGGATCCAATACATCAATCGTCTGTTCCCGGTCTTCCCAATGCCCCCCGATAAACATTTTCTGGCCGGTTGTACTGACTTTCACCATATGATTCAACCACCTTTCGTCCCATGGGTTTGTTCAGATTGAATGACTTAGGTTGCATTCAATGTCGGTCGAAATGATTCATCTGATTATCGGCGACTTGCCAATTTCGTTCCTTCGCGTGCGGCAGGCTTTCTATCGAAATTGATCAAGTCTATGAGTAGCGAGAAACCGGTCTCGGTAATGCCAGCCCCTGCTCCGACTACAGTTACAGGTCCTGACAGATCGCATTCATACGTAATGGCGTTCAAGGCACCTGTTACGCTTGCGAGCGGATCACTTAACGGGACTTTCTCGGGGCCAACCGATGCTTTTATATTCCCATCCGGAGCCTGTTGAACCTTCCCGATCATTTTCCATCGTTTGCTTTCTGATCTCGCCTCATTGATAGCATCGGCTGTCAGCTGCGTAATTCCCTGACAATCAACCTCTTCCTTTTTCAACGGAATGCCCATGACAACATTTGCCAAAATGACCACCTTGTATAAAGCGTCGTACCCTTCAACATCGCTTGTGGGATCAGCTTCGGCATAACCGTACTCCTGCGCTTGCTTCAAGGCTTCCTCATATCCAAGGCCTTCTTCCATTTTCGTAAGAATATAATTGGTCGTTCCGTTGAAAATCCCTCGTATTTCGTTGATCTTATTTCCAGCGAGAGAGACCGATGGCATCCGCAATGTAGGGGTTCCGCTCATTACAGTTCCTTCAAATCCCCACTGTACGTTGTTTTTCTCAGCCAGTTCGGACAGTTCATTATATTTTAAAGCGACGGGTCCTTTGTTGGTCATCACAACATTCTTGCCGTTTTCAAAAGCGGTTTTACAATGGTCAATCGCCGGCTGGCCCGTTTTGACATCTGTATAGGTCACTTCAACAACGGAGTCAGCATTGGTGTCGCGGATCGTTTGGATACTGTCCCAGCCTCGGACCAACCCGGAAGTTTCGGGATAATCATCAAGCCTTCCGGTCTCTTTAACCGTCTCGAGAACCTTTTCGATATCAAGGCCATCGGGATGATAGACCGCACCTTTTTGGACATCTGTAATCGCAACAATTTCCGCTTCGAAACCGAAGTTTTCTTTCAGAAAATGTTTTTTGCCAAGAAGAATCTCGGCCAAACCTTGTCCGACTCCTCCAAACCCGACCATGGCTAATTTATGGGTCATGGGCATTCACCTCCAAGATTGCTTAAACAACGAATGGCTGTTTCTAATAAAATATGAGCCCCGATCGGCAGGCATCTTTCATCGATGTCAAAAATCGATGTGTGTAAATCACGTTGTTTCCCGTCCGGCAAAGCGCAACCGAGAAAAAACATTGAGGCGGGAACCACCTTCGAAACATGTGCGAAATCTTCTCCCCCAAGACCAAACGGCGCCCGGTCAATGTGAAAATCCGGATAAAATTCGCTGATGGCTTCAACAATTCTGCTGTTTACCTGTGAATCATTATTCAGAGCAGGCTCCCCATATGTGATATCCAGCTTATAATCCCCTCCAAGCTGCTTAACTACTGTAAAAGCCCGTTCCAACTCCTCCGCCAACAATTCCCGGGTTTCGGGACTGTAGCTCCTCATCGTGCCTTCAAGGCGTACTTCTCCGGGAATAACGTTGGATGTTGATCCTGCTTCGAGTCGGCCAACACTGATAACCGCCGGGTCAAGCGGGGATACCCTCCGTGGCACAATACCGTGAAGGGCCTGCAACACCGGCCCCAGCATCCAAATCGGATCCGTTCCGAGATGCGGATAAGCCCCATGACCGCCAGTACCTGAAATCGTTGCGTGAAATACATCAACATTGGCCATACTGTATCCGTCATTAACCTGGGCCTCTCCAACTTTCTTCCACGGACACATATGCAAAGCAACAGCGGTATCGACACCTTCCAGAACACCGGCTTCAATCATTCTCGGGGCTCCTGTAACCCCTTCCGAATCCGGGGTTTCTTCAGCCGGCTGGAACAATAGTTTCACTGTCCCTCGCAGTTCTCCGTTTTTATACCTTTCTTCCAATAGATGCGCAACACCCAGAAGAATAGCCGTATGGGCATCATGCCCGCAGGCATGCATTACACCTTTATTTTGCGAACAATAATCATGATCTGCTTCCTCAGTAATCGGCAACGCATCCATATCAGCCCGGAGAAGGACGGTCGGGCCGTCCCCGGAAGAGAAGGTTCCCAACACTCCAGTGGTTCCGCCGATCTCAGTTTCCACCTTAATTCCTTCAAGAGATCGCAAGATTTCACCTACGAATTTCGAAGTCTCATATTCTTGAAAGCTCCGTTCCGGATGGGCATGCAAATGACGCCGCCATTCAATTAATTTTTCCTGGAATCGTCGGTCATCCATACGGATCACTCACCTACAGGAGATTTCTCCAGAGCCTTAAAGGCTTGCTCTAAATCGGCAATCAGGTCCTCCGTATTCTCAATCCCCACAGAATACCGAATCAACCCTTCTGGAATGCCCATTGCTTTTCGCTCTTCAGCTGTACATTCAACGTGGCTCGCAGTTCTCGGAATCGCGGCTATTGTTTCCACTGCTCCCAAATTAGCCGCCAAGTGGGCATATCGTAAACTTGGCAAGAATTTGCGAACACCATCAATCCCGTCGTTCAATGAAAAGCTCAGCATCCCGCCGAACCCTCTCATTTGCCGTTTGGCAATCTCGTGGCCTTCATGAGATTCAAGGCCTGGATAGAAAACTTCATCTACCAGCGGATTTTTCTCAAGGTAGCGGGCAATTTCCATCGCGCTTTTCTGTTGTTGGTTCACCCGCAGCTCCAATGTTTTCATACCGCGCAACAAAAGATAAGCTGACATAGGATCGAGAGTAGCCCCATTAATTTCCCTGAAATGATAGACTCGTTCCACCAGATCCTTCGAACCACAAACAACTCCGCCGAGTGCATCGGCATGGCCGCCCAGAAATTTTGTCGCACTGTGAATGACCAGATCGGCCCCGAGCTCCAGAGGATTTTGATTCACCGGTGTCGCAAACGTGTTATCAACAACAGCAATCGCACCAACTTCATGTGCCTTTCGAATTAAGCGCTCCAAATCCATAATTTTCATCGTTGGATTCGTCGGTGTTTCCAGATATAAGACCTTGCATCCCTTTTGAATTTCCTCTTCGATCGCTTTATGATCCGTAGTAATACATAACTCAACATCCACTTGAAATTCCGGCAAATTATCAATGAAGAGCTGATTGGTTCCGCCATAAGTGTCCCGAATGGAAACCACTCGGTCACCAGGTCTGAGTAACGTGAACAGTGTGTTGCTGATTGCTGCCATTCCGGTCGAGAAGCTGGTTGCAGCTTCCGCGCCTTCCATCAATCTCACCTTATTCTCAAACACTTGAACCGTCGGATTCGTGTTCCGGCCGTAAATATGGCCTTTCTTCTTTCCCAGGGCCACATCATGCCACTCATCAATATCTTTATATCCGAAAGAAACACTGTGAACAACCGGTACTTGCGTTGCTCCCTGAAGCAGATACTCATCCTCGCCTGCCCATACCGATTGCGTTCCTCGCCTTGCTTCACTCATCCTAATCACCTTTCCTCGTTTGTCAATTTTCTAAGCGTGTAACCCGCGATCGCTGTGTCCTGCACTCCGGTTCCCGTTAAGTCGCAAACCGTGATTTGCTCCGGATCCGCGCGGCCCTTGGCCTTGCCGGATGTGATTTCTCCAAGCTCAGTAATCTCACTGTCATGGGTTATCACACCCTGCTCCAATCCGTGATGCAGTTCTCCTAACCGGAAACATTGCGATTTCACGTCGCATACAAGCCTGTCGGCTTTCGCCAACACTTGCGCATCTAACTCATTCTTCTCCTCCGCATCCGATCCCATGGCTGTAATATGAAGGCCCGGATGCAGCCAATCCGCCTGAATCACAGGTTCCTTAGCCGGCGTTGTCGTCACGACCGCTTCGCTTTCCCTGACGACCTTCTCGGCGCTGTCCACCGCTTCTACCTCAATGCCCAAAGCCTCTTTCATTTCAGCAACGAATTCGTCAATCCTTCGGTTTGAAGGCGCGTAAACGAGAATTCTTTCGAAATCCCGAAACTGCTTCAACGCTTTCATCTGAAAGCGCGCCTGCGTTCCGGCTCCGATCACTCCCGCCGTCTTCACTTTCTCAGGCGCCAAATACTTCGCGGTTATCGCTCCTGCTGCCGCAGTCCTGACATCAGTCAAGTATCCGTTGTCGAGAAGCACCGCCTCCGGAACACCCGTTTGTGAATTGATCAATACCATCAAGCCATTTCCACTCGGTAACCCGAGCTTATAATTATCGAAGAAACCGGAAGACAACTTAACCGCAAATATCTCTTCCCCGCGAACATAAGCCGACTTCACATCCACTTCCCCGTTGTAATCGCGGACATCGATTCTCATAATCGGCGGCATTTCCGTGTCGCCTGCCTGCAGCCGGTTAAATCCGTTTTCCACCTCCGCTATCGCTTCTTTCGTTAACCCGATATGATCTCGAATCTCTTCCTCGTTAAAGACTTTCATGAACACCACCGCCTCCCGTATATACTGACAATAAATCCCTTGGGAAATTGGCTAATGTTTCGCAGCCGTTCTCGGTTATGACAATTGCTTCACTGATTTCAATTCCACAGTCATCCTGCCAAATTCCCGGAATGAAGTGAAAAGTCATATTCGGTTGGAAAACGGTCCGATCGCCTTCACGAATACTGGCTGTATGCTCACCCCAATCCGGCGGATAGCTCAGTCCAACTGAGTATCCGAGCCGGTCATGCTTGACAAAACCGTGTTTGGCAATCGTTTTGCGCCAGACCGCTTCCGCCTCCTCACACGTCACACCAGGTTTAATCGTATTTAATACGGCTTCGATCCCTTCCAGAACCGCATCCGTTATTTGTCTTTCCCGTTGATTCGGCGTCCCCAGTTTTATAGTTCTTGCCAGGGGAGAATGATACCGCCGATAACAGCCCGCCAATTCCATGATGACAAGGTCATCACTTTGATAGCGCCCATCGGTCCACGTCAGATGAGGAGCTGCCGTTTTGATTCCAGAAGGCATGAGGGGAACGATTGACGGATAATCCCCTCCGAAATCATCTGTCCCTGTTAACTGTGCGTGATAGATCTGTGCCACGGCGTCATTCTCACGGACACCAGGCTTCACAGCTTCGATACCGACTTTCATAGCATGTTCCACAATTTGAGCTGCATTTTTCATATAGGCAATTTCTTTCTGTGACTTAATCATTCGGACCTCATTCACCAGCGATGTGGTGTTCTTCAGTACAGAATCAGGAAGACCGGCTTTCAATTTTTCGTAACAAAGCGCTGTAAAATAATAATTGTCCATGTCAACGCCGATTCGGCGGGCATGATAGCCCCAGCTTCTCAAAATGGCCGAAACGAAATCCATCGGATGTTTCGTTTTGGACTGAACGTAATCGTCCGGGTAATAAATGATATGGTGATCATCCAACCACGTCGAGAGCTTCGCCCCGTTGGCATCCTGGTACCTGCCAATCCAGTACGGCTGATTTTCCTCGGCAATCACGACCACTATTTGATGAACGTAAAAGGACCACGCATCATAACCAGATAAGTAGTACATGTTTGAAGGATTGGTGATGCACAACACATCAACGCCCTCTTTTTCCATCGATTTCTTGACCTTCTCCAGTCGTTCCGCATATTCGGTAATATCGAACGGCAGCATCATTCTGTAACCTCCCCTGTCTTCATTGTCCGAATCACGATGTGTCTCCAACAGTGAAACGGCATTTCTTATATCTGATTTACTTTCATCTTACGCAAGAGGCTGTTCCAAAAACAATCATAAAAATGTATGAAAATTCCCGCCCGTCTTTATCCATTTTTCACAATTGACCTAATAAGCCAACTATTCTATGTTTGTGGTATAATATCGAAAGGAATGGGTTGAAATGATTGCCATCCAGGACGTCTGGAAAGCAAAGAAAAGAATAGCCCCAGTGGTAGGGAGGACACCTTTGCTTCATTGCCCCGCTCTTTCTGAACAGGCCAAGGGCAGTGTTTATTTGAAATTAGAAAGCATGCATGCGATCGGCGCTTTCAAAATACGCGGAGCGGCCAATAAAATATTAAGTCTGGCGAAGGATGAACAGAAACGCGGCGTGACGACCTATTCAACAGGAAATCACGGACTTGCCGTAGCCTATGTCGCCAAGCAAATCGGGACTAAGGCGGTTATTTGCGTTTCTCGCCGCGTTCCGAAAGCAAAGGCCGATGCCATCCGTAAATTTGGCGGGAAACTCGAAATCTATGGGGACAGCCAAGACGAAGCCGGGCAACGATGCTTTGAACTCCAGAGAAAGTATGGAATGACGGTAATTGAACCGTTTGACGATCCCGAAGTTATCGCCGGCCAGGGCACGATAGGACTTGAATTACTTGAAGAGCAGCCGGACATCGATGCTGCTGTAGTGCCCTTATCCGGAGGCGGGTTGATCAGCGGGATCGCGCTGGCTTTGAAAGCCAACCGGCCCGATATGAAAGTAATAGGTGTTTCGATGGAGCGTTCCGCCGCCATGTTCGAAAGCCAGAAGGCCGGGCGGCCGATAGAATTACAGGAATCCGATACATTAGCTGATAGTCTTCTTGGCGGAATTGGCCTGGAAAACCGACACACTTTCGAAATGGTGAAGCGGTACGTTGATGAAACCATTCTCGTGAATGAAACAATGATTGCCGACGGCATGACTTTCATGATGGATGAACATCGACTGGTCACGGAGGGAGCGGCAGCGGTCGGAGTCGGGGCTCTTCTGCATAATATTCTGCCGGTTTCCGGCAACAACACGGCAATGATTATCAGTGGGAAAAATGTTGATCTCTCCGCTTTTTACAAGGTAGTCAAGGTTTAAGATGAGGTGGATGACCCATGCTAACGGTACAGGATATCGTTGAACTGGATATGATGGAACAATCGAAAGTCAAAACAGCCCAACAAACGCTGAAGCAACGCAAAGTAGAAAGTGTATCCGTTATCGAGATACCAGTCGAGGATTTCGTCCGCAAGGACGAGTTTGTCTTAAGCACAGGCATGGGATGCGGGCATGATCCCGAACTTCTGGAGAACTTTGTCCGGGATGTTCTGGATTCAGAACCTGCTGCGTTGGCACTGGCCACTGGCCAATATATTTCTGGCATCCCCAATAACGTTCTGGAATTGGCGGAAAGGCATCACTTCCCGATCATCGAAGTTCCGTGGGGGCTGCGCTTTGCTGACATTACCCAGATCATTCTGCAACGTATAAATGAACTCAGGCAAAGAGAAGCCCGTCAATCTGAGAAAATCCAGCAGCAACTCTTGAATCTCATCCTTCATGGCGGCGACTTGTCCAGCATTGCCCGCTTTATACAGGAAAAGACAAGAAAACCCGTGATCATCCTGGATCAAAACGAAACCATCCAGGGGATGAGCAACGGTTCCGATAGCCTCGCCGAAAGCTGGGAGAACCATGCAGATCTCCAGAAACCTCCCGATATCATCCAGATCCCAATTCGCTCAGCCAGTCATATTCAGGGAACGATTCTATTCCCGGCCCAGGAAGAATTACAAATAACGGAACAGGAAAATATTTTGCTGGAACATGCCGCTACCGCTGCAGCTCTCTGGTTTCTCCGGGATAATGCCGTTAAGGAAACAGAATTCAGGCTGCGGGGGGATTTTGTATGGAATTTGGCCAGGGGAGAATTTCAATCCTGGGAAAGTGCACGTCTTCGGGCGCAATCACTTCAATTTAACATTGATGTTCCCTACGTGTGTCTCTTTGCCAGGGCAGAACCCGATGAACACCGCCCTTCTACTGAACTGCAAATCCGTAATACTGCCAAACGGATTCTTCATTTGGAGCAATCATTGGATCGAAGAATGATGGTGACATACGGAAGTGACGAGATCATTGTTTTTCTTGAGGTGAACGACGAAGCCATTATGGATACAGTCCATACGTTTTTCTATTTCCTTGATAAAGGATTTACGGGTGAAATCGGCGATTTCTCTCTTTCTTGGGGAATTGGGGAGAATCAGGCCGGAATCGGAACCTTTCATGAGGGCTATAAATCTGCGCAGACAGCATTGACAATGGGGTCTAAACAGAAAGGACCAGGACATAGAACGGCTTACGGAGATATCCCGATGTACCGCGCTCTCTCAATTCTTTCAGCCAATGAGGAGATTCAGGAAATCACATATGAAGTCATCGGTGAACTCGATCGATATCACCGGGAGAAAGGAATTGACCTTCTCAGAACTGCTCAGGAATATATAAGGCATAAGGGCAATATCAGCAAAACTTCACGGGCGCTTCATTTACACAGGCAGTCTCTTGTTTACCGAATCCACAAAATCGAGACCTTGACGAAACGATCCTTCGGCAACCCCGACGATTTCTTTCTGTTTGACTTATGTATCAAATTTTGGGAGGTTGGGATGTCACGTGATTTTTCATAATGGTTTTTCATTATATTGAATAATTTCTTATTCTGACCGATAAGTATGAATAAGAACTTTTTTTCAACGGAGATTGGCCATTTTCAAGAAGGATCTGAAATTGAAAGTGGAGTGAAAGTTTAGTATAGTAAAACCAATCCAACTCTGTCTAAACTTTTCGGAATCTTTCAACACACTTGAGGAGTGGTTTTTTGAAAGCTTCAACAGACCGAATGATGACGAGGATCAAATCGATGTATCTATTCATTCGTGAAAATGGAACCGTCACGACAATGGAACTTGTTGAAGAGTTTGGAATCACCCAGAGAACCATCCAAAGAGACCTGAACATCCTTGTGTATAACGAACTGGTGCAAAGTCCCAGACGGGGAACATGGACAACTACCGGAAAAAAAGTGAAAGTGACATAGGAAAACCACGGAGAAGTTTTCCGTGGTTTTTTACAAAAGTTGTTCGTATTCATCAACGAGTTGATCTTTTATGGAGGTCTTCACAACTATTTTGTCATAATTCCATTCAACAAATCCCTCGTAAGGCATATATTTCGTTCCGTCTCCAATCAATTTCTCCCAGAATCCTTCCGAGAGCTTCAACCCAATAATTTTTTTCTCAATTTCCTCGATGACGATATCCTTGATCTTACCCAGCTTTTCCCCGTCTTCGCTCTCGATTTCGCGACCTTTGAGTGATAAATAAGAATAGTATTCCTCTTCCCCTGATTCTCCCTGCACCTCTGTGCCTTTCATCACTACAGCATTTGTAGTGATTCGATCAATTTGATCTTTCGGAATGAGGAAGTACTGCTTCTTTTCCGTATTGGGGGGAACAGCTTCCGGAGGTGCTGATCCTGGCCTTACGCCTGGGTCGGTTCCTCCAATCGCACTTACCGGTCCCTCCCCGGTTCCGTCTTCTGCCTCCCCAATTTCGCCTATAGGCATCTTGATTTCATACGTCAAGAATGCAATCTCAGGTTTTTCTTTGCTAATCAAAATATCTTTGACTTCCGATTTCTCTTCATCATTATCAACATGGACGATTTTTTTGTCAGCGACATGTTTCCCTAACAGAATCAACCCGATCCTCTCCTTCATAGAACAAAAAGTATTCGTGGTTAATTAAACTTTACCCGCAAACAGGAGGTGGAAAACATGAAGGCGAACTAATTCCTCTGAACCAGGACTTTTTGCGGACAATATGAGTCTTTCGAACCAAAATGAGCTATAATAAAGACAGGAGGGATTTCTTATGCAAATAGCCGTCGGCCTGTTGGCCACCGCCCGTAAGAAACAGTCTCACCCGGCGCCCGTCACCGAGTTCTATACAAGTCCACTATTCCGCAAATCGGTCAAGTACGCTTTGCTGACCTATAGACGGTTCTACTTCTATAACGCAAAGGACGGGCTTTTGCTGCCGGAACAAATTATGGAGCCGTATGATGTATCAATCAAAACGTTTACAATTGAAGAGAAAAAGCACTGGGCAGCAACTGTTGTGGATGAACTGAAAAGGTATGAATCACCTGAAGAGGTGACTGTGTATTTGCATGGAGGTTACGTCTATCGAAAATTCTTACAACCGGAGCTGAAACGTTACGGCTTCAATTACGAAGTACCGTTAAAAGGAATGGGAATAGGAAAGCAGCTTTCCTGGTATGACAGAAATCTCCCTCCTGAATGATAAACAAAACTTGGCTTACGCCCAAGTCCTTGGCGTAATCTAGCCTTAGTTGTGGTTATCTATCGACTACTTGTGTCTTCTACGTTGATTTTTCTTCTTTGCGGACACGAAATTGTTCCAACAGTTATACTTTCTGATACGGTAAGAAAGGAGAACCCCTATTTGGATTCTCCTTTTTTGCGCTTCAATACAGAAAAACGATCGCCTAATATTTGGCCGGCAAGATTAGAACGGTAGACCAACCAGAAATAACAAGCCCCCCCGATCAAAACTCCGGAAATCATAGTGAAAATTGCCTCAGTATAGCTCCCTGGCACACTATCGTCTCCGCGAATCGGCATTGTGACCAGCCATACGACAACCGCCATGAGAGCCGCAAATATCAAAATCAACAATCCCCGTTTTAACACAAAGATAAATCGATAAGAAACATAAGTACGAATCACAAGCAAATTTAATGTGACTGAGCAAATGAAACCGATATCGGTTGCAAAAACCGCGCCAATTTCGTGAAAAGCCCTCAATAACGGTTCATTCAATAACAGTTTCAAAAGCAACCCTACAAGCAAGCTGAAAATCGTGAATTTCTGCCGGTTGATTCCCTGTAAAATCGACGATGTAATGGAGAACAACGCAAACAGCAATGCTGTCGGTGCGAACCACCGCAAAATTTTGCCGCCCAGTTCGACAGACTCGATGCTATAATCCCCCGCGCCGTACAATGTCCCATAAATGGAATAAGCCAGAACCGATAAACCCACAGCTGCCGGAACGGTTAAGAACAACACAATTTGAAAGGCCTGTGTCATTTGATTATGCAACCGTGGGAAATTTTTTGAAGTGAATGAATTTGTAATGGTCGGGACAAGCGTCACAGCAAGTGCGACTGACAGGGAAACGGGAATCATGACTAACTTTCTTACAGCCTGATTGATATTGGCAAAGATTCTTTCAGCCTCTTCCAATGTTATTCCCTGTATTGACGTTAAGGTGCGATTCACCGTGAATTCATCAACCAATGAATACAAGGGAATGGCCAATCCGACCACAATAAATGGAATCGCATAAGTGATCAATTCCCGGTACATGTCCAAAAGCGGGATATTGGCATCTTTTCGGCTTTGGGCCAGCTGCCGGTCGAGCCCTGGTTTTCTTTTTCTCCAATAGCCGAGTAAGACTGCTAATCCGCCAAGCGCACCAACAAACGCGGCAAAGGTTGCAAAGCCGACTGCCGTTGTCACGCTTCCCCCGAAGGCATATAAAACGATCGATGCTCCGATGAAAATAAAACCGATCCTTATAATTTGCTCTACTACTTGCGAAGCCCCGGTCGGCCCCATCGACTGAAAACCTTGAAAATATCCGCGAATCACACTCATAAGCGGGGCCACAATCAAAGCAGTGCTGACCAGCCGAATGACCAGTACAACATCTTCCGGATCGTTCCCTGTATCAGCATCATGAACAATCAAAGGAGCAATGGCCGGAGCCGAGAAGAACAACACCAGAAAAGCCAACATGCCTGTAATACTCATCAGAACCAGTCCGGATCGGAACAGCCTTCTGCCCGTCTGATAGTCCCCCAACGCATTATACTTCGAAACAAATTTGGAAACGGCCATGGGTACCCCCATGGTGGCCATACTTAAAATGATGGTATAGGGTGTATAGGCGTATCCATATAAAGCCAAACCCTTCGAACCGACAAGCGCTTCAAAAGGAATTATAAAAATCAATCCAAGAAATTTCGAGAAAAAAACGGCCGCCGATAAAATAACCGTGCCGCGCAGTAACCGTGAATCCGACATAATTCTCTCTCCCAAATCATGATCTCCCGCTCATCAGGTCTATCCACCTTACCCTCTCCTATTGTAGAGAATTTTGTTCTTGAGGACAACGTGTGGTTATTCTCCTTAGAGAAAAGAGAAGGGTTTTCTTCGGTGGTCCCGGCCCCATTGCCCTCTTTGGTAGCTATTTTGTCCTTTTTGTCGGATTTTCGAACATTAGAACCCTCTCTACAGAAAAATTCTTTTTTTACAGCTCATCTTTGTAAACCAGCATTGCCGAGTAGCAACAGACCATTTCCCCCGTTTCGGAATCTTCCGCAGCAGCAACCTGGAATTTGATATCTTTATACTGAGTCTCCGATATCGTCTCCAGATAGCTGTTCACCTCATCTTCAAGATCCGCTTCATGTTCCGCATCGAATACCTTCACCTTTAACACAAAAAAACACCTCCAGCGTTTTAATTCGCCCGGAGATGCCTCTATTCCTGCCTGCGGCTAACCTTATTCTTTTCTAGAAATTTCGCCTTCCCACTCCAGCATGCCGCCGACCATATTCTTCGCACGATATCCTTGTTCCCGCAAGAATTCCGTCACATACCCGCTTCGCCGGCCTGACCGGCAAACAAGAATGTGCTCTTCCTTGTCATCCAATTCATCCAGCCGTTCCGGAATTTCATTCATGCGAATGTGCCGCGCTCCGGGGATTTTCCCGGCCTCTACCTCTTCTTGCTCACGAACATCTATGATGGAAACGGGTTCCCCTGACTCCAGCAATCCCCTTAATTCATCGGTTGTGATTTCATTTTCGCTCATTAGAAGTTCCCTCCTCTGTCACGCCATTCTACCTCTTCAGCCGGAAAAGTCAAGCAAAGTGGATTTAGTTTGGCTTCAATCTTGTTATACTAAGCCTAGGGACCAGCATCCCCTTTTGATAAGAAAATCAATGAATCAAAACAACGCCGATGTTCCGGCCAAACTTCTACCTGAAAAAGGGTCCAAAAAAAGGAGATCTCATGCAAGGACAAGCTCTTACAATCAACAAACCGAAAACGGTCTATCAAATTTTATTTATCATCGGCACCGTTCACCTGTTGAACGACTCAATTTCCGCGTTGATTCCAGCCATGTTTCCGATTCTGGAACAATCGCTGGGACTGTCGTTCACCCAGCTCGGATTAATTGCCTTTGCAGCCAACATGACCTCTTCAGTCATGCAGCCTCTCGTCGGCTGGTTCACCGATCAGAGGCCTTCGCCCTATGCATTGCCTGCGGGCCTTTGTTTCACGCTGGTCGGCATTGTCGGTTTAGCATTGTCTCCGTCATTTTGGCTGGTTATCATTTCGGTTGCTTTCATCGGAATCGGCGGCGCCATCTTCCATCCGGAAGGCTCGCGAGTCGCCTATATGGCCTCTGGAGGCCGCCGAGGCTTTGCGCAATCCATCTACCAGGTGGGTGGAAACGCAGGACAGGCTCTCGGCC
This sequence comes from Caryophanales bacterium, assembly GCA_036381575.1. Lineage (GTDB taxonomy): Bacteria > Bacillota > Bacilli > Bacillales > DASSOY01 > DASSOY01. The sequence goes on from DASVCO010000015.1 coordinate 22,230, forward strand.
CAATTATTACTGCGCTGTTGTTGGTCCCGCTTGGCCAGGACGGGGCCCTCTGGTTTACAATTGTCGCAGCAATGGCCGTTATTTTATTGTTTTACATCGCCAGATGGTACGGTGAACAACTGCCCGCACAATCGATGAATCGGTTGAAAAAACAACACACGTCCAGCAAAAGGCTGTCTCTAAATTATCGCCTGATTTATGTCATGGGACTTTTGGTTTTTCTCGTATTTGCCCGATCCTGGTACCGAACCGCCATCCTTAACTTTTATACTTTCTTCACAATCGAAGAGTACAATTTCACTATTCAGCATGCGGAGTTATACATTTTTGTGTTTATGGCGGCAGCGGCACTTGGCACCTTTATCGGAGGACCAATCGCTGATAAAATCGGCAAACGAAATGTCATTCTTCTTTCAATAGCCGGAGCGGCGCCACTCAGCATACTTCTCCCGCACGTTGGCCCAGTTCTGGCTTTGCCGCTGCTGATTTTGACCGGCCTGATTCTGCTTGCCAATGTGTCCGTGTCTGTCGTCTATGCTCAAGAGTTGCTTCCCGGCAACATAGGCACCGCTTCCGGCTTAATCGTCGGCCTTGGCTTTGGTCTCGGCGCAATCGGTTCAATCGTGATCGGCCGTTTCGCTGACTTGTTCGGAATCGCTTCCACAATGACGGCCGCCTCCTTCTTGCCGCTGCTCGGCTTGTTGGCGCTTCTGTTACCAAGCGACAGCCAATTGGAGAAATGGCAACACTCATAAAAAAAGCATCGGCCTGTTTCAATCAGCCGATGCCTTCTTCTTTTAGCTTGCCACGATATTTACAAGTTTGCCGGGTACGACGATTACCTTTCGTACGGTTTTACCGGCGATATTTTCTTTGATTTTTTCATCATCCAGTGCTGTCGACTCCATTTTTTCCTTCGTCATATCTTTCGGCACCGTCAATTTCGTGCGGACCTTGCCGTTGATCTGGACAACGACCTCCACTTCCTGCTCCGTCAATTTTCCCTCATCATACACCGGCCACGCTTCATAAGTGATGGTTTCCGTGTGGCCAAGCTTCTGCCACAATTCTTCACTAATATGCGGAGCAACTGGCGACAGCATTTTCACGAAGCCTTCCATCATGTCTTTCGGAAGCGCCTCTTGTTTATACGCCTCATTCACAAACACCATCATTTGCGAGATCCCGGTATTGAACCGAAGCCCTTCGAAATCTTCCGTGACCTTTTTCACCGTTTGGTGATACACTCGCTCAAGGTGCTCGTCAGCCTGGGCATCAGTGATCCGTGAATTCAAATCACCATTGTCCGAAACAAACAAGCGCCAGATTCTATCCAGGAAGCGGCGGGAACCATCCAGGCCGGTTTCAGACCAGGCAATGGATGCATCAAGCGGTCCCATAAACATTTCGTAAAGACGAAGCGTATCCGCGCCGTGCGTCTCAATAATCTCGTCGGGATTGACAACGTTCCCTTTTGACTTGCTCATTTTCTCATTGCCTTCGCCAAGGATCATCCCCTGGTTATACAAACGCTGGAATGGTTCTTTTGTCGGAACGACCCCGAGATCGTATAAAAATTTATGCCAGAAACGTGCGTACAACAGATGCAATACGGCATGTTCCGCGCCGCCGATATAGACGTCAACCGGCAACCAGTGCTTTAATTTTTCAGGGTCGGCAAGCCTTTCCTCATTCCGAGGATCGATGTAACGCAAGTAGTACCAACAGCTGCCTGCCCACTGCGGCATCGTGTTTGTTTCCCGGCGCGCTTTCTTCCCGGTCTCCGGATCAACAGTGTTGACCCACTCCTCGATGTTGGCCAACGGCGACTCGCCTGTCCCCGACGGCTTAACTTCCTTAGCCTTCGGCAGCTCCAGCGGAAGCTGCTCCTCCGGCACCGGCTTCATCGTTCCATCTTCAAGATGAAGGATCGGAATCGGCTCGCCCCAATAACGCTGGCGGCTGAACAACCAGTCACGCAACCGGTACGTCACTTTCCGCTCGCCCTTGCCGTGTTCCACCAGCCAGTCGATCATTTTATCGATTGCTTCCTGCTTGTTCATCCCATTCAGGAATTCCGAATTGACCAGCGTTCC
>DASVCO010000016.1:0-5592 GCA_036381575.1 Caryophanales bacterium
TCGGTTTCAAAAAATAAAACGGCCAGAACAAGGTGATGTTCCCGCGAAACCAGGGAGATAGGCCGCCATGAATGTTCCAAGAGTGGAACCGAAACGCCTCAAGCATATCATTACTGATTTTATGAACCCCATAGGTGATCACTACATCTGCTTTTTGTGCCGCAATCCATTTTTTTGTCGTTTCACTATTCAATTCGTTTTTTTCAACCTTAAGGACAGGCACCCCAAGCGAAACGTCACTTGAATTCCCGAAAAATTTCTGTTCAGCCTCGTCCCGATCATGAAAATGGCGGATGAAATTATCATGATCTGTCTGATTCAAATGAGGCGGCGGTTTAGGAACAAACTGCTCACGTTGTTCAATTAACAACCCATCCAATAGACCGGCCTGATGCAACGTTCTGGCGAGAAATAAATGCCGCGGATGCGAACCTGTAAGTAAAACAACCTTCATGAAAACAAACCTCTTTTCTCAGCAAAAGGCCCCTTGAGTAATCCCTTATTTTTTAAAAGCTGGGTAATCTCTTCTAGGTCAACAATCGAACAATGACATTTTTCAGCGATATCAATGAGACTGTGTGACCCATCCGCATAATTCAGAACCGTTAAAATCCGATGCAACTGTGTTCGATGGTCCGCCTTTTGATTCGTTGACTTTCCGCGTGTTTTCGGACCGTTTGAATCAGGGTACAAGCCATGTTGATCAAGCTTTACCTCGCCATAAGGAGAGGTGTTCACATAATACCCTTCCAATTCAACAGCTTCAAGAAGCTCTTCCAGCTCATCCACGCTTCGGTTTAGAGCTTCAATCGTCATCGTTTCCTTATTATCAAGCGAATTATGATAGCCGTCATACTTGCCATACACCATTCGGGACACTTGCCCGACAGGCAAATTAAATCCTGGGGAGCAGTACTGCCTTTCATCGGAACCAAAAGCCGGGGTAAACGGTCTTACATTCCCTTCTAAAGCACTGCGATCAAACAAATGAGACACAACTCGGTTCACTGGTGTGTCTTCTTCCCGTGACATTTTATAACTAAGCGATTGGTCACCGCCAAGACAAGTTAACACAAGGCCCGCATGCAATTTGCCCTTCAATTCCTCGCCAAACCGGTACAGATAGGACAAAGAACCAATCGTTTCCGGCACAAAAACAAATCGGTACGTAAAGCGCCGATTCTTCCATTGAGCTAGCCGATTATACAAAAAGGCTGCGACAATCGGTCCGCTTAATTCATTATTCGCCATCGACGGATGACACACATACGTACTGATGAGAATTTCCTTTTCACTTTCCCCAGATAAAATGGCATGGGCAAAATTCAATTCTCCGTCAACATGTTCGCTGTCAATATAGGCGTGGTATTCCTCGTCCTTCAACTGTTCAAATAAACGATGCGGCAAACTGAAGCCCCAACGTTCCTTGTAATAAGAGGTCACATACGGGATGGCCTCGGGCAATTGCGGGATTGTATGTAGATTCGGCTTCAGTTGCTCGAGGGTCATTTTTCGATCCACCGCGGTACTGTAATTCAACACATGCAGGTTATGATTCCGAAAATCAATGATTTTTTTACCATCCAGTCCCTTTAGCCAAGCCTCACGGATTCGCCATTCTTTAGGAATTTTCCAATCAAATACCTTCGTCCCGGTCTCCAAACCGAATAGCTCAAGCGGCAAATATTCGCTAAGAATGTTTAAAGTTTCGCGTAACCCCGGCCCTGTGATGCTGCGTGTAATGGGAAACAACCGATCAAACAATCGGTCCATTTCTTTGATCTCATTGCTGTCTGTCATGTCATCCCGCCTTATGCAAAAAACAATTCATTAAAATAAATCCCACGATACCGGTGTTCCTTTTTTCACCGCTTGATTCACGGACTTCCCAAGTAGTTGTTCGTAAAATTTTGGTGCTAAACCGTTACCAGGACGGATAGCTCTCACATTTTCCTTCGTCAGCGGTTGGCCGGCTTCCAAATCCTCCGTAATATACAACGACCGACGATGTTTCAATGAGGCTTGCTCCGATTCTGATGGCCCATAACTAACATGCCCCAGGCTCTGCCAGGCTCGCTCTGTTTCAAGGATGAGCGACCTCATTTCTGCCGGCTCCATTGAAAATTCGGCATCGACACCACCTTCAGCACGTGAAGTGGTAAAATGTTTTTCAATAACTGTTGCTCCGAGCGTAACGCTTGCCACACCTACTCCAACGCCCATCGTATGATCGGACAATCCAACATGGCATTGAAAAAGCTCTTGTATATGTGGAATCGTGAGCAAATTCGTGTTTTCAGGAGTAGCCGGGTAGGTGCTTGTACATTTCAATAAAATCAAATCCTGACAACCGGCTTCCCTTGCGGCTCTAACGGTTTCATCCAATTCTCCGGCCGTTGCCATACCCGTTGAAATAATTAGTGGCTTTCCAGTTGAGGCGACTTTCTGAATCAATGGGATATCCGTATTCTCAAAAGAAGCGATTTTATAACAAGGGACATCCAAGTCTTCCAAGAAATCAACCGCTGATGCGTCAAACGGCGTGCTGAACGGGATAAGTCCCAATTCACGGCACCGCCGGAATATCGGTTGATGCCATTTCCATGGCGTATACGCCTTTTGGTAAAGCTTATACAACGATTCTCCTTGCCACAGATTGCTTGGGTCATCTATAAAAAAGTCACCCTCATCAATATCCAGGGTCATGGTGTCAGCCGTATACGTTTGTAACTTTAACGCATCGGCTCCCGCCTCCGCCGCAGCCTCAACAATTCTAAGGGCTTTTTCCAATGACTGATTATGGTTGCCAGACATCTCCGCTATGATAAACGGTTTGTGGTCGGGGCCGATTTTTTTTCCTTCTATTGTGATGGAATCATGCATGTCCCTTTTCCTCCATTATAACTCGTACTATAGGGTGAGCGCCGCCGTTCTTCCCGCTACCTTGCATTAAAGACAACGCTTGGTTACTCATTTCTCTTAAACTTTTAGGTAAGACAACTGTTTCTTTTAATATATCGGCAAGATTTTTCTCATTTACATCGGCGTGCCATCCTGCATACTGAACGGCACCAAAATTAGCGGCTGCTCTAACAGATTGGCACTGGTTTTCAGCAACTGCAGTCGTAATGGTCGGTACTCCTAAATAGCATCTTTCCCACATGGCAACCCCGCCTGCTCCTAACGAAAGGTCAGCTTCGCCCATTAATTTGGCCAGGTAATCAATCTGGCAATGGTATGACAGGTTTATCTCCTGACACAGCCCCTTAATTTTGTCCCGATTGGGATTGGCGTTTCCCGTAACCACATCAACATGCATGCTGGTGAAATGAATTGATTTTAAGGCGCGCAAAGCTTTCTCTGACTCATTAGTCGGGTCGCTTCCTCCATAAAATATCAATAACCGCCGCACTTTGCCATCACATTTCTTCAAACCTTCTTTTGCCTCAACAAACTCGGGACGTAATATTAAATACTGCGGCCCCAGAAAACGCCGACATTGTTCCGGAACTAAGCCATCGTATCGCCGATCAATATCTTCATAAAAGTTTTGGTCCAGTAACATGTCACAATCATGTGGCCGGTTTGCCAAATCATCAATTACCATGATTCGTCCGACAGCGGGCCTCCATAGCCTTTCCCACTCTTCATCAACTTGATAATGATCGATAATCAACCAATCGGGCTTGATTTCCTGCAGGATATGAAGGGTCTGAGTCATGTCGCCTTCCTGCTGATTGGGCACCACCTGAATAACCTGGAAGCCCTTTTTTTTAATGAATTCAGCCAAATTTCCGGGTTGTTCCCGGCATATAAAAAAAATCGCGGCTCCTTGCTTATGAAGCAGGTCCGCCAAAGTTAAACAACGCATCACATGACCTGTACCAACCTCAATCCCGGCATCCGCTCGAAACACAATAGTTTTCCTCATGCTATTTCACCAGCTTTTGTTGAATGTCTGCGTTGATTTGGGCAACATCAGGATTCTCGAGTAGATAATCAACTGCTGTCTGTGCCGGAATTAATTTTTCTCCATTGAAATGATCAGCGATGGCCGTGCACAATTGATAGTCTTCTTCTGTATCCAATGTAATTCTTAATTCCGGGTGCTGCAAGGTAGAAGGAGCTTCTATCAAGGTCCTCTTAAACTCGTCGGGGAATTCAGTAGCATAGTAGGTAACGTGTTCACGGTGACGCGATTCGTGACCGTGTTCATGCATATATTCCAATGCGGAATAAGAAACCATTTCAACAACAAGCCCTCGCGGAAGCGGACTGTCCACAACGACCAGATCAGCGGGTTTCTCTAACATAGCTGAAACGACTTGATTCGCCAGGTCATAGTCGACAAATGGGCAATCCGCGGTAACTCTTATAACATAATCCGGCTGATAAGGTTTTGCGCATCCATAATAACGGGCCAAAACATCATCTTCAGAACCGCGAAAACAAGTGACCTTATTATCGTTACACCAGTTCACAATGGGAGTGTCCTGCTTTAATGTTGAAGTAGCTACGACCACATCTGCGACAGGCTGAACCTGGCGACACCTCGAAACGACATAATCCAGAACAACACTGTTCCCCAGTGGCATCAACACTTTTCCCGGTAACCGAGACGAACCCATTCGGGCCTGGATAATAATTAATGTTTTCACGTAAATCGCTTCCATTCTCTTAAAAACGTAGATTTATAACCCTGTCTCAACTTCAGGTTGATACTTTGAATATTTGTCTCCGTATTTTAACCAATCTTCTTTTGTCATTTCATATATGTAAACATCGTGGAACTTTCCATTTTTCCATATGTGGTCTTTGAAACAGCCAACTTCCCGTGCTCCCTGTTTCAAATGCAACGTTCTGACAGATTCATTGCCTGCCATGACTTCACCCATCAACTTGTTTAACTTGAAACGTTCATAAGCGAAATTATAAAGATAAGGTCCAATAAAACCGGCAAGCATGCCGTATTTGGGTTCCCCAATATAAAAATTCCAGTAAGCTCTTTTATGAATATTGTCGATATCCGTGATGGATACCAACCCCATATGTACTCCTTTGTTTTCCAAAACCCAATAGTATGAATGGGGATCTTGTTTCACCCGCCGAAACCATTCACGTTGCTTTTCCATATCATACTCAACGTCTGTATACATATATTTGGTCACAAATTCGCTTGTCCGCCATTTCAACACCGTTTCCAGATGTTCTTCACTTAAAGTGACAAAGCGCATATCCAACCCCCCTGGATTTTTACAGGATGGTAATTTCCCTTGTAAAATAATGAAGCAAACGATACCCGTCCCAAACACCGTTAAAATCAAGGGCTTGTCCAACGGGGACGATACGATCGACACCTCTGCTTTGCATCGCATCGATGAAACGGATTAATTCCTTTTTCGTGAATCCGAAATACGAAACCGTCTGATCTTTATCCTGTAACGAAGGGGCGATTTCCCGGATATCTTCAACCGCTCGTTCCAAAAAAAGCCCGCCGCCGCTATGTTGTTCACGCAAATCTTGAGATAATCCGGTTATCCCCACTCTGGAGAACTCCGTCTCATGCTGAACCGTTTGGACCGAAGATTGGGT
>DASVCO010000017.1:0-28589 GCA_036381575.1 Caryophanales bacterium
ATTATAGATTAGCGGAGCAAGGGTGTCAATAACTTTCAGCAAAACAAATTAATCAACCTGAGGTTTTCAGGTTTACACGATTCAAAACCGATGCAAGTGCAATAGGGCAGCCACCTCCACAATCTGGCGCGTTCCGCATAAAATACGAGTAATTCGGATTGAAAAAAGGAGGCTAAATCGTGGGAAATGCCCAACGTCAATTTAATAAAGAATTCAGTAAAGCCACCACCTATAGCATGCTCGATCAATTAACACGGAAAATAGAAACAAAAACACAAAAGAAACGCGCCTGGAGAACATTAGAAACGATGCAGAGCCAAATCAATACAATCCTTACCCCGGATAAAAGCGGGGAAAAAAATTAACGGCCGGGTTATGCACCCCGGCTTTTTTTTTGCATAATATATAAACAAATAAAAAAAGGCCTGCTCCCAGGCCCAAAGCAAGAATTCTTATAAAATATCGAGTTTGACGAGAATGGCGACAAGCACTTGCAGCAAGAGCTGAATATTAACGGCCAGATCTGTATCGGTCGTGGTAATATTGACCCCTCGTGAATTCTCGATATACGTTTGTTGACGGTTGGATTGGCTGACACGGACTTTGGCAAGCAAATCCTGAGCAACCTTGTCAGCCTTCTCACTGTCCCCAATAGTAATACTGATGGCCAAAACAATTCCGACCTGCAAGGCTGCCTGAAGAGCAACTGCTGCCTGTGTATCAGTTGTATGAATCTCAACATCAGCGGAATCCTTAACAATAATTTGTTCCTCCGAATATTGACGAGTGATTGACTTCACCTCTTCTCCCTGAACCACTTCAGCGTCTTCCCGTGCCATGGGATGCGCACTGTTTGGATCCAGTGCTGACCATTTACAACTTTTCTTCTCGGACCGAATCGGACGAATACTTCCATACATAATGCTTTCATTCCTTTCGTTGTTTTTTTAGCTGCCTTTCTCCCAACAACAATTATTTCAGCATTCCATCGATTTGTTGTTGAATGTCGGACATAATCCCCCTGATTTTTTGCTTTTTTTCAGGGGTTAGATTTTTCACTTTTCCCTGGATCTGATGTTTTTCAAAAACATCGTCAACCAGCAAATCAATCATGTGATTTGCCGAACTTTTCTTTAATTCCCCAAAAACACTCATGATTTTCACCCTCGCCAGTTATTTTGGCAATGCCAATTATATAAGTAAGGTATGTAGACAAGAGGGACCGAGGCACGGCATACGCCGATTCCTTCAAAGAAGATCGCCTGTTTTTGAAACCTTGCTCTTGCAGAAACTTTAATAAAAGAAAAACCGCCCAAAAAGGCGGTTAAAAAACGTTATATTCATTTCCCGAATGGGATTTATTTTATTAGAAACCTGGTTCGGCTGGGGCCTTCTTTTGTCTTTTGAACATCAAGGACAGCAGGAATGGCATTCTTGAGTTCCTGAACGTGCGAAATGACACCGACCATACGGCCTGATTTTTGCAAATCAATTAATGTGTCAATGGCTTTGTTGAGTGATTCTTCATCCAGGGAGCCGAAGCCTTCATCAATAAACATCGTTTCGATTGAAATACCGCCTTCAAATGCCTGAATGACATCAGTCATTCCAAGTGCAAGACAGAGAGACGCATTGAACTTTTCACCGCCGGACAACGATTTCACATCGCGGGTTTGGCCAGTGTAAGCATCATAAACATCAAGGCCTAGGCCGCTCTGCTTTCCGCGTTTTTCAAGACGATCGCTGCGCATCAGGTAGAATTGTCCGTTTGAAAGCCTCCTCAGCCGTTCATTGGCGGATTGAATGATTTGCTCCAGGAATTCGATTTGAAGATAACGCTCAAATGAGATTTTCCGGGCATTGTCTCCCCGGACCACATCATACAGGTCAGTGACTGTTTGCAGGGCCATTTCCTCTTCTTTCACTTTTTCGGCGGCTATTGTGATGCTTCGTTTCAATTTGTCGGCTTCTTTCTGGTAGGATTCCGATGTCTGGAGAGCTTTCCCCGCAGTCTCCAAAACCTTACCCAGATACTCAACCTCTGCCGAAAGCTTCTCTAAATCGACCCGTGACTGTCCTTTCAATTCCTTTTCAAGCTCTCTGATTTGTGAAGCCAGGTTGGACCGTTCTGTGTGGAATGCCTCAATGGCCTGCTTCAAACCAGCACGGTCAGCTTCAGCCATTCTTGCCTGTCGATAGGCTTCTTCATCAGCAAACCCGGCCTTCTTCAGCTCTTCATCAAATTGGCCTGCCGCCTTTTTGGCTTTTTCCGACGCCTCCGCCTGTTGTTTCTCGGCATTGACAATATTCGCTCCTGCCGTTGCCGCGCTTTCTTTCGCTCTCTGGAGCCGCTCTTGTGCCTCTTTCCACTGTTGTTCCAAACGTTGTTTAACCTGCTGTGTTTCCTGTAAACGTTGTTTCAGGTGTTCGAGAGAACGCAATTCCTCCGGGATTGGCTGAAGTTCTCGATCATACAACGCTTTTTGTGTTTGATAGGCAGCCTTCTTTTCCCGGAGCTCATTCTTTAGGTTTTCGGCTTTCTCTGCCTTTCCTTCAATTTCCTTCCCCAAAGCTTCCTCGGTTTGTCTCAGTTTTTTTAATGTTTCCTGATCTTGTCTGAGAGCATCGGTTTCTTTCTTCAGGTGTTTCCCTTGTTGTTCCAATTGATCGCGTTGCTTTGAGAAATCCTGCCCCTGAAAGCCGTATTCACGAACATCAATCTCCTTTTCACTCAATTGTTTGTTGAGGGCATCACGATTCGCCTGTGCCTGCAAATAGACTTGTTCCTTCTCGGTCCTCGCCTTCCTGAGACGATCAAGTTCAGCCTTGGTCGGCAGATCCTCATGGACGGACGCTTTGTTCGGGTGATTCGTACTGCCGCAAACAGGGCATGGCATTCCGTCATGCAGATGGTCCGCAATGAGGACGGCTTGCCCTTCAAGCCAACGTTGTTCTGCATGGTCATAGGCTTTTTGAGCCATTTCAGATTCCTGCTGTTTCAGCCGAACATTACTTTCATCAGCTGCAATCTTTTTTTGAACGTCAATGAAATCGTTGAGCACCTTCCAGCGGTCCCGTAATTCAATCAATTCTTCCTGTTTCCGCGGCAAATCCATGATGGCCTGATCCAATTTTTTCAGTCGCTGATCAAGCTGTTGCTTTTGTTGTTTATCTTTGGCCAACTCGGCATCAAGAGCTTGGATTTCTTTTTCGAGCCGGTTTTGTGAGGTTACGAGATTTGTAAGCTTCGCTTTTTTACTATCCAATTCACGGACCGTTGGAAGAAAATCATTCAATCTGTTCAGTTCCTGATTGACCTTCTCACGCTTTTCACTATTTGCTTCTTCTTTCTCATAAGCAGTTTGAGCTTCAGTGAGACTCGCTTCCGCCTGTTTTTTCTTGCCTTCAGCCCTCTCCAGCGCTTGTTTCTTCTCGGCTGTTTCCTGCCTTATCTCTTTCAAATACTGCTCGTACACGTCAAGGCGGCTCGCCCTTTCTGCACGTTCCAAATGATGCTCTTTTTCTTTAATTTGCGGTACTTCAGCATCCAATTCCGCTTTTTTCACCTGTTTGCCATCCAGCGAACGAAATTTCTCGTTCATCGCCTCGGCCCGATGATAAGCGGCCATCTGCTCCTGATAGGCTTTCGCCGATTCAGCCTGTTTTTTCTTGTTTTGTTCAGTTTCTCGCATATAGTGGCAAGCTTCTTCCTCAAGAGACTCAACAATCTGGATCGTATTGTAATGTTCTTGTGCCAAAACCTGAAAAAGGGGGGCCTCTTCCCTTTCCGGCAAAACGGCCTTGATATTCTGAATATGAAAATCACGTTCGCGGGCCTGTTGCTCATAACGTTGCCCGGCTTCCTTTCTCTTTTCCTTCAACCGTTCGGCAAGGCTTTTGTACAGACCTGTCTTGAAAATGCGACGCAGGATGTCCTCCTTGTTTTCCGTTTCGGATGTCAGGAGTTTGCGGAATTCGCCCTGCGGCAGCATCACAATCTGGCTGAATTGATCCTTGGAAAGGCCAAGAATTTGTTCGATTTTATCGTTAATGTCCGTGACATTAAAACGATCAACACACGGAACAGTCTCTCCACCAGTTGTTTCATAGAGTTCATACGCGGCACCGGTAGCTGTTTTGTTGCTGCCCTTAACATGAGCAAGCTGCCGGAATACCCGGTAAGTGCGGCCATGCAATTCAAAATCCAATTCGACCGAAGTATGTATCTCATCCGAGGCAAAATGGCTTCGTAATAGTTGCGTGTCGTTCCGCTCTTCCCCGCTCGCCTCCCCGTATAGCGCAAAACAAATCGCATCAAAAATGGTCGTCTTGCCCGCGCCCGTATTTCCGGAAATAACAAACAGCCGATGCTTGTCCAATTCGCTGAAATCAATGGCCTCCCGATTTTTATAAGGGCCGAATGCCGTCATTGTGATTTTCAAAGGTTTCATGTTCGTTCTCCCTCTGCCGCCCGCATTTCTTCCAGGACCTCAGTAAATAGTTTCTCAGATTCATTCGAGGGTTCGCTGCCCTTGACTTCTTTATAAAAAGCTTTGAAAAGTTCTGATGTGTTCATTTTCTTCCGTTCCACTTGCTGAACCCCTTCGTGATCAGGTAAAAGAGGGGCCACATTCCGTTCGACATGCATAGCGTTCGGATACACAGCACGAACTTTCTCCATCGGAGCCAAAACCGGGGCCTCATCCAGGAGCCTGATGAAAACATAATCGTCATTAGGTTGATGCGTTTCGATTTCGGAAATAGTGCCTTCTACCATTCGCAGATCTCGCCTTGGGGTCAGGGGACGGTTCTCAACAGCAATCTCCCCTTCAGCGTCAATTTCAACAATTTGAAAGCCTTTCTGATGGCGTTCTTCGGAAAGGGAATACTTTAAAGGAGAACCTGCGTAACGAATCCGCTCATCCCCGACATGGTGGGCTTGATGAAGATGGCCAAGTGCTGTGTAATGAAACAGCTTGAAAAATCGATGGTCAACATGCTCGGCGCCCCCGATGGATAATGGCCGCTCTGAATCACTTGTGTTGTCTCGTTCCTCTCCTTTTGGGGTCACAAAAGCATGGCCAATTAACACATGGCGCGCCCCGGAATCCATTTTTTCTTTAATGGAACCGATTGTCGCCTTCATTGCATCATCATGGCTCTTAATGGTTTCATCCCCGAACACATGGCGGATTTTGCCCGGCTCCGCATATGGAATGAGATGAAAATGGACTTCTCCATGAGAATCATTGTACTTCACCGGTTCAAGGTCCGAAGTCCATTGTCCAACAATATGTAAACCGTTCTCCCGCATAATCCGGCTGCCAAAATCAAGCCGTCCCGGGCTGTCATGATTACCGGCAACAGCCAGGACCGGCGTATTCAATTTCAAAACGAGGGTTTCGAGCGTTTCATTTAGAAGGTCCACCGCCTCCGTAGGCGGCACTGCACGATCATAAAGATCCCCTGCAATGATCACGACATCCGGCTGTTCCGTGCGAACAGCTTCAATGAATTGTTCGAGCACATACCGCTGATCTTCCGTCATGTAAACGCCTTGAACCAATTTTCCGAGATGCCAATCGGCAGTGTGAAAAATACGCATTTTCTTCCTCCGCTCACTTTAATGTTCACTCGATGATTCCTTTAATTTATAAACAAAATCCCTCTAAAAACGGCTTGATCTCCAGATCATGTGGTAAATTAACCGATGGTGAAATAAAGACCTTGACCCAAGCTTAAACACTAATCAATCGAAACACCATGAATGGTGTTAAATACATCCTCTTCTTCCAGTATACAAAGAGTTGTTTCTCGTCACATCGGAAGCAAATGCCCGCCGTCAAAGAAATACAGGTATTTCTCAGTCAACGGTTTTTTCCAAATCTGTTCGATGGCCCTGGCGTACATATCGAGTTGAACGCGATAGCGATCAGCCAATACCGGCTTCGCTCCTTCAAAACCGTTTACAAAACGTCCATGAATCCCGTCTGTTTTATAGTCGACTAACACGAGGCCGTCTTTATCTTCTATCAAGCAGTCAATTACCCCTTGGACGAGGACGGTTTCACCTGTTTCCGGCCAATCCCGGTAAGCTTGATCAGCTGTAAGCGCAAGGCTGAACGGAACCTCTCGCTGAACCCGTGAAGCTTCCAACATGCGCTTTCCAATACCAGACTGAAAAAAGCGTAAAAGCGGTTCAAGATCGACAGCTTGAGCTTCTTCCTCCGTCATGATTTCGTTGACAACTAAACGATCGACAGTCTCCTGTAATTTTGTCTCCGACATCGGACCTGCCAAATCGACATGTTGCATCACTGTATGCATTGCCGTTCCGCGTTCCGCCGAAGTTAATTTTTTCTCCTGCAAGAAACGCGGCCGTTCGGCAATTGGAGAACGAAATTTACGAATGTAACTCGTGTCACTTCCCTCTGTATTCGTTAAGCTTTCGCGTTGGCGCTTAATCTCCGAAACTGTCTGTTTCGACATATGAGTTGTTGATTCAGGCCGCCCGTAAGTCCAGGACAATCGGGCATGAACTTGTTCCTTTTCATCGCTTTCGATTGGCACCGGCCGAAACTCTTTCAAGGCCTTTTCTATGTCTTCCCGGCCCTCCTGGGATTCCATTTCAGTCTCATCAAGTTCATCTGCTCTGACCACTGACATTTGCCATGTCGAAACATCGTGTGACACTTCATTAGCCGGAGCCTCTGCTTCAATGATTTTTCTAAGCGGTTCAGCATCACGATGCCGCAACAATGCGGGGCCAACCCAATCGATGTAGCCCTTCGCATTTGCCCGCGCATAATCAGGAAGCAGCCAATTCGGGTGCACCGCTTGCTGTGCCCATTGTGTAACTGTCTTTCCGACGTCTTTTACTGTCCCTACTAAATACAATTTCTCTCGTGCACGTGTTAACGCAACATACAACACGCGCATTTCTTCTGCGCGCATCTCCATTTCCGATTTTCTTTTCATTGCCATCATGGACAGTGTCGGGTAACTGATACGCCACTTCGGATCAATGTATTTCGTCCCAAACCCGAGTTCTTTGTCCAACATATGGGAACCCCGGGAATCGCTAAAATTAAATTGTTTGTTCAGGCCGCCGACGAAAACGACTGGATACTCAAGGCCTTTACTTTTATGAATCGTCATAACACGCACGACATCTTCTTGCTCGCCAAGAGCGCGAGCCGCTCCAAAGTCGCTTCCACGATCACGCATCCGTTCGACGAATCGCAAAAAACGGAACAATCCCCGAAAAGAAGTGTTTTCATATTGGCGGGCGCGATCATATAAGGCCCGTAAATTGGCCTGACGCTGACGTCCGCCTGGCATTCCGCCAACAAAATCATAGTAGCCGGTTTCACGGAAAATCTGCCAGATCAGGTCAGACAACGCTCCACGGCGCGCTCTTGTGCGCCAGGACTGGAGCTTCCCAAAAAAGAGCTCCAATTTCTCCGCCAATTCACCGGTTTCCTGTTGAATACAAGCGCGCATCGCCTCAAAATAGTCACCTTTCGGCTTTGCGATTCGGATTTGTGCCAGTTCTTCTCCTGAAAGCCCGACAATTGGTGACCGTAACACACCGGCAAGCGGAATATCCTGATGAGGATTATCCACGATTTGCAGGAGCGACATCATGATTTCGACCTCTACAGCCTCAAAATAGCCGGTCGATAACTCGGCGTATGCCGGAATGCCGCGTTGTTTGAATTCTTCTAACATGATCGGCGCAGCACTATGAGCGGACCGAAGTAAAATGGCGATATCCCGGTATTGAATAGGGCGCATTTGGCTCGTGTCCTTGTCATACACTTCGTAGCGGCTTGAAACCAGAGACTGGATGCGTTCTGCGATCAGTCGCGCTTCCAGCTGTTCCTTCTTCAAATCTGCTGTTTCGGACCCTTCTTCCTTTTCCTCTTCTCGATCAATCAGTAACAATTCGGGCTCACTTGAAGAAGACTCCGGGTAATCGCCAAATCCAAGCCTCAACTCCGCATCTTCATCGTAGTCGATTTCACCGACTCTTTCATTCATGATTTGCCGGAACAGGAAATTGGTTCCGTCAAGCACTTCTGCACGGCTTCGGAAATTCTTCGCAAGGTCAATTCGCAATCCAGCACCGCCGCCGTCCTTTTGAAAAGCTTTATACTTCGCCAAAAACAAGCCCGGTTCTGCCTGACGGAAACGATAAACACTCTGTTTCACATCGCCGACCATGAATAGATTGTTCCCCGTTGTAATCAGGCCCAAAATCGCCTCCTGGACAAAGTTCGTGTCCTGATACTCATCAACAAGAACTTCCTTGAACTGTTCACGGTAATCAAGTGCCGCATCTGATGGACCGTTATTCGAATCAGGATCCATTAAGACCTCAAGACAATAATGTTGGGAATCATCAAAATCAATAAGCCCTTTTTCCAACTTCGCTTCCTTATACCGGCTGCCGAAAGCTTTAACGAGACCAGCTAGAGTCTCAACATGAGGCGCCATCGCACGCAGATCATCCAGATAACGTTCCGGGCTGTGTTTGAATAGTTCATCCCCAATTTTGCCGACCTGTTTTTTCACAGTGTCACGCAACTGCTTTGCCTGTTCCTTCAAATGATCATCATATTCATCACCGCGAACCGGCTTCAACTTTCCAAACTTCACTGACTGAAATGCATCATAGAGAGCCGACCACGAATTTCGGCAAGCAGAGAGCAACAGGTCAAGTACCTGACGGTCCTCAGCAAAATTAGCCTGGTATGGCGTTGGTCCTCCAGGCTGGTAAGTGATTTGGTCCGCCTGTCCCAGTACATCCTTAAGCCCTTCTAACTGCATTTCAACATCCTCAAGCAGCCCGCGTGCCCAAGATAAATCGTCAATCTTAACGTCTTCAGATACACGATAACGTAAAGCCATGTCATCCAGCCATTTTTCAGGGTTCGGATGGCTCCTTGAAAAATCGTACAACTTTTCAACAAGCGTTTGCAGGGCAACATCGCTGCGATCCCCGCTGTAACGGTCTACAAGTTCATAGAAGGCTTCATTATCCGATTTACCGTACTCTTCTTCAAACAACTCTCCGATCACTTCTTCACGCATCAGCTCCGCTTCTGTTTCATCCACGACACGAAAAGCCGGATCGATTCCAATTTTGTAATAATAACGGCGCAAAACGTTCATGCAAAACGAATGAATCGTCGAAATCTGGGCGCGGTTCAACAGAGAAAGCTGCCTTCGCAAATGCCGGGAAGACGGGTCTGCCACAAGTGCCTTCTCCAATTCTTTGCCGATCCTGGCCTTCATCTCAGCTGCAGCCGCATTCGTAAACGTGGCCACCAATAGACTGTCAACATCGACCAAGTCTTCAGTGATTTTTCGGATAATCCGTTCCACAAGCACTGCTGTTTTCCCGGAGCCGGCCGCTGCCGCCACCAGCATGTTCTGCCCACGCGCGGCAATCGCTTCCCATTGCTCGTCGCTCCAGAAAACTCCTTCCGGCTTAGGCTTCACTTGTTTCATCGTCTCCCCTCCCCTCAAGCATCTTTTTCAGCATCACATCGTCCTTTTCCTTACGGAGCCAGCGATAATCATTTGTTTCCATTGACGGATCGAACTGGCACACAGGACGATATGAACAAAAGGTACAAGGCGTCCTGTCCTTTAACCGGTACGGCGCAATATCAATCATGCCGTCAGTCAAATTGGTGCCGATATTTTGAATGACACGACGCACATACTTGCGGATATCGGAAAATTGCTCGGGCGCGGCGACTGAAGAATTGCTGTAAAATTCACCGTTCTTCTTTAAACCGGCGGGAATGATATTGGAATGCCCATTTTCAAGCGTTCCATCCATCAATCGCACCGTTTCTTCTTCCGCCAGGACGAGGCCCTTCATTTTAAATTCCTTAAACAATTTTTCTTCAATAGCCTCCGGCGCTAGCGCCTGCGACTCCTGCAGCATTGGATTATGCACGTGAAAATAAAGGACACCTGCGGGGGAAGCTTCGCGGCCCAGCCACTGTCCGGCATGAGTCAAAACAACATCCAGATAAGTCAGCATTTGCAGTGCGAGCCCGAAATACACTTCTGTCAATCCCAGGGATGTTGCGCTGGATTTATAATCGATAACACGCAACAACAGGCCGTTGCTTCCTTCAGCGGCATCAATACGGTCAATGCGGCCGACAATCTCCATTTTCGTACCGTTTGCCAGCTCAAACTGAATCGGCGGCAGCTTTTCTTTCGGGCCGAACGGCAATTCCAGGCCAACCGGTGAAAATCCGCTAGCCTTTGCATGATCGCGCAGAATCGTCGCGGTTCGGGAAACGATACCTTTCAGCTTTCGGGCTATATAGTGATGGCGATTCGAACTGAGTAAAATTTCCCTCTGCAACTTGGGAATCAGGCCATCAACAAACTCGCTGGCCAAGCGCTCACATTCCGCATCACTCAATTCGCCCCAGTTTTTCCTGGTTTGCCGGACATGATCGGCCATTAAACTCAATGCCGAATGGAAAAGCTGCCCGATATCGGGCGCTTCCAGCCGAAAGGTCTCCCTTTCTTTCAATCGAAGCCCATGCGAGGCAAACTGCTGGAAAGGACATGAACTAAACCGCTCCATCCGGGAAACACTAGCCTGAATTTTATCTCCGTATAAACTTCTTGAGGTTTCGGAAGTCAAACGCTTCTCTTTATTTTTATAAAATAATCCACTGAACAAGCGCCGGCCGTCAGCCTGCCATTCGGGTCTTTCAGCCAGCCAGTTGTATACATCCCACCAAACCGGTGCGATCGGATAGCCTTTTCTCCACTGGCGAACCTGCCCAAGCGTATAAACAAGTCCCCGCTGTGGACCGGACACATATTCAAGCGCTTCTTCACCCGTCGCTTCCTCCGGTTCTGACATAATGAACCTTTCTTCCAGAACCGGAAAAACGGCTTTCAAACGATTGATCAACAGTGACGGCTGCAAGGCTTTTCCTTCTTCATCGGCAAGCGGGTAACTGACCCACAGCCGTTCCTTCGCCCCAGCAATGGCCAAATATATCAGCAGTTCCTCTTCCAGCAGCCGCTGCCGGCTTCCCGGCGCCAACTCAATGCCCCTTGCTTCAAGCAACTCCCTTTCTTCTTCGGAAAGCATGCCGTCTTCTTTCGGTTTTGCAGGAAGCACCCCGTCGTTAGCACCCAAGATCAGCACGCTTTTTACATCTACGGAACGTGTCCGATCAAGACTGCCGACAAGGACTTGATCCAGGGCCGGCGGCACCAGCGAAAATTTCATGCTGTCGAGGCCGGTTTCAATCATTTTCACAAAAACATCCGGCCCGACAACTTCGTCTCCAACCATCTCGACCATTTGATC
The DNA here is from genome assembly GCA_036381575.1 of Caryophanales bacterium. Classification (GTDB taxonomy): domain Bacteria; phylum Bacillota; class Bacilli; order Bacillales; family DASSOY01; genus DASSOY01. The sequence continues at coordinate 11,363 of DASVCO010000017.1, forward strand.
CAAAAGGCCGATCACTGCCGTCCACACTTGATCGTGTTCGCGTGCTTCCGCCAGAAAGCCTTCTTCCTCCGCCCGGTTCCGCCACTTCTCGATCTTTTGCGGCACTTCCAGTGCCTCCAGATACAAATACAGCGCCTCACAACGCTCCTTCGCCGTTTTCGCGCCCTTCAAATCACGTTCCAGCCGGGATAGCGGCGTCACAATCATCTCACGCAACCTGTTGATCTGAGCTTCCTTCTTTTTTTCCTCATCCGTCTGGACGCCTTCTGCATCATCCAGCCCGCGATAACGCCTGTATCGCCAAGGCTTTCCGTCTGTCCAGCGCCTGCCGTGAATACCGTGGGCAAGCACATAATTCTCCAACTCATCCATTCCCTCACGCAACCGCTCGACATTTCCCGCCTCCGGCGGAAACAACATATCGGTTTTCACACAACGAAATACCGCTTCGTATCGCCAATTTTGCTCAATCACATCAAGGCTTGAGCGAATGAACTCCATCAACGGATGATGCAGCATCGTTCTTTTCTGGTCCAAAAAGATCGGAATTCCATGATCTTCGAAAATCGTTGCCATCAGATCGTGATACGTTCCCATATCACGGACAAGGACAGCTACATCACGAAAAAGCAGCCCCTCTTCCCGAACGAGACGAAGAATTTCCCGTGCCGCTCCTTCCACTTCACTCCGGCGGCTTACAGCCTGCGAAACCAGGACCTCATCCTTACCATGGATACGTTCTTGTGCTGGCGGCCTTTTTTCAAAATTCGCCTCCAAATGAGCCAATGTTGCCCCGCGAAACCGCTTTGCCTCACTCAGCACAAACGGCTCTTCAATCTCGACACCTGCCTCCGTGGCAATACCGTGCAACTTCTGATACGTCGCTGCAGTCGGCCGAAACAATGCCGTTTCATCAGGCAGTTCGTTTTCATATGGACGGTCCAAAGTCAATCCAATCGTTACGCGCCGGCAATTCTTCATTAAAGCTTCAACCACTGCCATTTCCTGTGGCGTAAACGAATAAAACCCGTCCACCCACACTTCAGCGTCTCGCAATCCGGGGGCAAGTGGAATTTTCTCAGCCAATAACCTCATTGAATCCTCGGAATCTATGTATTTTCCTGCCAACGCTGCTTCCATATCCGCGAAAATCAACCCCAGGTCATGCAGCTTATCAGCCAGGACTTCGGATTTCCCGCCATCCGGAGCCTTCCTTACAAAACCCAAAGTCTGCTCAAAATCCTCCGGTGTGAACTGATATCGCTTCAATTCTGTGACCATTTCTTCAAGCAATCCATAGAATCCCTGCTGGTCAGATGCCCGTTGAAAGACTTTCAGTTCTGACTTGCGTCCCTCTACGATATTCCGCAGCATCATGTTAATCCCGACGCTGTCAATCCGCCCGCGGGTTACTCCCCCCACCTGTTGCAATACATTCAAGGCCAGGCGTCCAAAGCTGAACACCTGAGCGCGGGTCATCCCGCCAAGGTCATTTTCAGTAGCCAACCGATATTCCGTCTCGAAAGTCATCTGGTCGGGAACCAACATAACCAATGGCGAACCATCCGGTGTTTCCCGCAACTTTTCACGAACCTCTTCGAGAAAACGACTTGTTTTGCCGCTGCCAGCCCGTCCCAACATGAACCGTAAAGACATAAGAATCCCCCGCCCTTTTGATCTATCTCCATTATCTCACGCATGCACCTGAAAACCTACCGGTTTTTTCTTCCGAATTTATTATAACACAAACAGAATGTACGTTCCTATCCCAGGAAAACAATCTGTAAAAAAATTAAAGAAAACGCCAAACCAGTTCACCAGGCATCGCACCAAAAAGAACAACCACCTGAAAAAGACGCGCGGTAAGCTCCGCACGCCTCTCGATTAAAGAAACCTTATATTATGTCAGCTGTTCCTTGAAGAATACAAGGGTACGAGCAAACGCATCCCGTGCAGCGTCGACATTGTAAGAAGTCCTTGTGTCATTGAAAAAAGCATGTTGCGCTCTCTCATACACATGATATTCAAAAGATTTCCCGTGATCTTTCATCGTTTGGGCAAGAACCGGAATTTTCCCGGTAATCCCTTCATCCAATTCACCATAGAAACCAATTACCGGGCAATTGATTTCCCCGACAACTTCCTCAGCAGGCGGCCGTCCGTAAAAAATAGCGGCGCCCTTCAGATTTTCATCCGTTCCGGCCAACAATGCCGACAAGGCACCGCCCATACAAAAGCCCAACGAAGCCACTCCCTTGCCACGGCTTGGTTCGAATTGGTTCCGCAGAAAAGCGCTTGTCGCCAACAATTGTTCCTTATAATTGTCAGGATCAAGTCCACCAAACAAAGCCCCCAGCGTCGCCTGCACTTGCCTTCCCTGTTCCGGCGGCAATTCCGCCAACGCTGCCTGCAATTGCTCCTGATCATGCCACGCCTGCGGCGGAACCGTGTTCAAAAACGCTTTTACCGCAACAATCCGTTCCTCCTTAAAGGCTTCTTCCCGCTCTCCATTTTCCGAATACAAATCCGGCGCAAATGCGACATATCCGGCCTGCGCATAGCGCCTAGTCACATCCTGAATATGTTCGTCCACACCCCAAATCTCCTGCAAAACAATCACAGCGGGCATTGGGCTTTCTACATTTTCGGGCCGTGCCGCATACCCTGAATAAATTTCATTTTCCCCGTACCGAACCCATTCCGTATGCAACCCCATCTTCTATCCTTCCTTTCACCGTTTTCTTTAAGTATAACGCCTTTTCTCGCATTTCTTAAGAAAACCGGTTGCCGAAAGTTTCATTGGATAGCTATAAAAGGGTTGAATTCCTGTCAAGACTTTGCTTTTCGCCGCTTTGCAAAGGAAAATCGATTCCCCAAAACCTGTTTGGCAAGATTAGAACGAAGGGCCAGCCAAAAATAGCAAGCCGCGCCAACTGCAACACCGACTATCATAATAATCAGCGCCCAAAGCCAACTCCAGTTTTCCGGCAATGGATGTCCTACCTTGAACGGCAAGGTAACAAGCCAAACCATTATGCCCATTACTGCGGAAAAAAGCAGGATCAACACTGTCCGTTTTGCAATAAACGTAAACTTGTATTGTGTATAGTAGCCAATAATAATTACATTTAACGTAATAGAACAAATATAACCGATGTCCGTTGCAAGAATGGCGCCAATCTCGTGAAAGATCGTTAATAACCAACTGTTCAGCAATAATTTCAAAAGCAGGCCGACCAATAAGCTGAAAACAACAACCTTTTGCCTGTTAATCCCTTGTAAAACCGAGGACGTAATGCCAAATAAGGCAAACAATAAAGCCGTCGGGGCATACCATTGTAAAATTTCCCCGCCAAGCTTAATTCCTTCAATTCCATACAATGCTCCATATATCGGATAAGCGAGTAATGAAAGACCGACAGCTGCCGGTATCGTTAAAAACAGCACAATTTGGAAGGCTTGCGTCATTTGATTATTCATCATTCGATATTTCCCCGACGAGAAAGAACTTGTGATTGCCGGGACAAGAGTCGTGGATAATGCAGTTGAGAAGGCAACAGGAATCACAATCAACTTTTGAGCCAGCCCGCTGATGTTTGCATAAATTCTTTCTGCCTCTAATTGGTCAAGTCCTTGACTCATTAATATTTGATTAATCGTGAATTGATCTACAAGCCGGTAGAGCGGAATCGCCAATCCAACAGCAACAAACGGGATGGCGAAGGTAATCAATTCCTTGTAAATCCCTTTCAACGGCAACCTGGTATGAACACGGCTCTGGGCCAATTGTCGATCAAGGTGGGATTTTCTCTTCATCCAGAAACGGATCAAAACAGCGAAGCCGCCGAGAGCACCGACAAAGGGGGCAAATGCTGCAAACCCTACCGCTGTGGAAATATGACTTTCACCGAACATAAACACAATAAATACAGCCCCGACAAGAGCGAACAGGATACGAATAATTTGTTCCACTACTTGCGAGACCGCTGTCGGCCCCATCGATTGAAACCCCTGGAAATAACCGCGAATCAAACTCATTGCCGGCACAAGAATCAAAGCTACACTGACCAAACGAATCACCATGACCACATCTTCCGGGTCATTTCCTGTTGAAGAATGAGATTTCACAACAAACGGGGCTATTTCCGGCGCGAGGAAATACAAGAGCACAAAAGCCGCAAAACCCGTTATCGTCATAAATAGCAAACCTGAACGAAACAGACGTCTTCCTGTCTCATAATCACCACGGGCATTGTATTTCGACACAAACTTGGAAACAGCCCTCGGAACTCCAAGTGTTGCCATGCTTATCATAATCATATATGGAGTATAGGCGTATAAATATAAAGCCATCCCTTTATCGCCAACAAGGGCATTCAATGGGATGAAGAAGATCAGTCCAAGAAACTTTGAAAAATAAATAGCCGCAGACAAAATAAAAGTCCCACGTATTAACCTCGATTGGGTCATGTCTTTTCTCCTACCAGAGAATATCCTCTGCATTAATAGCCATTTAACCGTCACCATCCAGGAATGGTGAGAAAAAAGTTGATTACATAAAAAAGAGTTTACAGGTTTCTCTCGGCTTGTCAAGATTACGATTTTGTTATATTTTCTTTCAAAACAATGAAACTTTTTATGATTTCTTTACGTTTATCTTATAGCATGTTATTTCTATTTCCCATAAATATTGATCCGTTTTGAACATGCTTTGATGTGTACGGTTACTCATTTTAGACGAGAAAATCCACATTTCAAAAAGATGGAAAAACATTCATAACCTATTTACTCCTAGAATATGAATCGAAAACTCCATTTACATGCATAACGAAGATTGCACGTAACGGTCCTTCAAATGACCGGGACCTTTAACCCATTTTACAAAAAGAGTTCAATTTTGCGGCATCGGACTTTGATACCAGTACAAACGGATCAGAAATTCTTCAAAAAATTAAAGAAAAACCATGTCTTTCCTGCTATAATGTAAGTGTGAAGACAGAAGACACCGAGAAAATCATGGGACTAATGTCAGAGGCGGGCCATTAAACCCTTGCCTATTGAATTTCCCTGGGAGAGTGTCTTAATTTTTGAAATCGAGAAAACGGCCTAGCGTATCCCTGTAAGGGCACGCCCCGTTTTTCTTATGGGAATAAGAGTTTAATACGGGCTGCAGAAAGTCGGTCTTTACGGGAAAGGTAAACCCCTTTTCTTAAACTATACAGTCATGCCCACATCAATTGTGGAAATGAGAAGATCAGCAACACACTAGACATCCGTTTTTTATAGGGAATTTCAATCCGGCACTCCCGAAATCCAACCAAAAGCGGAGCTTTATAAAGGGGGCATTAGGCTAAAACAAAGAAAGTACAACTCTTAAGAGAAATAGCCGATTGAATAAAGGAACGATCAGCTTCGGGTTTCTTTAATTTTTTGAAGTACGTTTGAAAAATGGACCTTATTATAATAATAGGCAAATCAGTTATGAATGGGGAATTCTTATGGTGCGGAAGTTACTTGGATATCTGATCGGCTGGTCTTTCAGGCCATGGTCAAGATATGAAATGACCATTGAAAACTATGAACGAATGGATCGTGGAGATCCGCAATGATCTTAATTAGTCACATTATACAAATGGGGTAGGGGAAAAAATGATGAATTATGATCACAAGTTGGGGAGACAGCCTTTTATACCTGTTATCCTGGGAGCGAATATAGGCGTATATAGTACAGCACGTTCTTTTCACGAAGCATACGGTTCGATATCAATTAATATATGTAGGGAATCAGTAGGTTCGGTCAGTCACTCAGTCATGATAAGAACAATTATTGAGCCTCATATGGAGGAAGAAAAAGCATTACTGGCATGCCTGGATCAAATCATGGAAATTTATCCGGGCATACCGAAAATCTTAATCGGCAGTGCCGATTGGCATGTTAAAATGATTGTCAGACTCAGGGATCAATTGGCTGACAAATGGATCATTCCTTATACCACCCATGAGATCTTAAACAATCTCACAAATAAGATGACCTTCTATCAAACATGTGAAAAATTAGGATTGGATTATCCGAAATATGTTGCGATGAATGGAAAAGCTGCAAAAGATGCAGATTTGCCGTTTGATTTCCCGGTTGTGATTAAACCGGCTAACAGTGCTACCTATCAGGTTATCAGTTTCACAGGCAAGAAAAAGGTGTTTATTGCAAAAGACAGGCCGGAATTTGAGCATATCATGGCCCTGATAGTAGATGCGGATTATATGGATGACTTGATTATCCAGGAATTTGTGCCGGGCGATGACACATCCATGCACATCCTAACACTGTATACTGCCCAAGACGGGAAAACCAAACTGGCTTCTTTCGGGCAAACCTTGCTTGAAGACCATACACCGGGAGGTATAGGAAACCCTGTGGCCATTCGAACATTTCGGCAGGATGAAGTCGTTCAACAGGCCAAGCGGCTGGTGGAGCACTCCGGTTATGTCGGATTTTCCAACTTTGATCTTAAATACGATCAACGCGATGGAAAATACAAATTCTTCGAGCTGAATCCCCGTCTGGGACGAAGCAATTATTATGTAACAGCTGAAGGCCATAATCCTTCCCGTTACTATGTAAAAGACTATCTTGAAAATGATCCGCTTACCTTTTCTATGGCGGAGAATGAAATTCTGTACTCCATAGTGCCAAAGAGGCTGCTGCTAAAGCACATTAATCAACAAGAAGACTTGGTGGATCGAGTCAAAGCTTTATACAAATCAAGGCTTGTCAAAAACCCATTAAGGTATTTCCCGGTTGAGAGAAATATAAAACGGTTATTTTACGTAGCTGCCTCGACCTTCAACTACTTCAAGAAATTCAAAAGGTATCCCCCTTTTATAACGGGAAAGGATGTGTATCGTTCGAATGAAAGAGTATTTTGGAATAATTGGAGGTTTAGGGCCAAAGGCAACCGCTGATTTTATAAGCACTCTTGTGGATCGTACCGTAGCGGAACGGGATCAGGATCATCCTGAGTTTCTGTTGCTCCATCACCCGACCATACCGGATCGATCGGCTTATATCATGGATCAGTCAAATCCCAACCCTTTACCTTATTTATGCCGTGACGTGAAAACATTGTCAGATTCAAAGGTTTCCTTTATTGTGATTCCGTGCAATTCAGCCCATTATTTTTATGATACCTTAAAGAATTACGCCTCTGTGCCCATTATTAATATGATTAGTGAAGCTGTTCATTATATTAAGGAATATTTCCCAGGGGATAAATCGGTCGGAATCCTCGGGACGCAGGGCACTTTAAGGTCAAATTTGTATCAAGATCAGCTTCGCAAGGCGAATTTGTTGCCTGTTGAACCACCCGAAAACATTCAAAAACAAGTAAACAGATTGATTTTTCAACAAGTCAAGCAGGGAGCTCCTATCGACCATGAGGCATATATCAATGTACTGAGAAGCATGTATGCTATTGGCTGTGACAGAATAATTCTTGGCTGCACAGAACTTTCCCTGATCGAACAAGAGGTGGTACACGATTTTCCGGTGGTAGATACACAAGTGGTCTTAGCAGAAAGAACCATTCTATTGTCGGGAAAACAAGTCAAGACCCCTCATGCCTATGAGAAAAATGAACTGGTGAAAAACGGGTAACCCTCAATACAAGGTTGGCCTGCATACAAAGGCGAGGAATTTGCGGTCGCAAAAAAGAAAAAACCCCGTACCCTGCAAAGGATACGGGGAAAGAACAGCCATTATAAATACTTCCGCAACGTTTTCTCCAACTCGCTGCGAACCGCTGCACTCCCGCTTTCCAGCACTTCGCGGCTAATGAAAAAGGAAGTTTTCGATTCATCAACATCAAGAGCTTCCGCAAACAAACCGCCCAGTCCCTTTGCCTTGCGGTCAACCTCGGTTATCACCCTTAAACCGTCGGAAGCCGGGAACACGACGAATTCCAATTCATCAAGTTCTCCACGGAACGGTCCTTCCAAGGGAATATATTCACTCTTCTGGGCCACACCGATTGCAACATGATGAGTCTTGACATTTTTCACCTTGCGGATGTGGAAGCCAAGTTCACTTACGGCGTCAAGAAAAGATTGATAGGTCTTCGACGGCAGAACTTTAATCGGATCTAAATCCTTCGGATCAAGAGCCATCGAAATATCCACCTGGGTTCGAATCCAGACCTGCATAACACCGTTTGTAATCGGCGTGTCCAAAGGCAAATCGGTTGAGAACGGCAAATCAAGGTCTTGCCCGGGTTGAACCTTGATATCCGATCCTACCCTCAATACTTCAAAACAGTATTCGTCCTCGTATTCACTGTCCTCGCCTTCAACAATCACCGTGGTCATGAAGTATAAATCAATGCCATTCAATTCTTGTTCCACGTCTCCGCCTTTGACTTTAACTGTTCCGGAAACCGTTTCCCCTTGAGTATAGGTATCATTGTCTACCACTGTATCAACAGTAGCTGCGCCAATCCCGATACTTGCCTTTAATTTGTTAAATACAGACATAATCCACTTCTCCTCCTGCAGATATTTTCCTTTACACCTCTAATACGAACAACCCAATCAATAGGTTTCAAAGATATTTTGCAAGAAAAAATCTGATAACACAACCCTTCCCCACAAATGCCCAGTTTCTAATCGTTCGGAATGAAAAATATTTTTTTTCCGAAAAAAACCGAACGAACATTACAGATCGTCCGGCCTTAAATATTAATACGATTAACTAATCTGTGCATCCTTCTCGGATTCACTCTTGATTTCAGCCCCAAGGTCCTTCGCCAAATGAACAAGCGCCTGGTTGATACGCCACACATAATAAAGGTCATGGACAAAACGCTCCTGCCGCAAGCTTGGAGAAAGAGATTCATCAGGAGACCGCTCAATGATCTCACGCTCCTTCTCAAGATCCCACACGCTTGCCGCCTCGTCCTTCATCAGCTTGCACAATGCTTCAATATTGTCAGTGAGGGACGTCTCAATATGTTTCAGGGTCTCCCTCACAGCCTGGTCAACCTCGAGTCTGGATTTACGGCTTGTCGAAGCGATAAGATGCTTGGCATAGTAGTTCATGGCATTCAGGGCAGTCAATCTCCGTTCGATTCCAGAACGGGCCAGGGCTCCCGGTTGTCTGCGCAGAGTCTTTCCACTGTCTCTGGCCTCCTGCAGTTTTTGATCCAAATCAAAGATTTGATCGGTCATGTTTCTCGTCTCACCGTCTTGAACGAATTCATCAAGGTAACGATTGACATATTGTTTTAACTCGGATAGAAATTCCACCATGGCATCGCCGACTTCATCACGAGTCCTTTTCGGAAACACAAACGCAGACACAATCCAACCTACTGCAGCTCCCACAAGGGTATCGACAACACGAGCCTGTAACAATTGCTCGCTGATGCCTCCAAGCAACAGATCATACATCAACGACAAAAGCATCGTAATCCAAAATACCATCAACGCATACGAAACCGATAAGAAATAAAAAGCCATAAAAACACAGAAAAACACCAGGATGGTTTCCTCATAAGCGGGGCCTGATACATAGATGGCGAGGCCGAAACCGGCTATTGCTCCAAACAACGTACCTGCGACTCGTTGCAGAGCTTTTACAAGAGTTCTGCCAACCGATCCTGTCCCTAAAAGGACGACAAAAGCAGAAAGCACCGTCCAATACTGATGGGCCGGAGACAATATATAGCCCAGTACCACACACACGGAGGCTGCTATTACCGCCTGAATTGCACCTTTCGTAGTAGGTTGCAATCCGCTTTCATCCTCATCATTCTTCTCTTCATGATCTTGTTCCTCTTTTTCTGTACTGGCAAGGTCATTGTTTTGCTTATCTTCTTTTTCCCTGTGTGCCTGTTGCAGTTCATTCATTCCATTGACCACATGGGTCACGATGGATTCAATCCGCCGTATCAAATACAGCCATTCCTCAACATCGTTATGGTCTGATTCCAGTCTGTGTACTTCCTCCCGAAGCTTCCTCAGCTGCTCCCGGGCCTTATGGAGATGTGAAGGATTATATTCATTCTGAAGCACTTCCCGAAGGGACCACACCACATGTAATAACAATTCCCGAACATCGGATTGCCGAAGGGCATCGAGGTCTTCCAAACGTTTGACCACCGCTGCCAGGGTTTCAATCAGCATTTCCGTATCAAACAGATAGAGACGCAATTGATCTGTTCGAACCCCGGGCCATACATCCGACGGATTGGTTGAACCAAGTTGGCCTGATACCATCATCGCGTATTCATTAAGTTTAGTGATATCACGATCAAGCCTTTTGAAGCTCCGGCCAAATGAATTTGAACGGCCGATAATGCCCGTGACCAAGTCAAGAGTCACACCAGTTTGGATATGGAAAGCCCTCAAGCTCCTTTTCAATACCTTCCCCGGCTGATCCCGAAAAATATAGAAATTGAACAAAAAGGCATACGCCACCCCCATGGCAATCGAAACGTACAACCATGGCAACTGGGAAAAGCCTACCTTCAGCAACGAGGAAATATAGACAGTTATGAAAGAAACCATGCCAATTCCGAAATATCTCGGTCCAAAGCGTTGTAAATAAAATGCGATAAAAATAATCGCAACAAGAGCCAGATCAACAACGTGTCCCAATAAAGACAAGACCGCACCAAGGGTTATAGCCGCCGCGCTTGAAGCTCCCAGCAGGCCCGTTGTAATCTTCTTTTGATTTATGGAATCCTCACTGAAATTCACAATCAAGGTTCCGATCAGGCCAAGAACCCCGGCTAGAATCGATGCGATAATTTGGCCTTTGCCGAAAACATTCACCAGTACATACATCGACAACACCGCACAGATAACGGTCAAAGTTACCTGTGTTGCCTGGCGCAACCGGGAAAAGCCGGGATCGGAAACCAGAATCCGATCCCGCCAGTGCCGGACAACTTGAAAGTTTACTTTGCTTGTTTTCATGTTTTTATCATAATGGACAACCCCATATAGAAGCCAACAAAACGAACCTGCTTCTTATTCACTATCGTTGCCAGCTTAAACCTTTAACACTATTTTCCCGCGGGTATGGCCGGTTTCGCTCATTTTGTGCGCTTCTTGTATATCCGACAAGGCCATGGTTCTGCCAATAATCGGCTTGATCTGCTCATCTTTTAACATTTTCCCAATCTTGGAAAGCTCTTCGCCATTCGGGTCCATAAATACATAATCACTCTGTACGCCATACTTTTCCGCAGTTTGTTCGTCAGGAACATCAGCTATGGAAACAAGATGCCCGCCTTCTTTCAAAACCCGATAACTTTGCTCCTGGATTTCACCACCTAATGTGTCGAAAACAATATCAACAGGTTCGAGTTCTTCTGTAAAATCTTCTTCTTCATAATTAATAACCTGGTCCGCGCCAAGATCGTTCAGAAATTGGACATTTCTTGAACTGCCCGTGGTAGCCACCCAACATCCAAAGGCTTTTGCCAACTGAATGGCAAATGAACCGACACCGCCGGCCCCGGCATGAATGAAGACCCGATCTCCTTTTCCGATGTTGGCCTTATCCACTAGACACTGCCATGAGGTCAGGCCGACTAGCGGAATCGAAGCAGCCTCTTCGAACGTAAGATTGTTCGGTTTCGCCGCCACCAAGCTCTCATCTACGGCAACATATTCGGCATAAGTTCCGTTCCTGAGAATATCGGGCCGGGTGAAGACTTCATCACCAACCTGAAAAGACTTAACGTTTTTCCCAACCTCTTTTATCACGCCAGCTGCATCTAATCCAAGGATAAGCGGGAACTCATAGTTTATTTTCTCTTGAAGATAGCCTTCGCGGATTTTCCAATCAACCGGATTTACAGAAGTCGCCGCAATCTCAATCAGCACATCGTTGCTTTTCAACTCCGGTTTAGCCATATCCGTCACTTTCAATTTATCGGCTCCGCCATACTGTTCAATGATAACTGCTTTCAATGAAAAGCCTCCTCTAAATAAGCTTTACAGAAAGTATTCCCGCTGACTGTTTAATAAAAACAAGAAAACTTGGCTTACGCCAATTCTTTGGCGTAAATAGGAAATAAGATCATCCAAATCTTATTTTTTTACCATGTAAAAAGAACCTGCACGAATTGAATCGCACAAGTCCTTTGTTGGAAATTTGTCATTCTATTAAACAAATATATTCAAAATTAATACACAGACAAAAGCTGTAAAGGAAAGGATTGTCTCCAGCACTGTCCAAGTCTGGAACGTTTCCTTCAAACTCAAACCGAAATATTCTTTCACAAGCCAGAAACCGCCATCATTCACATGGGATAACATTAACGATCCGGCTCCCGTGGAAATAACGAGCAAAGCTGTGTTGACATCAGTCATTCCTGCAACGGCCGGAGCCACAATCCCTGCTGCCGTAATCAAGGAGACAGTTGCGGACCCTGTTGCCACACGGACAATGCCAGCAATTACAAACGCCAACACAATCGGCGCTATATGAAGACCTTGGGAAATATTCCCGATTGCCTCACCGACACCGGCTGCAGCTAATACTCCTGAAAATCCTCCGCCTGCCCCAATGATAAAGATAATAGCAGCCATCGGCTTTAAGGAATTGTCAGCAACAGACCGGAATTTCCCTTTGTTGACCTTCTTGTTGAAGTCCAATGTGAAGAAAGCGACTAGTACAGCAATCAATAACGCTATCGTAGGATTCCCGATAAATGTAACAAAGCTCGTAAATCCTGGCCCAAAAGGCAAGTACTGTCCGAATGTTGCCAGAATAATCAGGATGATCGGCAAAAGAATGGTAAAAAAGGACCAACCGGTTGATGGCAAATGTGCAGCTTTATCACCCAGAAATCCTTCTCTGGAATCTCCGTCCTGTGAGATCGTTTCATCAGAAATAGCATTTTCTCCAACATTAGGGGTACCCGACGCCGTCACTCGTTTCGAAATCCATTTCCCGAAAAGCGGCCCTGCGACAATCACGGAAGGAATCGCTACAATCAAGCCGTAAATCAGTACCTTCCCTATATCGGCGCCATAAATTTCGATCCCTGTCATCGCGCCAGGGTGAGGAGGGATAAGGCCATGGACGATTGAAAGACCGGCAACCAAAGGCATGCCCACCAATATAATCGATTTCCTTGCACTTTGTGAAACCGCCACCACCAACGGGATGAGTAATACTACCCCGACTTCAAAAAAGACGGGCAAACCAATGATAAAACCGGAAATCATCATCGCCCAATGGATATTTTTCATTCCTAATTTTTTCGTTAGCGAATTGGCCACTTGCAGGCCTCCGCCTGACTCGGCCATCATTCCCCCTAACACCGTACCTAACGCGATAATGATTGCAAGGCTTGAAAGAGTATCGCCAACACCTACTTCAAAGGCACCAACAAGTTTATTAATTGGCACAGCTGTTATAATTCCGAGAAATAAACTGGCAATCAAGAGACTGATAAAAGGATGTAGTTTTAATGCAGTCACACCAATGATAATAACGATAATAGCCGCCACTGTGGCTAAAAGTAAATACCAATCCGACATCATAATCCTCCTCCAAATTCTTTTAAAATAAAAGCCTTACTAAACAAACTTACTTATAAAAGGCTACATCTTTAATGTAGAAACATTGGAATGGAAATCCTTACGCTCCCCCATTCCCTTACACAATTGAGTTATTCTTTTTTCTCCGTCGCATGGCCGCCAAACTCATGCCTTAATGCAGCTACAACTTTCCCGGTAAACGTGTCATTTTCCTGTGAACGGTAACGCATCATCAACGACAACGCAATGACCGGTGCTGCTGTTTCAAAATCCAGAGCCGATTCAACAGTCCATTTGCCTTCGCCTGAGGAATGCATTACCCCGCGAATATCATCTAACCGCGGATCCTTGCCAAACGCTTCTTCCATCAACTCCATCAGCCAACTTCGGACCACGGAACCGTGATTCCACACACGGGCGACCTCTTTGTAATCATAATCAAACGGGCTTTTTTCCAGGATTTCAAATCCTTCACCGATGGCGGCCATCATGCCATACTCAATCCCGTTATGCACCATTTTCAGAAAGTGCCCGCTCCCGGCTTCACCGGCAAAATAATAGCCGTTCTCCACCGAAAGATCGCGAAACAGCGGCTCAATTTGCGGAAAAACCTGCTCATTCCCGCCAATCATGAAACAGGCTCCCTCGCGTGCTCCCGATGTGCCACCGCTTGTCCCGACATCAAAGAAGTGAATCCCGTGTTGTCCCAGATTTTCATGGCGTTCCAGCGTTTGCTTATAATTCGAATTTCCGCCGTCTATAACAATGTCGTCTTTCGAGAGCAACGGCGTCAGATCGCCAATCACCCTATCGGTGATCTCCCCGGCCGGTACCATAAGCCAGATCACCCGTGGAACCGGCAATTGCCTTACCAGTTCTTCCATTGAATCCGCGCATAACGCTCCATGATCTTCGAATTGTTTTACAGCCTCTTCATTCACATCATAGGCGAAAACCCTGTGTCCTTTGTCCAACATTTGCAAGCCGAGATTGAATCCCATCTTGCCTAATCCGATCAATCCAACGTTCATGATTTCCCACCTTTACTTTCTAAATGAGCCATACTGAATGATCCCTGTAAGTTCTTCAATTTCCGCTTGACCTCCGAAAGTGCCGAAAAATCAGATTGCAAATTTCGGGCCAAACGATTAAAGATTGGTTTGAATTCACGATAGACTCGCATGTTTTCTTCATTTGGTTCATGTCGCGCATGGATTTGCACCATATCCTTTACAGCTGAGAAATCCGTAAGGATGCCAAGCGCTTTCATGCCGAGCAGAGCGGCTCCAAAACAAGCGCTGCTCGCCCCTTCCGGCACCAGAATCTCTCTTTCAAAAATATCGGCCATAATCTGTCGCCAAAGCTCAGACTTCGTAAACCCTCCGGTTGCCCGAAACTCAAACGGTTCCACACCTGTTTCCTTTAATGCTTCTACTACCGAATCCATTTGATACATAACGCCTTCCAGAACAGCGCGAATCATATCATTCCGATTATGGTTTAAGGTAAGCCCGAAGAAAACGCCCTTCGTATCTGCATTCCAATAAGGAGCTCTTTCTCCTGTCAAATAAGGCAAGAACAACAAACCTTGTGTACCGGGCCTCACTTTGCGGGCCCTTTCGGTCAACAGATCATAGGGATTCCCGGACGCTTCCGCTGTCATATCATCAAACACATTGTCACGAAGCCAGCGAAAGGCAATACCTCCGTTGTTAATCGGCCCTCCGACAACCCAGTGTTCCTCCGTTAATGCATAACAAAATGTCCGTCCCTGTGAATCCGTTACCGGATTTGGAATCACTGTCCGGATAGCCCCGCTGGTACCAACAGAACAAGCAACAGAACCCTTTTCAATAGCACCGACTCCCAGATTGGCGAGAACACCGTCACTTGCCCCGATGATAAATGGAATGTCTTCGGACAACCCAATTTTCGCGGCATATTCAGATTCCAAACCTTTAATGATTTGTGTGGTTGGGACCGGTTCAGATAATTGTCCACGTGAAATGCCGGCTACCTTCAGGGCCTCTTCATCCCAATCAAGGCTTTCCAGATTGAAAAGCCCAGTTGCCGAGGCAATCGAATAATCAACAATGAGTTCATGAAATAGCCTGTAAAAAATATATTCCTTAATAGAGATCCATTTATATGCAGATTTGAACACACCTGGGTCATGCTTCCGGAACCATATTAATTTTGTCAAAGGAGACATTGGATGAATCGGCGTCCCTGTTCTTCTGTAGATCAAAAGACCCCGACCGTCTGTTTTCAATTGGGACGTCTCCTCTATAGAACGTTGATCCGCCCAGGTAATAGAACGCGTCAAAGGCCTGCCGGTTTCGTCAATTGCAATAAGGCTGTGCATGGCAGCGCTGAAAGATACGCCAGCAATCTCAAGCCCCTTGGCGGATACCGTTTTCACAATGCTTGATAATGTATCGCTTACGGCTTTGAGGATTTCATCAGGATCCTGTTCTGCACGGCCTGCAGGCTCTGAATAAAGAGGATATTCCATGGAGGCTTCAGCCAGAATCTTTCCCGTAAAATCAAAGGCTGTTGTCTTTGTGCTCGTTGTGCCGATATCAACACCTATGATTGCGTTTTCACTCACGCTATTCACCTCCCTTCTAGGTTTGGCAATTTACGCCATGTTATCCTATAATAAATGAACAGAAACATTAAAATAAAAATTATTTCCGTTTTCCCTATTTATATTATCGAAAATATTTTCTTATGTCTATCAAAACTCCTCTCTTTTTAGTCCCCTAATGGAAAAAGGCATCCTTAAACGGATGCCGGGAAAGAAATCTAATACCTTTTCATAGCAATCGCCTCGCGGATTTTCTCTAATCCGGCAAGGGTTTCTTCTTTTCTTTTTATAGCCGTGCCGACATACAAAACATCAATTACTGCCAGTTGAATCAATCGTGAAGACAACGCTTCCGAGCGATACAAGGTTTCTCTTGACTTTGTATATAAGATGAGATCGCAAATTTTGGTGATAGGCGATTTGGCAAATTGGGTAAGACCAATTGTAAAAGCACCAGTCGATTTTGCTTTCTCCAGCGCCTGCAAAACATCCTTGTTACTTCCGCTGTGTGAAATTCCGAAGGCGACGCACGATGAATCCAGCATCGAGGCAGACATAACCTGCATATGGCCGTCTTCGAAGGCCTGACATAATAAACCGGTTCGAATGAACTTATGAACGGCATCAAAGGCCACTACTGCCGACCCACCCGATCCATAGAAATCAATTCTCTTTGCCTCCGCTAATCCGGCGATTGCCTGCTCCAAAATTTCGAAGTCGTACAATTGCAGAGTATCCTGAAGACCCTGTATGTGGCCATGAAACACCTTATTCATTAATTCGCCGGGCTCGTCCCCTTCGTTGATTTCCTGATAAATATTCTCCATCGGTTTGACCACATCACGGGCAAGAGAAATTTTAAATCCCTGGTAACCGTCAAATCCGATTCGTTTACAAAGGCGAAATATCGTCGATTCAGCCACTCCGACCCGATCCGCCAATTCTGTGATGGACTGGTGCGTGACCTCGCCGGGATTGGCAAGAATATAATCGGCAACCAGCTTTTCTTTCTTGGAAAGCTGTGAAGCCGCCGCTTCAAGACGGAGAAGGGAGCCATTCTGTTGAACCATCGCCATTCCTCCTTGT
>DASVCO010000018.1:0-2002 GCA_036381575.1 Caryophanales bacterium
ATTTCCGTACCTTCTCCAACCTCTGATTGAATCGTGAATTCATCCATCAAGCGTTTCACACCGGGCAGCCCGGCACCAAGTCCACCAGAAGTGGTGTAACCGTCGCCAAGAACCTTCCGAATATTTGCGATTCCCGGCCCACGGTCTTTCGCATACACATTTAATCCAACTTTTCCTGGCTTTTGTATGGACTGCAGACAGATTTCCCCGCCGTCAGTGTATAAAAATATGTTACGAGCCAGTTCTGAAATAGCCGTCGTAATCCTTACCTGATCCACTGTGCCGAATCCAAGCCGTTTGGCCAGGTCCCTTCCTGATTGCCGAACCATTACAATATCGCCTTCATCATTCACCTGTATTCGGGATTGGGTCTCTTTCATAAAAACAAATCCTCCAATACCTGAATGTCATCAACATTCAAAAACCCTTTTCACTCGACAAAATCTATCTTTTAGTTCCTATTTTCAAGCCCTTTTGCTACTATATACATTATAAAGGATCGAAATCTATTAAAAAAGAGGGAACTTTTTCGATACTTGATTACCGTTAGGTTACTATTGGAGGAAAACAAATGAAGCACCCAATCGGAGTAACATTAGAGGTCGTTTGCGGGAAATGGAAAGCAATGGTCCTTTGGTACTTGCAAGAAGGAAAACTACGTTTCGGAGAGTTGCAAAAGTTAATACCCGAAATCAGCCATAAGGTACTGACACAACAACTGCGGGAATTGGAGAGCGATGGGCTTATAGAACGAACAGTCTATAAGGAGGTCCCACCAAAGGTTGAATATTCCCTCACCCCGTATGGCAAGGACCTTGAACCCACCTTGCAGCTGTTGTACAAATGGGGGAAAAATCATATGGATGTTGTTGATAACAACTATAGAGAAACCGACAAGCTGACCTGATCTTAGACAGTCAAAAAGGATAACAGGTAGATTCCGACTCCTAACATAATTCCGCCGCCCGCCATCATAAGAAATTCCAATGAGTCCATCCTGGCAAGTCTTTCATCCTCTGGCCGGCGGTGCCGTTTATTAATCAAATCCTTGGATTTGATCTCTCGATCTTTCAAGAACGCCACATTTGCTAAATTTGCTTTGTTTTCCATGAACATTCTCTCCTTCAAACCTGTCTCAGATGATCGTAATCTATTTATATCTTTCCCCGTTTGACGGGAATCAAAACCATAATTTTTCAATCATTGACTGTTAGAAAAATAGGATTGCCTCAACAATCAAGGCAATCCCTCTGTTCATTTGATTCCTTTGTGCAAAACACCGGCCGACCTGACAGATCCGTCTTTGAGAAAAACAAGCTCAAGAATGTCACCTTCCATTACATAACGGGGTAACTGCCCTTGCGGAATGTTGATCTGGTTCGAAGCATTATCACAACGGCTGAGAACAACAGTTTTCTTTTCGAAGTGATCCAAACGGTACTTGGCCATGCGTCTCACTCCCTCAAGGAATTTGATTACGACCCAAAGGTCGATTTTTATTAATTTAAAATTATCAAACCTTTAAACAAGTTGTAAATAAGCCCAAAGAACCAGATTTTCTCACTGTCCCTGTCCGGCTGTTTTATTGTCTTGATTCGACTTTTCCCTCTTATCAGAGAAGAACCAACCGCCTGCAATAATTGCTACAAACACACCCCAGAAAATGACCTTCCACCAGATACTGTGTACAAAGGTTTCTGTAATAAGGCCGAACTGTATGTCCTGACTGGCAAGTGTATGAACCCCAAGTTTCACACCGACCCATGACACGACAACGAAGGCCGCAACCTCCAGCCCGGGATATTTTTTCATAAAATCAACGACGTACGTGGCTGCTACACGAATGAATGCCAAGCCGACAGCCATTCCAATAAAGACAACCAGAAAAATGCCTCCGTCCAAACCACCGAACCCGGGAAGGGGGCTTTTCGGCAAGGAAACCGCTATCGCCACAGCTGCCAGAATCGAATCAATCGCAAAGGTGATATCCGTCAATTCCACT
>DASVCO010000019.1:0-6939 GCA_036381575.1 Caryophanales bacterium
GTGAAGCATTGCGTCTGGCTTCTCATAAATTACCGGTAAGAACGAAGTTTGTACAACGCGAAGAAGTGGGTGGTGAGGCAGATGAAAGCTAATGAAGTTCGTGACTTAACCACTGCCGAAGTCGAACAAAAAGTCAAATCACTGAAAGAAGAACTTTTCAATCTTCGTTTCCAACTGGCTACAGGTCAATTGGAAAACCCGGCCCGCCTTCGCGAGGTGCGTAAATCGATTGCCCGCGCAAAAACAGTTTTGCGTGAAAGAGAGCTTGGGATCAAACACAGTTAGGAAAGGAGGCCTTTTACGTGACTGAACGAAACAAGCGTAAAGTCTACGTCGGCCGTGTTGTTTCCGACAAGATGGAGAAAACGATCTCGGTAATGGTGGAGACTTATAAAAAAGATAATCTGTATAAAAAGCGCGTGAAGTATTCAAAAAAGCTTAAGGCGCATGATGAAAACAACCAGGCGAAGATCGGTGATATCGTCAAAATTATGGAGACACGTCCGCTTTCAAAGGACAAACGTTTCCGTCTCGTCGAAGTTGTCGAAGAAGCCGTCGTTATCTAGTTTCGAAGGGAGGTACGACTAGTGATACAGCAGGAAACCCGTTTAAAAGTAGCTGATAATTCCGGAGCCCGCGAAGTTCTATGTGTAAAAGTATTGGGAGGGTCCGGCCGAAAGACAGCCCACGTCGGTGATATGATCGTCTGCACGGTCAAAAATGCTACACCAGGGGGCGTTGTCAAAAAGGGTGAAGTTGTAAAAGCTGTTGTTGTTCGTTCCAAGAGCGGTGGACGCCGTACAGACGGTTCTTATATCCGTTTTGACGAAAACGCAGCGGTCATTATTCGCGATGACAAAAGCCCTCGCGGAACCCGTATTTTCGGTCCGGTTGCCCGCGAACTTCGTGAAAAGGAATTTATGAAAATCATTTCACTTGCTCCCGAAGTGTTATAAAGTGAAGGAGGTGCACGGACCTTGCATGTGAAAAAAGGTGACAAAATCCAAGTCATCAGCGGCAAAGACAAAGGTAAACAAGGGGTCATTCTCCAGGCGTTGCCGAAAAAAGAACGTGTGATTGTCGAAGGGATCAACATCGTCAAGAAACACTCGAAACCGTCACAGGCTAACCCTCAGGGCGGTATTGTTGAACAAGAAGCACCGATTCACGTTTCGAATGTCATGCCGCTTGATCCTAAATCGAATGAACCGACTCGTGTCGGATATCAGATAGAGAACGGAAAGAAAGTGCGTATCGCCAAAAAGTCCGGCCAGAAATTGGACTAGAGAAAGGAGGTTCACCCTGAATGAATCGTTTGCAAGAGTACTATAAAGAAGAAGTAATTCCGGCGCTGATGGGAAAATTCAACTATGATTCGGTGATGGAAGTGCCGAAAATCGATAAGGTCGTCATCAACATGGGTGTTGGTGAGGCGGTGCAAAATGCAAAATCGCTTGATGAGGCAGTTGAGGAGCTTACGACTATCTCCGGGCAAAAACCGGTGGTCACAAAGGCGAAAAAATCAATTGCCGGCTTTAAGCTTCGTGAAGGCAATCCAATCGGCACAAAAGTCACGATTCGCGGTGAACGGATGTATGATTTCCTCGATAAACTGATCGCCGTCTCTCTGCCGCGTGTTCGCGATTTTCGCGGTGTATCGAACAAGTCTTTTGACGGACGCGGAAATTATACACTCGGCATACGTGAACAGCTGATTTTTCCGGAAGTTGAATATGATAAGGTCAACAAAGTTCGAGGGATGGATATTGTACTTGTTACAACGGCGAATACAGACGAAGAAGCATATGAGCTTCTTTCGCAACTTGGGATGCCGTTCCGGAAGTAACCCGAAGAGTCAAACGGGATTCTAATTTCCAACCTTCAAAGGAGGTAGAACGTTGGCGAAGAAATCAATGATTGCAAAACAAAAGCGGCAGAAGAAATTCAAAGTTCGTGAATATACACGTTGTCAACGGTGCGGTCGCCCGCATTCGGTTTTGCGTAAATTCGGATTGTGCCGTATTTGTTTCCGTGAACTTGCTTACAAAGGACAAATTCCCGGCGTGAAAAAAGCCAGCTGGTAAAGGGAAGGGAGGTAACTTGTAATGGTGATGACAGATCCTATTGCAGACATGCTTACACGTATTCGTAATGCCAACATGGTACGTCACGAATCTCTAGAGGTACCAGCTTCGAATATCAAACGTGAAATTGCGGAGATTCTCAAACAAGAAGGATTCATCCGCGGTGTTGAATATATTGATGACAACAAACAGGGAGTCATTCGTGTTTTCCTGAAATACGGTCCGAAAGAAGAACGTGTTATTACCGGGCTGAAGAGAATAAGCAAACCAGGTTTGCGCGTATATGCCAAATCTCAGGAAATTCCCAAAGTATTGGGTGGTCTCGGAATCGCAATCGTTTCAACGTCGAAAGGATTGTTAACAGACAGAGATGCCCGTAAACAACAGATTGGCGGGGAAGTTTTGGCTTACGTATGGTAGAAATATGGCGAAACGGAGGTGCCACAAATGTCTCGAATTGGTAAAAGAGCCCTTCAAGTGCCGGATGATGTGACAGTAACCATCAACAATAATGTCGTGAGTGTCAAGGGACCGAAAGGTGAAATGACTCGCGAATTTGATCCGGATATCAAAATCAATATGGAAGAGAACGTCATCACCGTGGAACGCCCAACCGAAAGTAAGAAGCACCGTTCACTTCACGGTACGACGAACAGCTTGATTGGCAATATGATTGAAGGCGTAACAAACGGTTATCAGAAAGGCCTGCAATTAGTAGGCGTAGGGTACCGTGCCAATAAACAAGGGGATAAGCTTGTACTGAACGTTGGTTATTCCCATCCGGTGGAAATCAAGGCCGAAGAAGGCATTGACATTGAAGTGCCGGAGAATACTCGTATTATTGTTAAAGGCATTGATAAAGAACGTGTCGGCGCAGTTGCAGCCAACATTCGTTCAGTTCGGACTCCTGAGCCGTATAAAGGCAAAGGGATTCGTTATGAAAATGAACGCGTTCTCCGCAAAGAGGGCAAAACAGGTAAATAGGTAACATCCGCCGAAAGGAGTGCTCTAGTATCGCCTCTTGAGTAAGCGGTGCTGCGACCAAGCCGGGAACGCCACTTCTCCGAACTGGCTTTGGGCCCGGGAGGATTTAATGACCCTGTTAAGAAGTTTCAGGAGGGAGTGACAGATAATGATCACGAAAACGGATAAGAACAGCACTCGCAAGAAGCGTCACAAACATGTGCGCCGTTCCGTTCATGGAACCGCTGAACGTCCGCGGTTGAATGTTTTTCGTTCATCCAAACATATTTACGCCCAGCTGATTGACGATAATCAACAAATCACATTAGCCTCGGCATCCACTCTCGACAAGGGTGTAACCTTCGAGAACAGTGGAAATGTGGAAGCCGCGCAACAGATCGGTAAATTGATTGCGGAACGAGGGCTGGAGAAAGGTGTAAATACAGTCGTGTTTGACCGCGGCGGTTATTTGTATCACGGACGGGTGAAAGCTCTCGCGGATGCTGCACGTGAAGCAGGACTTAAATTTTAAACAACGAAGGAGGGAACTTGATGCAACGCAATGATTCGAACAAATCGGAGTTTGAAGAGCGCGTCGTTTCAATTAACCGTGTCGCTAAAGTAGTAAAAGGCGGACGCCGTTTCCGTTTTGCCGCACTTGTTGTTGTCGGTGACAAGAATGGCCGGGTCGGCTTTGGAACCGGGAAAGCACAGGAGGTGCCGGAGGCGATTCGCAAAGGTGTTGAAAATGCGAAGAAGGATTTGTTTACTGTCCCGCTCGTTGGTTCAACAATCCCGCACCAAATTACCGGAAGGTACGGAGCAGGAAGTGTTCTTCTGAAACCGGCATCCGAAGGTACAGGTGTTATCGCCGGCGGACCGGTACGTGCTGTGTTGGAATTGGCCGGAGTCGGTGATATTCTTTCGAAGTCGCTTGGCTCTAACAATCCGATTAATATGGTTCGTGCAACAGTGAACGGCCTGCAAAGCATGAAGCGGGCAGAGGATGTCGCTAAATTACGCGGAAAAACAGTTGAAGAGATCCTAGGCTAACAGCTCTTCAACTTTATAGATATGAAGCACCGTCGAATGGTACATGGAAGATCGCCATTCCAGGAAACAACTTCGACGTTGTGCGGCTATAATGAAGGAGGGAATGAGATGGCGAACAAATTGGAAGTTACCCTCACGCGAAGCGTTATCGGGCGTCCGAAGGACCAGCGCGCAACGGTCAAAACGCTCGGCTTACGCAAGATACGCCAACAAGTCGTTCATGAGGACACCCCCGCCATTCGCGGAATGGTCAACAAGGTATCTCATCTTGTGGCGGTGAAAGAAATATCAGGTTAAGGAGGTGCCGGCTATGAAATTGCATGAATTGCATCCTGCTGAAGGATCAAGGAAGAATCGCAAACGCGTTGGACGCGGACCCGGGTCCGGAAGCGGAAAAACATCGGGACGCGGGCAAAAAGGACAAAATTCTCGTTCCGGCGGAGGCGTCCGTCCAGGATTCGAAGGCGGGCAAATGCCGCTCATCAAGCGGTTGCCGAAGCGCGGATTTAAAAATCCGACGAGAAAAGAGTATGCCACGGTAAATATCGAGGCGTTGAACCGTTTTGAAGAAGGAACGGAAGTTACTCCTGAGTTGTTGTTGGAGACGCGCCTTGTCAGGAAAGAACAGGACGGAATTAAAGTGCTTGGTAACGGAGAGCTGAATGTATCTCTTAAGGTCAAAGCCCACAAATTCTCCGCTTCTGCAAAACAGGCAATTGAAAGCGCGGGCGGAAATGCCGAGGTGATTTAATGTTCCGGACAATCTCCAACATTTTTCGAGTGGCTGACCTGCGACGTAAGGTCATTTATACACTTTTGGCACTCGTTGTCTTCCGGATCGGCAGTTTTATTCCGGTTCCCGGCGTGAATTCCGAGGTATTGAAATTTCAAGATAAACTAAGCGTGTTTGGGATTCTCAATACGTTTGGCGGCGGGGCCCTCGCTAATTTCTCGATTTTTGCGATGGGCATTATGCCGTACATCACAGCTTCGATCATCGTTCAGTTACTGCAAATGGACGTGATTCCGAAGTTTACCGAATGGTCCAAGCAAGGCGAAATGGGACGGCGGAAACTGACACAGATTACCCGGTACGGCACGGTCGGCCTTGGTTTTATCCAGGCGCTCGGCTTGTCCATAGGGTTTAACAATGTTTTTTCTAATGGAGGAATACAGCTGATTCCGGATCCCACCATTTGGAAATATATCATGATCGCACTTGTACTAACGGCGGGGACGACGTATTTGATGTGGTTGGGTGAGCAAATTACCGCAAAGGGTGTCGGCAACGGCATTTCCATTTTGATTTTTGCAGGGATCGCCGCCCGTATTCCATCAATGGTCAATCAAATTTACGCCCAGAAAATCGAAGGGGCTCAGGGAGAAGTGTTTTTATCCCTTGTCGTTGTTGGTTTGTTAGTGGTGGCTGTTATTGCTATTGTTGCCGGCATCATTTTCATCCAACAGGGCCTGAGGAAGATCCCGATTCAATATGCGAAACGAGTCGTCGGCCACAACAAATCGGTTGGTGGAGAATCGACGCATTTGCCGATTAAGGTCAATGCGGCAGGTGTTATTCCGGTCATTTTTGCAATATCGTTAATGATTACACCGCGGACAATTGCAAGCTTTTTTCCGCAAAACGGTATTACAACCTGGATTCAGGAGATCTTTAACTACTCAACGCCTATCGGTATGTTGGTTTATGCGTTGTTGATCATCGCCTTTACGTATTTCTACACCTTTGTCCAGGTCAATCCTGAGCAAATGGCTGATAATTTGCGGAAGCAAGGCGGTTATATTCCGGGTATTCGCCCGGGGCAAAACACGCAAGAGTATATTACCCGCATTCTTTACCGTTTAACGATCGTAGGCTCCGTCTTTTTGGCTATCGTTGCCATTTTGCCGATGATCATCATCGACATTGCACAGCTCCCGGCATCTGTTCGAATTGGAGGCACAAGTCTCCTGATTGTTGTCGGTGTGGCTCTGGACTCGATGAAACAAATTGAAAGCCAGCTGATTAAACGCCATTACAAAGGCTTCATTAAACGTTAACGACTCCGGATAAAGGAGAGGTAATATGAACCTGATTTTGATGGGACTGCCCGGTGCCGGGAAAGGGACTCAGGCTGAGGAAGTAACCGCCAGGTTTGGCATTCCTCACATTTCCACCGGTGATATGTTTCGGGCCGCTATCAAGGATCAAACAGATCTTGGCATGAAGGCGAAAGCATACATGGATGCAGGCGATCTGGTCCCTGATGAGGTAACTATAGGTATTGTACGGGAGCGTTTAGGCAAGGATGATTGCCAAAAGGGTTTTTTGCTTGATGGTTTTCCAAGGACAATCGATCAGGCACAATCGTTGGAGGAAATATTGTCGGAATCAGGCCGTGAACTGGACTATGTTCTTTATATAGATGTCGATGAGGGGAAATTGTTGGAACGGTTGTCCGGGCGCCGTATTTGCAGTAATTGCGGAGCGACTTATCATATAGTGTTTAACCCACCGGAAAAGGAAGGGGTTTGTGATAAGTGCGGCGGTGCATTATATCAACGCGAAGATGATAGTGAAGAAACCGTGAAGAACCGTCTGGATGTGAATAAGGAGCAATTGTCGCCGCTGCTTGATTTTTACCGGAAACGTGGTTACCTGCATACCATTAACGGGAATCAGAACATTGATGATGTATTTTCCGACATCAAAAAGCTTGTTGAATAGAGAAGGCCAGCCAATGCTGCGATGTGAATGATTGGACAGAGACAGCACTGAATGGTAGAATGTGTGCGCATTTGTCGTACGATTAAACCGTAAGTGAAGGTGATGTCATTTGAG
>DASVCO010000020.1:0-5048 GCA_036381575.1 Caryophanales bacterium
CACATCTTCGGTGTTAATCGCTGTCGAAAGCTCTAATTCTTTTTCCTGCAACTCTTTAACGGTTTCCGACAATTTCGTCCATCTCTTATGGTAGTCCTCAATTTCATAAACAATCAAGGCCACTTCCGTCTCTTCCAATTCTTCTTTCTTCTGTAAATAATCCCTGGCGATGGACGCCTGGATCTTCAACGGCTCGACCTGGCTTTCCAGCTCGTGAAGAATATCATCTACACGAGCCAGATTGTCCTCCGTTTCCTCGAGCTTCTTTTCCGCCTTTAACTTTCTCGTTTTATATTTAAGCACGCCCGCTGCTTCTTCGAAGATTTTCCGCTTTTCTTCGGATTTGCTGTTTAGGATTTCATCGATTTTCCCTTGCCCGATTACAGAATACGCCTCGCGTCCGAGCCCGGAATCCATGAAAAGATCGACGATATCTTTCAAGCGGCAAGGTTGTTTATTAATCAAGTATTCACTGTCTCCGGAACGATAAACCCTGCGGGTGACACTGATTTCATTATAGTCGAGCGGCAAATATTGATCCTCATTGTCGAGTGTCAAAGTCACTTCTGCCACATTCAAAGGTTTCTTCGCGTCACTGCCGCCAAAAATGATGTCTTCCATCTTTCCGCCACGCAGCGATTTAGCAGATTGTTCACCCAGAACCCAGCGCACCGCGTCGCTAATATTGCTCTTCCCGCTGCCATTAGGCCCGACGACTGCCGTAACACCGGGCACAAAGTCGATATTAACCCGGTTGGCGAACGATTTGAAGCCAACGATATCTAGCTGTTTGAGGAACATATTTGAATAACCCTCCCGACTTACTGTAACTTCCCTATTTTAACATAGTTTAACGGCCCGGCTTTCAAGAAAATCAAATCATGTTACAATGGCTTTATGAACTTGAACGGAGGTGCAAGATGGATTCAACTGAGAAGAATATCGATCATATGATTACCGAGATCAAAAAGAAACTGCAACTCGTTAACCAGGACATGATTCGTTCGGAAAATTACAGTGCCGAATGCTATGATGAACTTCGCGATATTTACGAACTGGTGATGAGCAAACCATCTGTCAGCATCAGTGAAATGGAAGCGATCCTCTCGGAACTCGGCAATATCCGTGACAAATAAGCCATAAAAGGAGTCCCCCTGTTTTTCAAGGGGGAAAGTCATCCTTTTAACTTTTTCATAGCCTTTTGCGCAGCCTGTTGCTCGGCTTCTTTCTTTGAACGTCCGCTGCCAACCCCGAGTTGTTCATTTCCGACCCTGACTTCTGTTACAAACTCCCGATCATGGGCCGGTCCCCTCTCTTTCAAAATCTGGTAGTCAATCTCTCCGAGATTCTTTCGCTGAATATATTCCTGTAGTTGGCTTTTATAATCCATAACATGTGAAAAAGCACCCTCGGCAATTTTCGGAAAAACCTGCTTTCGCAAAAATTGAACGACCTCCTCGATGCCTTTATCAAGATATAGAGCCCCGATAAACGCTTCGAACACATCGGCCAACAGAGCAGGACGTTCGCGCCCTCCGGTCACTTCTTCTCCTTTGCCTAGAAGAATAAACTTGGAGAAGCCAAGTTCGTTGGCGAAATCGACAAGGGCGGGTTCACAAACAACGGCTGCCCGCAATTTCGTTAAATCTCCTTCAGTCATTGAGGGGTATGATTTAAACAGATAACGGGAAACCGTCAGCTCCAATACGGCATCCCCGAGAAATTCAAGCCGTTCATTATCTTCGAAGGGCCGGCGGCGATGCTCATTCACATAGGATGAATGGGTAAAAGCTTGTTTCAATAATTGTTTATTTTCGAAAACGATTCCATACTGCTGTTCAAATGCTTCATATTGAAACGCGGTTTGCGATTTGGTCATGGCACAACCTCCGAAATGTCTGCAAAAAGGACTTGTTTTGAAACACCTTGTCATAAAGAAGTCCCGTAAATGATTACGGGACTCTCCGGTTATTGGCGATTATTTATGTAGTCGATGACATCGCCAACTGTCGCGATTTTCTCCGCGTCTTCGTCGGAAATTTCCATGTCGAACTCATCTTCGAGTTCCATAACAAGTTCCACAACATCGAGTGAATCGGCTTCAAGATCATCTTTAAAAGAAGATTCCGGCTTGATTTTATCCTCGTCCACGTCCAGTCGCTCAGCGACAATCTGTTGAACACGTTTCAAAATATCTTCGCTCATGTGTTACTCACCTCCTCTAAATAAAATACCAGATGTTTGTCCCGGACGCAAAGCAAATTTTACAATCCGTCAGTATGAGAACTTTTTTCGGGGGACTTTTTCTATTGCATTACCATTCCACCGTCGACACAGAAGGTCTGCCCGGTAATATAACTGCTGTCTTCTGATGCCAGAAAACGGACAAGCGCAGCTACATCTTCAGGCTTGCCGAACCGCGATAACGGAATTTGCTTCAACATTTCCTCTTTCACGCCCTCTTCTAATTCATCGGTCATATCAGTGGCGATAAAGCCGGGCGCGATTGCATTAACAGTTATGTTCCGGGAAGCCAATTCTCTTGCACTTGTCTTGGTCAAACCGAGGATACCGGCTTTCGAGGCCGAATAACTCGCCTGGCCGGCATTCCCTATGACACCAGTAACGGAGGAAATATTGACAATACGACCGGAACGTTGCTTCATCATTTGCCTGGTTACAGCTTTCGTACACTGAAACACACCTTTCAGGTTCGTGTTGATGACATCGTCCCAATCCTGGTCTTTCATTCTCATGATAAGTGTGTCACGCGTAATACCGGCATTATTGACAAGAATATCGAGAGAGCCGAATTCGCCTGTAACCTTCTTCACCATCGAACGAACATCATCGGGATCAGCCACGCTTGCCTGTATTGCAAATGCCTTGGACCCGAGATTTTGAATTTCCGCCACAACCTGTTCAGCTTTATCATGGCTGCCGGCATAATTGACGGCGACATTAGCACCGGCTTCGGCAAGAGCCAGAGCAATCGCTCGCCCTATTCCCCGGGAAGCACCTGTAACCAGTGCGGTCTTTCCATTTAACATCAGTTGTCCCCCTTTAATTTAGCCAGAACCTTCTCCAGACTTTCCGGATCATTGATTGGATAGGTTCCAGCCCGACGGTGAACCCTTTTCACCAATCCGGACAATACCTTGCCCGGCCCGATTTCCAGAAATGTATCAACTCCGAGATCAATCAACTTTCTCACTGTTTCTTCCCACCTGACCGGTGAATAAAGCTGTGCGAGCAAATTTTCATAAATATTCGGAGCGTTTTGCATTTCGTCAGCTGTTACGTTTGCAACAACCGGTACGTCGGCATCACGAATTTCAACCTCGTCCAACACTTCCTTGAACTTCGCTGCAGCCGGTTCCATCAACCTTGAGTGAAACGGACCACTGACGTTCAACGGCAACACTTTCTTCGCGCCGGCTTCTTTAGCTTTTTCACCTGCAATTTCAACGCCTTTCGCTGTCCCGGAAATGACGATTTGTCCCGGAGCATTCAGGTTGGCAAGCTGAACCGACTCACCCTCAGCCGTCACCTGCTCGCTTATGGCCTGCAGTTTTTCATGATCCAACCCAAGAATCGCTGACATTGTCCCTTCTCCGGCTGGCACAGCCTCTTCCATATACAGTCCACGCTTACGTACGGCATACACGGCATCCTCAAACGAAAGAGCTCCACTCGCAACAAGAGCGCTGTACTCGCCCAAGCTGTGGCCCGCTGTATAATCGGCGGTAATCCCGTGCTCTTGAACAACCTGTAGGGCAGCAATGCTTGCCGTCAAAATCGCCGGCTGGGTATTTTCTGTCAGTTTCAGGCGATCTTCCGGACCTTGAAAAATCACTTCCGAGAGCGGATAATCCAACCGTTCATCCGCCTTTGCATAGATTTCAGCCGCTTTGGCGTTTTCCTTTCGGAAGGCTTCCCCCATCCCAACAGATTGGGAACCCTGTCCGGGAAACAAAAAGGCAATCTTCCCCATTATATCCCCCCATTCTGATTTTTCGCCGTTTCGGCGATCATCGGCATGACATCTCGCGACACAATATCTCTCGCCTGGCGGATCGCGTTGAAAATAGCCCGTTCATCTGAAGAACCATGAGCCTTCACAACCGGAGCTGATAGCCCAAACAACGCCGCGCCGCCATACTCTGAATAATCCACGGTATCCTTTACCCCTGATAATCCGGGTTTCAAAACAGCCGCAGCCAGCTTACGAATGGTTGTCTTTGTCAATTCTTTCTTGATCAATGAAAACAGCGATAAGGCTGTACCTTCCATTGTTTTCAACACAAGATTCCCGGAAAAACCGTCGCATACGACAACATCCGCCGCACCCTCCATCAATCCGCGCGACTCGACATTGCCTATAAAATTGACCGGGGCATCCTGAAGCAAAGCAAAAGCATCCTGGCTCAACCGGTTCCCTTTGCCTTCTTCTGTCCCAATGTTTAGTAAGCCAACACGAGGATTTTCTATCCCGCGAACCTTTTCAACGTAAATCGAACCCATCACCGCGTACTGATACAAATGCTCCGCCTTTGCATCGGCATTCGCTCCCACATCGATTAACAGAAATCCCTTTCCATCAGTGGTCGGTAATGTCGGAGCCAGTCCAGGACGGCTAATTCCTTTCATCCGCCCTATAATAAATAATCCGGCGGTAACAAGTGCTCCAGTATTGCCTGCCGATATACATGCATCTGCACGTTCTTCTTTTACTTCGCCGGCGGCCAGGACCATTGAGGCCCTTTTTTTACTCCTGACTGCCTGAACAGGACTGTCCTCGGAGCTAATGGCTTCATTTGTATGTATCAATTTGATGCGGGATGAATCAGTTAGATGAGGTCGGATTTTCCCCTCATCTCCCACCAGTACAATTTCTAAATCTGAATAGGTCTGGACGGCTTGCTGGGCGCCGAGTACCATCGCCTTTGGAGCATCGTCTCCACCCATCGCGTCTATGGCAATTCTCATTCATTGGTTCCTTCCTTCTTCTCGCTGTTTGAACGATACATGGTGAACGTACCGGAGAA
>DASVCO010000021.1:0-8177 GCA_036381575.1 Caryophanales bacterium
GACAAACTCTCTGTACTCTTTCGCAGGAATTTTTGTATTCCGATCATACTCTTTTTTGCATTCTTCAACGGACTTTTTCGTAATCTCGGACAGTTCATCCTGATTTTCCGACAGCTGATCTATGTAAGATTTCATTTCATCGGATACCGACATTTGAAATACATCTTCAGACAATTGTCCGATAACCTCTGAACGTTGTTCCACTCCTTTCTTCGGCGCACCCGTGCGTAAATCCCAGCCCATCAGGGCGATAGCCTCATTGTAGGCTGTCATTTTCTTAAGATAATCCAGAAAAGATGTTTCGACTTCTTTCACAGATTGACTCAACCTCATACACTCTCCTTTTACTTGGGTCCCCTATTTATTTCGACTATCGAAATGAAAATTCCTGCTTTCAAGGATGATAAATCATGGATCGTTGTCAATTTTCACCATTAATAGGCCTTTCCTTTCATTGGGGTGCAACCAATTCCAGTTTCACGCGATCCGGATCTTCGAAAAACACGGCATAATGGCTTGGACCGCCTGCAAAAGGATGGCGAGCCTCATATAAAATCGTAATACCTCTCGTCTTTAGTTTCTCTGTCATTCGATCCACATGCTCCCGTGATTCCGCATGAAAGGCAAGATGATTCAATCCCGTTCGTTTCCGATGGTAGCCTGGTTCAAGATGCGAAGTTTCAGTTTGCACGAAAACCAGGTATGTGTCGCCAAGCCTCCAGCTTATGCCTTGAGGCCATTCTTGAAATTTTTCATAACCGAGTTCTGGCAACCACCAGCTGTAAAAGGCTTTCGATTTCGCGAGGTTGGACACGTAAATTTCAACATGGTGAAGCAAACCTGTAGGTTTCATCTCATTCCCCCCTCACCTATCTTATCATGAAGTAATGGCTTAAAAGGAAAAATCGCCCCAACAGGGCGACCTATTATCGTGTACCGTTCCTTTGATTTCTTTTATAAATGACGGAGCCGCTTTCGTAATGTTCCCTCCAACGTCTGTTTTCCTCTTCCAATTGCTTATGCTCACTCTTCAGCTTGGCCATCTCTTCGAGGAGAGCAGACATCATATTCTCATTCATTTCAATCGTCTTTTCAACCCGTTCTTTTACCTTTTGTAACTCTTGATCATTCATCAGGGGCCTCCTTGGTATGTATGGACTCATCATACCCTTCGAACCCTTGGCCGATTTTATTTCCCCATCACAAATAAAAGCACTCGAAGGTGCCGAAATACGAACAATAAAAAAACCCTTATTTAAGGGTTGAATGGTTAACGACGCTTCATAAGCCATGTTCTGTTCCTGTGTACTGCAAACGGTGTTACCCTTGTACGCCGGCGGTAATCATCTATCTCCGGATGACTCGCATCCGGCTCTCTCTGAAGTTCATTTCCTTCGAGAAAGCTCCCCTACCATCATTTGGGTTTCTCGCTCGCGGGGTTTACCTCGTTCCACTCCCGCCGTTTCCGGAGGGACTTCGTCACTGTGGCACTTTAAAGGTATTCGCACCCTATCACCTGGACTTAGGTGCTTTCCCTGCCGTTAACCCAGTCGAAACCAGGCTACCCTGACTTATTGTTTCGTCAGGCACGAACACTACGGTCATCGCAGACCGTGCGAGCATGGACTTTCCTCTACATCAGTTGATGCAGCGATTACCTGGCGCCGTCAACCAAGTCACTCTATCTATTATAACTCTTTTTTATGAAAAAATCAAAGTACGGTACGTGAAAATTTCAATGTTATAATTAATGCACTGTTTCCCGAATCGCGAAAAGAGTGATGTTTTCAGACGGCTGTTTATTCGTAAAGCCTGCTGCCAAATACATGTTTCTCAAGATTGGACAAACGTTTTAATATATCATAGTTGGTATTCCCGGCCGTTGGTGATTGCCGTTTCTGTTGGCCTTGCATTTTCTCAATTTCCCTGCGGAGTTTATTGTTCTCCTGCTCAAGATGCTCCATTTCTTTCTGGAATAGCTCGTAATCCTTGATAATGCTGTCCAGATACTGGTCCACATCATCTTTATCGTAGCCCCGCATGCCTGTTTTAAAGTCCTTTTCCAGAATATCCTTGGCCGTTAAACGGATTTTTCCCTCATTTTCCATGCTTTTCACCTCAATATTGGTCTTATTTTGGCACAACCGTAGTTCCATTGTCAATTTCCTGTCTAGTCTATCCCATATATATGGTGGAGCCTGTCCGAATTATGACGGCATCTTCACCCCATCCTGTTCATTACGAAAAAAGTAACCCCAATCATCAAAAAGAACAATAATACCAAAAGTCGGCTCAACGTTCATTCCCCTTCATGTGAATTTCTATGGTGTCTATCTATATTTTACGGGAATTTGTCGAAAGCACAACCCTATTTTTATGATAAATGCTTCGCATCTAAGAGCAAAAAAGTTTACGTTCAAGACGATTGATTCTGTTTTCCAGGCCCAGGCCGTCCTGAGAACGGCGGGCAACCCGGCTCTTTTGCTTTTCGATGCGATAAGCCTGCTTGGAACAATCTAATGCCTGTCGAAAATCCTTGTATTGATGTTCAAATACCTTTGCCATCTCAATCAAAAGCTCAGAATCTCCGGTTGCCGAGGTTTCGGCAAGTCTTTCCCATATCATCATGGCCTCATCATATCGCTTTTGCCGCTTGTAAATAGCAGCAATGTTTCTGTTGGCAAGCCGGCCTTCATGCCCCGCAGCATCAGAAATACTCAGGAAGCTTTCAAGAGCTTTGTCTTCCGATCCGGTGTAGGCATACCATCGCCCGATTTCATATTGTTCTTTAGCCGTTGCCGGTATCCGCGAAAGAATTAATTGGGACAGATGCGAATACAACGTAATTAACGAAAGGATGTCATATTCATTATGTTCCAGGACGCCTCGGATGATTTCGGGATCCTGCTGTTTCACATATTCAAAATAATAAAACGGAACGAGATGGCCCGGTGTATCACCTGTACGAGTGAATTCCAGAATATCACGCTCCACGACCGACAAACGATTGGACTCCAACGTGTCTTTCCACAACCTTCTGGAAGCATGAAGCAAATCAAAATGGCCAAATGCCGGCAAGTTCGGCACGGCCTCCCTAAGGAAGGTATGGCGTGTCTTGATCTGCGGCCAGTCAAATGCCTTGCCGTTATAGGTAACAAGATTTTTCAGATCCTTCACATCTGTTAAAAACGCCTGATACAGCGCCACTTCATCACTTGGCGTCGGAAGAAAAAATTGCTTGACCACGACACGATCCCCAAGCAAGCGCCCACAACCGATTAAAAAAATAGTATTGCCGACACCGCCTCCGAGACCGGTTGTTTCCGTATCGAAGAAAAGCAGTTCATCAAAAGACAAGCCCTTTGCTGACAACGGATGATCAATTTCAGTTTCATTCCACGCGGACACTGCCTCTTTCAACATCGAAAACGGGTATCGGCCATGGCAGGTGTTCAAAGGATAAGAAACCGTGCGGACCCATGCTGTCTGGCCATCAAATAAAAAGGGTTCAGCTTGCAGAGCAGCCCATTTCGCAGCCATATCCAGGGACGCCGTGTGTCTCTGACCAGTAACCTGTGACCTTGTTTCAGTCACAATATCGTTTTTGAAACGAGCTAATTTTCCCTTTAATGACAACGGTTTCCCCTCCTTTACATGAGTTCCCCTTATAGAGAACAGCCTTATAAAATCATATTGAGTATTTTCAACGCCGCCTGTTTGCCGCTCTCCTCGGCTCCCTCCGGAGAACCGACACAGGACGGGCAACCTGCCTCGCACGAGCACCGCTGGATTAAAGCTTTCGCTTCTTGCAACAATTTCCCCATCGATTGGTAAACATTTTCGCTTAAACCGATTCCGCCCGGATAGCGGTCATACAGGAAGATCGTCGGCTGCCCCGAATGAACGGCCTTGACCTGAGGAGTCACGTGCAAATCCGATGAGTCGCACATGACAAAAAGCGGTGCTGTTGTCCGCAAGACATTGGCAATTCCGATTAGGCCATGCTCAATATGATCCTCACTTAGTTGGGACGAAATCGCATCAGGCAATGATAACCAGGCCGCATTCGTATGTAGTTCCTCCTCCGGCAAATGAATGTGCCCCCAACCGATATTTTCATGGGTTTCGAATTTAATTTTTTTATAAATCGTCGGCATCGCATTAACTGTTACTTCTCCGTACGCGAATTCAGCTTTTGCGGATACCGTTTCCTCGTCTGTTTCCAGCACTTTCAGATGAACGGCCATATGAGCATCCGTGTAATGATCGACATTTACCTGGCGAACGTACGCCTTCTTCTCTTCCCAATCAAGATTGTCGACATGATATTGCACACCTTCATGCAAATAAATCGCGTCGTCATGCAACAAAGTCATGGCACTAAACCGATCCATTTCACCGATGACCCGCACATTCGCAACCTCCGTCTGGTCGATAATCACCACGTTTTCTTGAGACGCGGAGCGAAGGCTGATGTTATAAGCCGGGAACGAATCGTTCATCCAGTACCATTTTTCGTTTTGGAAATGCAAAATCTGTTCGTCTGTCAGAAAATCCAGGACTTCTTCGATC
This sequence comes from Caryophanales bacterium, assembly GCA_036381575.1. Classification (GTDB taxonomy): domain Bacteria; phylum Bacillota; class Bacilli; order Bacillales; family DASSOY01; genus DASSOY01. The sequence goes on from DASVCO010000021.1 coordinate 4,573, forward strand.
TCAACACCGTCAAAGGCTTCACCCTTCGCAAACGGCAACTCGTAAGCCGCGCATTTCAGATGATCCACTAAAATAATCAGGTTATTTGGATTGATCCTCGCCCTTTCCGGGGTTCTTGTGAAAAAGTAATCCGGATTCTGGATCATATATTGATCAAGAGCACTTGAGCTAGCAACAAGAAAAATCACGGCCTCTCCCTGACGGCGCCCCGCACGTCCGGCCTGTTGCCAGGTACTGGCGACCGAACCGGGATAACCGGTCATCACACACACTTGCAACTGCCCGATATCTACGCCCAGTTCAAGGGCATTCGTACTCACAACACCGAGCACTTCCCCGTTACGCAGGCCGTTTTCAATTTCCCTGCGTTGTTTCGGCAAGTAGCCGCCTCGGTAACCGCGAATTTTCGGAGCTCCGAACTTCTTCTGAAAGATTTTCTGCAAATAGCTTAATAGAATTTCTACCCGGACTCGGCTTCGGCCAAACACAATGGTTTGCACTTCATTTTCCAAAAATAACTTTGCGATATTCCTGGCTTCCAAAGTGGCGCTCCGCCGGACGTTAAGCGGTTTGTTAACGACAGGCGGATTATAAAAAACAAAATGCTTGGCACCGGCAGGAGCGCCATTGTTGTCTATCAATCTCATGGGTTTACCCGTTAATTGTTCAGCAATTTCCTTTGGATTGGCGATAGTCGCTGATGTGCAAATAAAGACCGGGTCGCTGCCGTAAAACCGACAAATTCGCTTCAGACGGCGGATAACATTAGCTACATGGCTGCCAAATACACCTCTGTATGTATGAACCTCATCAATCACAACATATTTCAGATTTTCAAACAGAGATACCCATTTTGTATGGTGGGGCAAAACCCCGGAATGAAGCATATCCGGGTTGGTCATGACGACGTGACCGGCCTTTCGTATTTTCTGGCGAATACTTGAGGGCGTATCTCCGTCATAAGTGTAGGTGTTGACGTCCAGTTCCGCCTCTTCAATCCATTCAGTCAGTTCGCTTTTCTGATCCTGGGCCAGTGCCTTTGTGGGAAACAGATACAATGCTCGGCTGTTCGGATTTCGCGTAACCTCCTGTAATACCGGCAAGTTGTAACAAAGCGTCTTTCCCGACGCTGTTGGCGTTACGACAACAACATTCTGTTCATCATCAACCGCAGCCGTAAAGGCTTCCTTTTGATGTGAATAAAGTTGCTCGATACCGCGTTTATGTAAAGATTGTTGTAGTGAAGGATGAATCGAATCCGGAAAGCTGACAGTTTTCGCTTTTCTCTCGGGAATCGTTTCCCAATGCGCAATATTTTTTATAAATTCAGGCCTGCTTCGGATAATATCCATACATTCATTTAAAGACTTTTTCACGGGAATCATGCTGTCACCTCGAAGGTTCGAAGTTAGATACTACTTTCATCATAACATAGTTCATTATAGCGAATAAACGTTCGTTAGTAAAGTTATTTCTTCGGCAAAATGATCATAAAAAAAGCTGGTTGCCCCAGCTTTTTCTATCTTTCCAGTTGCTTCAGCACATCCTCTACATTGGTTGTCGGACGTTGACAGCTGAAGTTTTCACAAACATAAACCGTTGTTTCATCTTGCGCGGTGAAACCTGATGTAAACGAAGCTGCTTGGACAAGCTCGTTTACATTGTCAGAAGCTAGATAGGTCACCTCGGGTAAGAATTCCTGTTGCAGTACCCCGATCAGCCGCCTGTAATTTTGGTCTTCTTTTTCACCCAATATTACAACTTCCTTGCCGGCCATTTGTGTCATCAACAAGCTTTGCAGGAAATAGGCAAAACCACTCGGATAGTAAGACGCTTCATCGGAAAACACCTCGAACATTTCCGATACCTTATCCTCAAGTTCAGTTTGTCCGGTCAGTTTTGACAATCGCAATAGCTGCAGCGCCGCTACACTGTTGCCTGAGGGAACTGCGGCATCATACAATTCCTTGGGACGGGTAATGAGCGATTCACTGTCATTTCCATAAAAGTAAAAGCCGCCGTCTTCCGTATCCCAAAAGAGGTTCACCAACTTATCCGCCAAATTTACAGCTCTCTTCAAATAATCGACATCCAAACGACTTTCGTACAGTTCGATATAAGCCCAAAGCAAATTGGCATAATCATCAATGAACCCTCTATGTTTCACCTCGCCGTCACGAAAACGAGCCATTAACCGATCGTCTTCGGTTAATGTTTTTTCAATAAAATTCACTGCATCTTCAGCAATCCGAATATACCTATCGTCACCGAAAACTTTTCCGGCTTTGGCAAACGCTGCAGCCATCAACCCGTTCCATGAGGTTAAAATTTTATCGTCCTTATGCGGATGAACCCTCTTTTCTCTCGCTTCAAATAACTCTTTACGCGCTTGTTCCAACGACTTACGGTGCTCTTCTGAAAGGTCCATTCCGATCAAATTCGGTATGTTTTTCCCTTCAAAATTCCCCTCTTCGGTGATGTCGTACACCTCACAGAAACGCTCTCCTTCGTCCTGGCCCAACACATCAAGAATTTCATCCTTCGTCCATAGATAAAACTTGCCCTCTTCCCCTTCGGAATCCGCATCTTCAGCTGAATAAAAGCCGCCTTCAGGATCTCGCATTTCCCTTGAGACATAATTTAAAATTTCTTTCGCCACGGTGCGGTACCGATCTAATTTTGTGACCTGATAAGCTTCGGTGTAGGCGATTGCCAGCATCGCCTGATCATAAAGCATCTTCTCGAAGTGCGGAACAAGCCATTTTTCATCCACTGAGTAACGCGAGAATCCTTGGCCAATGTGATCGTAAATGCCGCCGTCAGCCATCGAATCCAGCGTCTTCGTAACCATTTCCAGTGCCTGATTTTCCCCGGTCCAACGGTAGTATCGCATTAAATACGTTAATTGATGCGGGGCTGGGAATTTAGGTTCCTCGCCAAATCCACCGAATTCGGGATCAAAGGCTTCTTCCAGCTGCCGGTAGCATTTATGTAAAATTTCCGGATCAATCGGTTGTTTTTCATGACGATGTTTCTGGAAGGCTTCTGTGACTTGCTCGCCGATATTTGTAATTTTTTCAGGGGTTTCTTTGTACTGCTTGTACAGTTGGGTAATGACCTCAACAAATCCCGGATGCCCAAAACGGCTCTCCTTCGGGAAATAAGTTCCGGCATAGAAAGGTTTCTGATCCGGCGTCACAAACACATTCAACGGCCATCCGCCCTGCCCGGTCATCGCCTGGCACACTTTCATGTAAATCGCATCGACATCTGGGCGCTCCTCACGGTCGACCTTAATGGAAACAAACCGTTCATTTAGCATTTCAGCCACTTCCGGGTCCTCGAACGTTTCGTGAGCCATCACATGGCACCAATGGCAAGTGGAATACCCGATTGAAACTAGGACCGGCTTATTCTCAGTCTTCGCTTTTTCAAAGGCTTCATCACCCCACGGAAACCAATCAACAGGGTTATAAGCGTGTTGTTGTAAATATGGTGACTTCTCAGCGATCAGTCTATTGGGTTTCTCATTCGTCGGCATGAGATCACCTTCTTTCTGTCTAAACATACTATCTATATGTAATATAATTTAACACACTTGCAAA
>DASVCO010000022.1:0-2697 GCA_036381575.1 Caryophanales bacterium
TTTCGCTTCTATGCTTGGTGTCGAAAAGCCTGTCGTGGATACATAGAAAATCGCATCGACTTCTTCATAATGAATATCGCGTTCCCAGAACCCCGAATCGTTCAAGCAATGACGAATCGCTTCAATTCCTAATTCTACGGATATTTTTATGTAAAGGTCATTTTTTTCCTGTAAAGAGTGCTTTGTATTAAACCATTCAAGCGGTACGGATAAATGACGCGACTGAATTTGACCATTGTGGAACACTTTCAACAGCCTGTCGATATCAGGATACGATTCACGGAAGAACCCTCCGACAAATGCCATCACTTCATCTTGATCAACCCGATGCGGCGGCAAGCTCGTCCCGACAGATAGAATTTGTGTCATGGCGCACCTCCCTGGCTATAGTATTCCCTCTTTTTCTCAGTCCTACGCTCTAGTTGATGATTTCGATCGGAGAAGGGCTATAGCTTACCCGGTTTCGGTACCAACGGATAGAAGACAATACCTAAAGCAAATAAGCCCAACCCGAGGAAAAAGGTTTGCAAGTCGGATGTCCCTGCCTTAATGACCCACACTGAATAGACAGTCGCGAGAACGGCGACCACCCCATCAAAGACACGTGCTTTCGGCTGGCCCTCGTATGTTTCTTTCGTGAAAACCAACTTCAACTGATAAAGGGCCGAAACCAAATATGGAGCCAGATACGTTAAGGTCGCGATCAAAATCACAAAAGTGAAGGCATGCGCCATAGACTGTGAAATCGTCGAAAAGAGAAAGATCTGGGCAAGTCCATTGGATAACACCAGAGCAAATACAGGAGCCCCGTCTTTATTTTCACTCATAAATTTCTTCGGGAAAATACCTTGCTTGGCGGCTTGATAAGGAACTTCTGCACTAAGCAAAACCCAGCCGATTGTTGTGCCTGTCAGCGAAATTAAAGCCAGCACCGCCATGATATAGGCACCCGAATCCCCTACCGAAACGGCCAGCGCGTCTACAAGAGGTTTTTGTGAAGAAAGCAGCTGATCTCTTGTTAATGTGCCGAGAACCAAAACAGTGATCCCCATGTAAATCACAAGAGTCAATAACAACCCGAAGCTGGTGGCTTTTTTTACATCACTTTTTTTGCGAGCCCTTGATGAAAAGACAACCGCCGATTCGATGCCTACAAACGCCCATAAAGTCGCAACAGCGGCGTGATTCACCTGACCCAGAAGGCCGACATTTTGTCCACCATCTCCAGGCACCGGTACAGCGAACGGAACCATATTACTGGCTTGAAAAACGAACAAAGAGATGATGATGAAGAATATAAATCCAACCACCTTGGAAGCCGTGGCGATTAAATTCACCTTGCCCGCCCCTTCTATCCCGCGCAAAATCAAATAATGAACCGCCCAGAGCAAAGCCGAGCAAACGAAAAAGGTAATGACATTGCCGACCCTTAACGTAAAGCCTCCAATTTGCCACAACGGTGCATTGCTTGTCATGATCGGAAAGAAAGTGGAAAGATAACTTGCGAAAGTCGTAATGATCGCCACGTTACCGGACCAATTGGAAATCCAATATCCCCATGAAACCAGATAACCTACAAAAATGGAACGATTCGAACCTTGTCGGGGCAGAGCCTTCGCATAAATTTGCGGCCCCCCGGACAATTCCGGCTTACGCAGCGACAAATTCCCGAACACAAGCGCCAGCATCAACACTCCAAATCCGGTCAAAATCCACGCCGAAAGAATACCGGCAGGGCTCGCTACCTCCGCAAGCGTCCGCGGCAACAACAAAATTCCCGAACCGACCATATTGCCGACCACAAATGCAGTCAGCACCCAAAAACCTAACTGATTCTTTGCCATCTATAAGGTCCCTCCTCTTACTAATAAAGGCATTCGTTTTGATTAGTATTCGTGAAAGGGTCGAACCTTATGATGGGATGAAAAAAAGATTGTTGAAGAGATTAAATTTGAAAAAGGAATGGGATAGAACGGGTAAGATCAAAAAAGAACCGGGGGCCATTGGCCAACCGGCGCCTAACTGACGTTGATTTTGATTTTCGATTTCTTCCGTTTTCGTTTTGGCTCTATTTTATGACTTGTCGGGATCCCTTCCAAATCCGATGTACAGTATGGACACCTCTTCGCGCGATAGGGAATATCCGTGAAACAATGCGGACATTCTTTCTTCGTCATCGACTTCAGAGGATCTTCCTTAGGTGCCCTCATGCGATTCATCTGGCGAACGACCAGAAAGATGACCACCATAATGATGAAAAAGTGAATCAACGTATTCAGAAACAAGCCATAATTGATCGTCGGTGCTCCGGCCTCTTCCGCTTCGGCAACCGTCTTGAAATGCTGATCCGACAGATTGATAAACAGGTTAGAAAACTTCGCCTCTCCGAGTAACAGGCCGATCGGAGGCATCAATATATCATTGACGAGTGAATAAATGATTTTCCCAAAGGCCGCTCCAATTACCATACCAATACTCATGTCAACCATGCTGCCATGTTTGGCAAACTGTCTAAATTCTTTAACCAGTCGAAACAACCTTTTTCCCCCTTCCAAGAGAAACGGACAATGCCAATCTATGCTTATTCCGGGGCTTGTATGACTTCAGTGCAAGGAAAAAGCCCCAATGTTGATTGAGGCTTCCACTACATGTAACCTTTTATTTGGTTTCTCTAATAAACTCATGAAGGCCATCCAC
>DASVCO010000023.1:0-2243 GCA_036381575.1 Caryophanales bacterium
CCGAAGTGCGCCGTTAAGAGAGCGCTTGAAGAGGGAGAGATTCCCGAATATCGTTACGAGCATTACAAACAATTTTTCGAAGAAATTCAAGGCCAAAAACGGAGGTACTAAACTTATGAAAATCGCTCCCTCAATCTTAGCTGCCGATTTCAGCAAACTTGGCGAGGAGATTCACGATATTGAAGCAGGCGGTGCCGATTATGTCCATATTGATGTGATGGACGGGCATTTTGTCCCGAACATTACGATGGGGCCGCCGGTTGTCTCAGCAATACGTCCTTTGACAGAACTTACTTTGGACGTTCATTTAATGATTGAAGAACCGGATCGTTACATTCCTGATTTTGTGAAAGCGGGAGCAGACATCGTTTCCGTTCATGTTGAGGCTTGTCCTCATTTGCATCGAACCCTTCACCATATTAAAGAGCAAGGGGCAAAAGCCGGGGTTGTCTTAAATCCTGCTACACCTGTCGAAACCATTCAGCATGTGCTTAATGATATTGATTTGGTGTTGTTTATGACGGTTAATCCGGGTTTCGGAGGACAAAAGTTTATCGATTCGGTTCTCCCGAAAATCCGTGTGCTGTCCGAAGAAATTAAGAAAAAAGGATTGCCTATAGAAATCGAAGTAGACGGCGGCATCAACGAAGAGACAGCCAGATTGTGCCATGAAGCCGGAACCGATGTGTTTGTTGCGGGATCGGCTATTTTCGGGCAAAAAGACAGAAAAGCTGTCATCGAAGCGATTCGTGGTGTATAATAGAAAGCAAACAAGAGAATAAGGTTACCACTGGGGGAGTCCCAATCGAGGGGCTGAGAGGGGAGTCATCTTCCGACCCAAAGAACCTGACCAAGGATTATGCCTGCGTAGGGATTGTGGATGTGTTTTTAAAGGAAAACAGCTTTGTCCATAGGGCATGAAGCTGTTTTTTTTATTGATCCAGCAAAATCATTCTGAAAATGATTTAGGCTCTATTTCATTAAGAGAAAATTTGATTTGTGTTGAAAAAGAGGAGAGTGAAACGATGAGTAATAGAGTGAATTTGATAACGGAAATAGCGATTATGGTTGCCGCCGCTTTTGTTCTGAGTTTTGTCGGTTTTGATGCGCCATGGGCTTATGGGGGATCGATTTCTCTCGAAATGCTGCCGATTATCTTAATGGCCTATCGCCGGGGTGTCAAAGCCGGAATTGTTACAGGGATGATTTTTGGTATTGTTGATTTTTTAACCGATCCTTCTTTTGTTCATCCTATATCGATTTTGGTCGATTACCCTATCGCGTTCCTATTGGTTGGATTTGCAGGCATTCTTAAACCCAATCCGGACAAAAGTCATTTTAGCCAGGGCATGGTCATTACTATTGGAACTCTCTTCGGCACAGCTTTGCGTTTCGTGGCGCACTTTATTTCCGGCTTGGTTTGGTGGAGGGCATTCGCGCCGGAAGGGACTCCGGTCTGGATTTACTCCCTTGTTTATAATGCGGGTTACCTGATTCCGTCATTTATTTTGACAGCAGTAGTCCTTGTTCTGCTTATTGTTGCCGCCCCCAGATTAGTTAAAGCGAGAATGGCGTGACCATGGAAATCCGCATCCTTGCAGGAGGTCCCGTTTCTCTTGTTCCAGAGTTGAGGTCCGACGGGAAAAACGTAACCTGGGTTGGTGTTGACCGTGGCATGTACCAATTAAATCGCCGTGGCATACAACCGGATTATGGGTTTGGTGATTTTGATTCGTTGTCCGTGGACGAATTGCGGAAGATCCAGACGGAGTCGAAGCTCTTTACTTTTCCAGCGGAAAAGGACAAAACCGACCTGGAACTTGCTGTTGAATGGGCTATTCATCAGCGGCCGGAAAGCATCACTTTGTTTGGTGCGACAGGGGGACGCCTTGACCATGAATGGGTGAACATAAGGTTGTTGAAAAAAAGCCTCGGTACCGGCATTGAAATGGCTATTGTTGACCGGCAAAATGAGATTATCGCACGGAAGCCGGGATGTTATCGGATCAACCGGGATACCGATTACCCGTACCTTTCTTTTTTACCTTTTGGCGAATCTATTAAAGGCTTAAGTTTGGAAGGTTTCAAATATCCTCTTTCCAATGTGGACGTTGATGGAACCACCACGTTGACTGTCAGCAATGAATTAATTGAAAAAAGCGGTACTTATTCTTTTACAGACGGCATAGTATTGGTTATAAGAAGCCGCGATTATTCATAACGGACGTAATTTTGTGCGGCCA
>DASVCO010000024.1:0-10991 GCA_036381575.1 Caryophanales bacterium
AGAACCGGGCATTGTTCCGGTTCGTTTTTTTTTTGAAAATACGTCTCGACAGGGAGAAAAGAACGGGAGCAATTACGGTATACAGAATTTTTGGCGGAAGGAAAGGAACATTAAATGAAAGGGAAGGCCCACAAATGGTAACGCTTACAAAACCTTTACGAAGATTTTACACCAATGGAATTTTAAAATTCGACAGCTTTTGCTATGATGGTGAAGGTACAAAAACAAAGGCCGGACATCGGAGCCCGGAAAGTCCATAGAGGCAAGTTCACTGTGAAGTGCGGGGCTTCCTCGGGATTTTCCTGCAATTTGTGTGTACAAGCTTAACCGGCTTTCGGTTCTGATTCCGAACCATTGAATTACGGAGGTGCGAGACGTGTTTTTTTCCCAGAAACAGGACGATTTTTTCAAAATGCTTTCCAACATTTCAGTGAACCTGCAGGAGGGTTCGCAGTACTTTAAGGATTTCAAAATCCGCAGTGAAAGTGATCTTAAAGAATTTTCGAAGGTCATGAAGGAATATGAGACCAAGGGAGATACATTTATCCACGAACTGATCGTCGCTTTGAACAAAACGTTTATCACACCGTTGGAGCGGGAGGACATTTTGGAACTGGCGGTCAAGATGGATGATATTCTTGACGGCCTGGAGGCTTGTTCCTCACGTTTTGAAATGTATAACATCACGGCTCCGAACGAATATATGGTGAAATTTGTCGACCATCTTAATGATGCTGTTGGGGAAGTCAACGAATCAGTGAGATTGCTTGGCAAGAAGAAGCTGATTGATATTCGGCCCCATGCCATCAAAATCAATGATTATGAATCAACTTGCGATGAGCTTTTACGGGTATCCATTAAAGATTTATTTGTCAAAGAAAGTGACCCGTTAATCGTTATTCAATATAAGGAATTGTACGAGCTTTTGGAGGAAATCTCCGATAGTTGTGAACATGTAGCGAACACACTGGAAACAATTATCATGAGGAATGCGTAAGGAGCGGTACAATGGATAGTGCACTTTTGATTGTGATTTTCATCGTTTTGTTGGCGTGGACCTTTGACTTCAGTAACGGGTTTCACGATACGGCCAATGCCGTTGCTACTGCGATTTCAACCGGCGCTTTGCGCCCGCGTATTGCGATTTTCCTTGCGGCCTCGATGAACTTTATCGGAGCGCTGACCTTTACAGGCGTGGCGAAAACCATCACTGAAGGCATTGTGGATCCGTTCTCATTACAATATGGTATGTTTATCGTTCTTGCCGCTTTGATTTCCGCGATATCCTGGAATCTCATCACCTGGTATTTCGGGATTCCAAGCAGTTCTTCCCATGCTATTATTGGATCAATCGCCGGAGCCGCTATTGCAGCCGGGGGAATCGCCGTACTGAATTATGATGGCTTTTTAATTATTCTGGTGGCGCTGCTTGTTTCACCTTTTCTTGTTTTCTTGACTGGATTCATTATCATGGCCATCAATAAGGTCATCTTCAGAAACTTCCCGCTTTCGAAAACGAGCAAGGGATTCCGCATATTCCAGATTTTCACGGCGGCCGCTCAATCGTTTGCCCATGGAACGAATGATGCCCAAAAGGCTATGGGGATTATCACTCTGGCCCTGATCAGCGCCGGCTTTCATTCCTCAACCGACATACCCATGTGGGTTCGGATTTCTGCTGCTCTGGCAATGGGTCTCGGCACCTCAATCGGCGGATGGAGAATTATCAAAACGGTTGGTGGCGGCATTATGAAAATCAGGCCGGTTAACGGAGCCTCCGCGGATTTATCTTCGGCACTCGTCATTTTCGGTTTCACCAAGTTGGGATTGCCGGTAAGTTCAACACATGTAATTTCCTCTTCGATCATGGGAGTTGGCGCATCTCAACGGCTTAAAGGAGTTAAATGGGGTGCTGCCAGGAGGATTGTTCTGACCTGGATTATAACGTTGCCGATCACGGCGTTGCTTGCTGGATTGGTTTTCGAAGCTTTATATTTTCTGTTTGGCTAATTTGCATCCCTGCGGTATTGCATTCCCGCGGGGATTTTCTGATTTGTAGAGAAAAAATGGATACAGGTGGATTGCAAGCGTCTGGATATGGTATTTTTATTTTATCCAGGTTTTTTTAATCCCTTAAGATTGTCGCGTCCTGCGGCAACGACGAACTAACCTATCTCGTGTGGTGCGAGTGACCGCCCCTAAAAGCGAAAAATAGCGCTTTTTAGGGTGGGGGAAATTCGAGCGTAAATATGCCAAGGCGTATTCGATTAACGGGAAATTGGCAATCAAAGGCAGGAAGAGGAGCGGAAGATGGGGAATTACTTCATTGGGGTTCTCTCCGTTCGGCAGACGTAGTTAAGCAGAATTAAAGCAGAAAACAAATTTACTGACAGGGAAGGGGTTCGAACATGAAACAGGAATTCTTTGTACGAAATCGGGAGAAATTGGCCGAGAAACTGGAGGAAGGCTCACTGACGATTTTATTTGCGGGAGAGGCGCCGCCGCGTTCAGCAGATGAGGAGTACCATTTTGTTCCGAATCGCAACTTCTATTACATAACCGGCATTGAGCGGCCGAAAATGGTGTTCGTTGCCAAGAAGACAGGCGGCAAAATCGAGGAAACGCTGTTTATTGAAGAAGGCGACCCGGTCATGGCCAAGTGGGTAGGCGCTAATATGACGAAAGAAGAAGCCAAAGAAGCTTCGGGAATCGACAAGATCTTGTATCTTGATAAGTTTACGAAACACGTCCATGCGGCTTTGCAGGCTGAGGGCATTGAGAAAGTGAATCTCAATCTCGAATTGCAGAATTGGGAGGCACCGCTGACAGAGGCCCATCATTTCGCAAAGACCTTGCAGGATAAATATCCGCATGTTTCAATCGGAAATGTATACGGAACGATTTGTCAGCTTCGTCTTGTGAAATCGCCTGAAGAAGTGGAGAAAATCCGCAAAGCCATCAAGGTTACCCGTGAAGGCATAGAGAGCATCATGAAACATGCAGAACCTGGTAAAATGGAATACGAACTTGAGGCGCATTTCGACTATACCTTGCAATCAAACGGAATTAAGGAACATGCATTTCCAACAATTGCAGCCACCGGGAAAAACGCCACTATTCTTCACTACAGGGAGAATAATGCGAAGACGGAAGATGGAGATCTTGTCTTGTTCGATCTTGGGGCCGCATACGAATATTACAGCTCTGATTTGACCCGTACCATCCCAGTGAACGGGAAATTCAGCGATCGGCAGAAGCAACTGTACAACATCGTTCTGAAGGCATTGAAAGAAACGACGGAAATGATCAAGCCCGGAGTCGAGTTCTCCGAGTTGAATAAGCATACGAAAAAGGTTCTGGCCGAAGAGTGCATCAAGATCGGCTTGATTGAGAAGGAAGAAGACATCCAGAACTATTACTATCACGGCGTCAGCCATTCTATGGGACTTGATACACATGATGTCGGCCGCTACAGAAACCTTTCTCTGGAACCCGGAATGGTATTGACTGTTGAGCCGGGCCTTTATGTTGAAGAAGAAAATATCGGCATTCGTATCGAAGATGATGTTCTCGTCACAGAAGGCGGGTATGAAAATCTGTCCGAAAAGATGATCAGAACAGTTGAAGACATCGAAGCATTCATGGCTGACCGATAAGGCAGAAGAAATTTATCAGGCTGCCGCGGGCTGAATTGTGACCTGGTCCTAATATATGATAAAATAATAGAATCTCAGATTGGAATCCGGGAGGGAGGGGATCCCGATGTTTCCTGCCACAGAATGGCTTGTAATCGCCGCTGCTTATGTAATCGGTTGTTTTACAGCCGGATATTATCTGGTTCGGTTTCTGGCGAAAAAAGATATTCATGAGATTGGAAGCGGCAACGTGGGGGCGCGGAACGTCAGCAGGGTTCTCGGATCTTCCGGTTTCATCGCTACCCTTGTGATTGATCTTCTCAAGGGAATGGCGGCCGTATGGATTGCACAGAGCTTCGAAGTGGGCCCGTATTGGCTGATTGCGGCCTATCTGGCCGTCATCGCCGGCCACATCTGGCCTGTGCAGCTCCGTTTTCACGGCGGAAAAGGGATTGCTACGGCAATTGGCGTGATGCTGATGCTCGGTCCACTGATTATGGCACTGGTCATCATTCAATTTCTTTGCATATTTGCGGTTAACCGCAGTTTTACAATTAGCGGGCTTTTCAGTATTGCCATTACGCCTTTTTCACTGCTTATATTAGGGCAGCCTGTCGTTCATATTGTCGGTATTGCTGCACTCGCCGCGCTTGTTCTTTTTTCGCACCGGGAAAACCTGGCGATAAGGCTCAAGAAGAAGAACCCATCCTAGACTGTAAAGGGGTGATATGATGATCACGACCTCGTCCTTAATGTTCAAAATCGCCTCCGAACCGTCGGAATTTGAACAAATATACAAGTTGAATTACAAAACTTTCGTGGGAGAAATCCCCCAACACGAAGAAAACGCTGAAAATCGGCTTATTGACCGCTTTCACGAAGAAAATACATATATTGTCTGTATCGATGAAGGGAAAATCGTCGGGATGATCGCGGTTCGCGGAAACCGTCCCTTTTCCCTTGATGAGAAATTAGAGGATCTCGATTCCTACTTTCCTGATGGCCGATCAATTTGTGAGGTTCGATTGCTTGCGGTTGAAAAGGAATACCGCAACGGCCGGGTTTTTGTAGGATTGATGCGAAAGCTGATCCAGTATTGCGTGAACGAAGGTTATGATATGGCGATTATTTCAGGAACAACACGTGAACAGAAGCTGTACAAGCATCTCGGATTTGTTCCGTTCGGACCGCTGGTGGGCACGGAGGAAGCCTCGTTTCAGCCAATGTATTTAACAAGGGAAAAGTTTGACAGGAAAGAGGCGATGTTTCGCCGTCTGGAAGCTTTTCCAGTGACAGAAACCGGGGAAGCTGAGAAAATAGAACAACCTTCCAAAGCAATTAGTTTCTTACCGGGCCCAGTCAATCTTGGGGAAGAAGTACAAGAGGCTTTCGGCGGAAAGCCGGTTTCTCATCGTGCACGCCGTTTCGTAGATGATTTCCAACAGGTTAAGCGGCAGTTGTGCGAGATGACCAATGCGCGTCATGCGGAGATTTTCCTCGGAACGGGCACCTTGGGAAATGACGTTGTGGCAGGACAGCTTTCGTTGTTGAACCAACCCGGGCTGATCGCCACAAATGGAGAGTTCGGTGAACGCTTATTGGATCATGCCGGAAGATTCGGGCTGTCTTACCGTTCCCTGAAGTATGGTTGGGGCACTCCCTTTGACTATGAGGAAATTCGTGAAATGTTAAGGCGGCAGCCGGAAATCAAATGGCTGTGGGCAGTCCATTGCGAGACTTCAACAGGGCTGTTGAATGATATGGAAACATTGAAGCGGATTTGCAGAGAAGAAGGCGTGAAGCTTTGTTTGGACTGTTGCAGTTCTGTAGCTGTTGTGCCGGTAAACCTTGAGGGCGTATACCTGGCTTCTTCGGGAAGCGGCAAAGGCCTTGGCTCCTATGCCGGATTGGCGATGGTCTTCTATCATCATGAGATTGAGCCGGATTCGAGCTTGCCGCGATATCTCGATCTCGGTTTATATGCCTCGAAGGAAGGGATCCCGTTTACTCATTCTTCGAATCTGATTTATGCGTTGCAGGCGGCCCTGCATCGTTTTAAGGATCAATCTGTTTTGGAAAGACAGGAAGAGTTGGCGGTATGGCTGCGGACGGAACTGCGCCGCCTCGGGTTTCACATTTTCGGGGCTGATACCGATACATCGCCGGGAATTGTCACGATTGCCCTTGGTGACTCAGCGGACTCTGAGGAAGTCGGAGATGCTCTGGCACAGGCCGGTTATCTGCTCAGTTATCGCAGCGAATATTTACTTGAGCGAAATTGGATACAAATTTCGCTGATGGGTGAACATTCTAGACGGCAATTGCGTCTACTACTTGACGAGTTAGGCAAGCTTTATGTAAGATAGCTTTTTCCCGGACTTTCGGCCATCGTCTTGTCCGGGGAGGCTTGACAATAAACCTCAGGGTGAAACCGCTCTGTGGGTTTACTCACCTGGAGGTGGTCTTTATGTTACTTCGGCGTCATTCTACTTTTACCTTTTATCTGACAGCTGTTGTCTTATTGTGGATCAAAACATTTGCAGTTTACGAATTTTATTTTGATTTGAATGTGCATTCTCTCATGGGGCAATTTATTCTATGGATAAATCCGCTCAGCTCCGTTCTGCTTCTGCTGGGTATGAGTTTCTTCTTCGGGAATCGGGTGAAGCCTAGATGGGTGTTGATCATCAGCTTTCTGAGCACCATGCTTTTGTACGCTGATCTGTTGTATTATCGTTTCTATATTGATTTCATTACGATCCCCGTTATCACCCAGCTGCCGAGTGTCGGCGGGTTGGGCCAAAGCACCATGGCACTGATGAGCCCGTTTGACATTTTCTTGTTTCTTGATTTGATTTTCCTCATCTGGTGGCTGAAAGCGGGAACTTGGACGGAAACACAAGTTACTCGTAAAACCAAGTTTTCCATAGCGGCTGCGGCCATTGTGCTGTTGGCCGCCAACATCGGGTTGGTCAAGGTAGAACATCCCCAGATGTTTAAAGCTTTCTACAACCGGAAGTCGATTGTTAAGGCATTCGGGGCATTCAATTATCATGCGTACGACATCGTGGCGCAGGCCAAACCGGTGGCAGCCCGGGCATTCTCTTCAAACAGCGAGCTTGAACGAATCGAGGATTATGTCAATCAGCACGAAATTCCGCCTAATAAGGATCTCTTCGGGATTGCGAAAGGCAGGAACATTATCCTGATTTCCCTTGAGTCGACGCAGAACTTTGTGATCGGGCAGGAGATCAATGGGGAAGAAGTTACACCGTTTTTGAATGATCTTGTAAAGCACAGCTATTACTTCGATCATTTCTATCACCAGACGGAACAAGGGAAAACTTCTGATGCGGAGTTCCTGATCGACAGTTCGCTGTATCCGTTGCCGAGCGGTTCAGTGTTCGTTCGTTATCCGGAGAATGAATATAACGCGCTCCCGGAAATTCTGGGGAACCACGGTTACTATTCCGCTGTTTTCCACGGCAACGAAAGGACATTCTGGAATCGTGGCGAAATGTATGACGCGCTTGGTTATGATCATTTCTATTCACAACGCGCCTATCACGTAACAGAGGAAAACAAGATTAATTACGGATTGAAGGACATCCCGTTTCTGAAACAGTCCATGCCGTACCTGAAGGAACTTCAGCAGCCGTTTTACGCGAAATTCCTGTTGTTGTCGAATCACTTCCCGTTTCTGATTGATCCTGAGGATCGGATGATTAAACCGCCTCATACGGAATTCGAGATCGTGAACAATTATTTCATGACAGTTCGCTACGAGGACAAGGCCATCAAGACATTCTTTCAGAAGCTGAAGGAAAGCGGTTTGTATAAGAATTCGGTGATCATTCTTTACGGGGATCACTACGGGATTTCAGAAGCCTATGAAAAGGGGCTTGAGAAAGTCTTCAACGAAGAGCTGTCTCCTGTGGAAAAGGTGAAATTACAACGTGTGCCGCTCATCATTCATTTGCCGGGCCAAACGGAAGGCAAGACCATTCACACGGTCGCAGGCCAGGTTGATATTCGGCCGACGCTCCTGCATTTGCTGGGCATTCGCACGGATGATTTCCTTCATTTCGGCCACGGGTTGTTCTCACCGCAGAAAGAAGACTTCGTTATCTTTCGGAACGGAAGCTTTGTCACGGAAGACTATATCTGGTCAGGCAATCGTTGTTATAGTAAAAGCGACGGGAAGAAAGTTTCGAAAGCCAAATGCCAACCGTGGTTTAAGCGGCGTTCCAGGGAGCTGGAGCTTTCCGATATGATTTTGTATGAAGATCTGTTGAGATTCAAGCACTGATGGTCAGAAGGGCCCCTTGCGGGTCCTTTTTTTATTTATATCGCAGCTTTCTTGACTGGAAAATTCACAAGGTTTTGCCGATACTAATACCGAGTCACAAAGAACGATTTGCTGGTGATTGTATACGCGAAAGGATGAGCCAAATGCCGAAATATAATAAGCTGGTCCGGGATCACATTCCCGATTTAATTAAAATAACCGGAAAAAACCCGGTGGTCCGCACGTTAGGAGAAGAGGAGTATGCGGCTGCGTTACGAAGGAAACTTCGGGAAGAGACCAGAGAATATATAAAAGCTGAAAATAACCGGGAAGCAGTCAAGGAGCTCGCGGATGTGCTGGAAGTGGTTCATGCACTTGCCGAGCTGCAAGGCATTACAAGCGAAGAGCTGGAAGATGTAAGGGCGAAAAAGGAACGAGAGCGCGGCGGCTTTCACGATAGAGTTTACCTGCTTGAAGTGAATAATGAAGCTGAGTGAAAAATAACCCATGTGCCTGATTGGCACATGAGCGATTCATGTATGCTGAGGTAACAGCTCTTCTATTATTCGCTTTTTTCACGACGGGCTTGCCTTACTCGTGGTTTACGGTAACCTCCGGCAATGTCTGCGCGTTTGAATTCCCTGGCGTAAGTCACCTCTTGCGAGTCAGTCAACGTGTGGCCTTCTCCCTGTATCGGCTGATATTGGGTCTTCTTGCTTTTCATGTTAAATCCCTCTTTCTTTAGGAGTCTTACTACGAGATTTCCCGAAATGGTAGAATGAAAAACATAATTAATATGTTATGATGAAAAAAATTTGCGTGTGGGAGCGTGACCGATGAAGATAAAAAGAAAGAACGAGCCATGCCCCTGCGGAAGCGGGGAAACCTATCAAAAATGCTGCATGGCGAGCGACAACAAAGTGGTAGATTTCCAACAGAAGGTGATCGATCGGGAGATCGGCCAGTTCCAGGAAGTCTTCTTTGATTTTACGGATATTTACCGGGAACATATGGCTGAGTATCTGGGCGCCTGCGGGCAGAAATACCGGCTGACGGACGGACCTCATTTTACAAAGGAATACATACCGCTTTTCATGGTTTGGGCTGCTCTTAACGCACCGATTGTGGAGGGGCAGTCTCCTTTTCAGCGATTCGTTAAAGATTTTGGAGATCGATTTCATCCTGTAACCCTTGAACTTATGAGAAAGTGGGACACCGTTCCGGAATTTTATGAAGCGGTAAGTGAAGCGGACGAGAATATCGTCACAGTCAGATCAATGGAAACCGGTAAAGAATATAACGTCAACTTGAACAGTGTGAATCCCTTTCATATCAGGAACGCCGGCCCTTACGAAGGGAGTGGAGTGATTGGCGTCCTTGTTCCTGCCGGAGATACCAACATCTTTCTGCTCGGCCACAAGCAATTCGACCTTGGGTTGTTGCGGTCGTTCAATGAAACCTTGCCGCACGGGAACAGCAGGAAGGAATACATAAGAAGTGCGTTTCCACTCATCTTGGAACAGGCTTTCACCAATCCGCCGGATCTGGAGACCCTGGTGGCTCCCCACGACTGGAAGTCTGATAAACAACGGGCGGCCGCTGAATTGTTCTGCCTGGCCAACCGCAACAAAGAAAAGATGGGAGTTCTTAACATCGGCGTGTTGATGTGGAACCAACATTGCTTGATTAAAAATCCGCAAATCCGCAAGGAGGCGATTTACGCCGCGGCTCTTGAACGGATTACCGATAAAGCCATCAATTTCGACGGCCTTTCGGATACGGAGCTGGCCAATAAATACGGCGTGACCCGCGACAGCCTTGCCCGGCGGGTAGAGGATATGGAATATCTGCTTTTCGATTTACTTAAGGATGACGGGATTGAGATTCCTCCAATGTAATGAAGGCATAGGGTTTTTATGGTTTGGCCAGAGGGGGTTAGTACAATTTAAAGAAAACTTGGCTTGCGCCGAGTCTTTGGCGTAAACAGGCCTAGTGCCCTTATCTATAAACTTACTCGTGTTTCTGCATTGAAATGTCCTCCCTTGCTGACACGAGATATTCGCCTAACAATTTATACTATCCTATTCGGTAAAATGAAAGGCCTGAAGATACACCTCGAATATTTAAGGAGGTGTTTTTTTCTTAATGATTTGTAAGGAATACGAGTTTGTCTATTCGTTGCGGCACAAGGAATTATTCATTTTGCTTAACAAATGCGGAGGAATGTCATACACTGAAGTTGGATGAGGGAAACTTTATTGCAGAAAGGACAAAACGGCATGTATGATTGGTTTACTCAGTTGCCCGCCGTGGTTCAGGCGCTAATAGCCACCTTCTTTACCTGGGGCATGACAGCCGTAGGCGCGGCACTCGTCTTCACAACCAAAAAGATGAACCAGAAATTCCTCGACAGCATGCTCGGCTTCGCCGGCGGCGTCATGATCGCCGCCAGCTTCTGGTCGCTGCTCTCCCCCGCGCTCGACATGGCCGAGCGCCAGGGCGGCGCCCCTGCCTGGGTCCCCGCAGCCATCGGCTTCATGCTTGGCGGCATCTTCTTGTCTCTCGTGGATAAGGTGCTCCCGCACCTCCACCCGAATCTGCCGCGAACCGAAGCCGAAGGCGTGCACCCCAAGCAGCAGCGGCGCAGCACCCTGCTTGTGCTCGCCATCACGCTCCACAACATCCCCGAAGGCCTCGCCGTCGGCGTCGCCTTCGGAGCCGTGGCGGCCGGCTTGCCGTCCGCCACGCTGACGGGCGCCCTCGCCCTCGCGATCGGCATCGGCATCCAGAACTTCCCCGAAGGGGTAGCCGTTGCGATGCCCCTGCGGCGGGACGGCATGTCCCGCCGCAAAAGTTTCGCATACGGCCAGGCTTCAGGGCTGGTAGAGCCGATGGCGGCCGTGCTGGGTGCTGTCGCGGTCATCTTTATTCAGCCATTGCTGCCTTACGCTTTGAGCTTCGCGGCTGGCGCCATGATCTTCGTCGTGGCCGAGGAAGTTATTCCGGGCTCGCAGGAAGAAGGCAACACGGACCTCGCCTCGATGAGCCTGATGATCGGCTTTACGATT
>DASVCO010000025.1:0-3019 GCA_036381575.1 Caryophanales bacterium
CTTGCAAATGATTCCCCGTCCAAATGGCGGTACGAAATGTACTGTTTTGTTTAGCAGCCTGGTCTATATTCAAGACAAATGGTTCTTTTCCATGATCCCTAATGACAGGATTGCTTTTCATACCAAGCTTTGGGTGAAAATTTGGCGAATTCGCATATCCCGCACCATTTGGGAAATTCCAGTATGCAGGATGTCTACCGTAACTATACATTGGGAAATGATCATAGTAAGCATTCGGGTAAGGATACATATAAGAAGGGTACATTCTTTACTTCCGTCCTTTCAAGGATTTTAAAATTTTCATGTTTATCCTATGTCATCGTCCATTCATAAGTGCCTATTAACCAGTCAAAGACGTCGGAGATAAGGTGAAAGAGGATGAGAAAGGCCAAATCGCTGTGTTTTGGGTATAAACCTGGCATTTTTTATTTCAGCCATTTCAAGCCCCATTTGCCGATAAAAGGGATTTGTGCCACTTCCTCGCCTTTAATCAATCCCGAGGTCACAACTAAAATGAAATAGAACAGGACCACCGCCAATATCATGAGACACGTTTTCGGTAATAGCGCGACAGTTTGCAATGCATGAGCTTGCAAGATTGAAGCAAAAAGGGCTGTTGCGGTGATGCAAAGGAGCCCTTTTCCATAATCACGCAAAACCAGTGTGAATCCCATCGATTTCACAACAGTCGCGAAATGAAGCATGGTCACAAGAACGACATTGACAACGTAACCGAGCGCCGCCCCGATTATGCCGAATTGGGAGGCAAACACGAAAATAACGGTGATTTTCATAGCCGCGCCGAAAATCGTGTTCATCATCGCTGCCCGGGCATGATTCAGCGCCTGAAGAGTGGCCTGAAGCGGCGGCTGGAAGTAAAAGATAAAGAAAAACGGCGCCATCAGCTTCACATATACGGCCACGTGCGGCGCACCGTACATGATTTTCATAAGCGGCGTTGCAAAAACGTAAGTTACGACAACGGCAAGGCCGCCAGTGATCATGGAAATTTTCATAGCCTGATGAAGGCGGTATTGAATGATGTCATAGCGATTCTGGGCTGCCGCTTCACTTATTGTCGGAACAAGTGAAACAGACAAGGAATAAGTGATAAAAGAAGGCAGTGTTAAGAAAGCAAGAGCCAATCCCGCCAATTCCCCGTACATTTTCGTGGCGAGAGTCGTTGAAACGCCGGCAATCGCAAGACTGCGGGCGATAACAATCGGCTCGAAAAAATAGGTGAGAGAACCGATCAGGCGGCTCCCGGTCGCGGGAAGGGCGACTTGCATTAAATCGTTGAATGTTTTGCGCCCGCCTTTTACATATCCCCAGAATCCTTTACGGATCTTCATCTTTTTGCTCATTTTAAATGTTGTAAACATGTATAGAAGCGAGCCAAGTTCCCCCAGGACATTGGCGATGATCGCTCCGGCAGCGGCAGCGGCAACGCCGTACGGCAGAAGGGCTGTCGCAAGCAATGCGGAAAATGAAACCCTCACAACCTGCTCGATAATTTGTGAAATGCCAATAGCGCCCATTCTTTGCCGGCCTTGAAAATATCCGCGGATGACAGAAGATAAGGCAACGATCGGAACAATTGGGGATATTGCCAGCAACGGGTACATTACGCGGTCGTCAGTAAAAATAATATGGGCCAGCGGCGGCACAAGCAGGACCATTGCAGTTGTGAACACAATGCTGAGAATTCCCGTTGTGGTGAGGGAAATCACCAGGATGCGCTTGATTTTTTCCCGATCCCCAAGTGATTCGGCTTCAGAAACCATCTTGGAAATAGCTACCGGAAGGCCGAGTTGGGTAAGGGTAACCGTAAGGAGAAGGGTAGGAAAAGCCATTGTAAATAAACCGTATCCCACTTCCCCGATAATACGGACAACGATAATTTTATTAATAAAGCCGAGAATCTTCACGATCAACCCGGCAAAAATGAGAATCATTGTCCCTTTGATAAAGGTTTGCTTCGCCATAATACCTGCTCCATTCCGGGATTGGTTATTTCCGCTTCAAGGTTGGACTAACCTCTTACTTCTAGCATGTATATGCCCGGGGTTGGACAAAGCATGACAAGTATTCAGGACAAACATGCGGAGAGTTATAAAATTTACCGGAAATGATTTGCGGAACGTGGTAAAATAAGATGGGGTGATAGAATGTCCGATACGGTTACATATGAGAAGTGGAAGGAAAAGCTGGCTCCGTTACTTGAGATTAAGGCTGACGAATTTGAATTACTGGGTTATGGCGAGACGGACAGGGAAGAGATTTGGAATTGTGCAACGCATCAGGTAAGGCGGAAATTCCCTGACGAATCAGTAAGGCTGCATCAATTTGTCAGTGAGCTGATGGGGCTTTCCTTAAATGATTATATGAACCGGCTCAGAATGGACAGCTTGAGGGGGCCGGATTGGTTTGCGCAGGACAAGCCGCTGAATTTGGACAAATTTGACGAGTCTTCTACATAAAAATATAATGGTTTTATGTGAGTTGATCGGGCAGCATGAAGGGGGAACATACATATGAAGAAAAAGAAAGGGAATATTGTTGCCTTTTTTATTATCGTTTTAGCGTTGGCAGGACTGATCGGATTCACATCGACCAACGTTGTGAAAAGCATCAAGCTTGGCCTGGATTTGCAGGGTGGCTTCGAGGTGTTGTATCAGGTTAAGCCGGCCAAAAAAGGTCAGGAAATCACCGCAGACGTCATGCAAAGTACAGTGGCAGCGCTGCAACAACGTATCAATGCGATCGGTGTTTCAGAACCGAGCATCAGCATTGAAAATGGCCATCGGGTCCGTGTACAGCTGGCAGGTGTGGACAATCCGAGTAAAGCACGGGAACTATTATCCACGGAGGCGCGTTTAAGTTTCCGAAATGCTGAAAATGAAAAAGTATTGGATGGCTCGGATCTTGTTCCAGGCGAGGCAAAGGTCAGTTTTCAAAACGGCAAGCCGGTAGTGGTGTTAAAGGTGAAAAACCCCGACCACTTTGCCAAGGTAACGAG
>DASVCO010000026.1:0-5840 GCA_036381575.1 Caryophanales bacterium
GTTGCAAAGGGTTCTGGCGGCGCGGGGAATGGAGCGATTAACCAATGAGTCGGTCGGAGATTGGTTAGAGCGGCTGGATTTGAACAAGTCCGAAAAAGAAACAGTGGCTGATCAATACCGGAGAGTTCGTTATGGAGAGGAGACTCTGTCTTCCGAAGAACAGAACCGTTATGAGCAATCAGTGAAAACCTTGATTCAACAGGTGAAAAAGAAAAAGAAAAAATAACGATTCTCGCGGTTTGATTTTGCAGATATCCATTGAAACTTTGCCAGTTGAGCGGAAAAGCTATAAAATACAGATAGCAACCGGAGGTTGGATTCGCGGTTATAGAAATGCTGTTGTACGGATTTCGATTTCTGCATACCTTCTGACCTGCATCGTTAAAGGAGAGTACATTTTGGATTTATATTTTCTCGGGACGGGAGGAGGCGTGCCATCCAAAGAACGGAACGTCACTTCCATTGCTTTGCGTATGCTTGCTGAACGCGGAGCGATTTGGCTGTTTGATTGTGGAGAAGCCACTCAACAGCAAATCCTCAGGACGCCGATCAAATTAAGCAAGGTTGAAAAAATTTTCATTACCCATTTGCATGGAGATCATATTTTCGGTTTGCCGGGGTTGATGGCAAGCCGTTCCTTTCAGGAAGATGAGTCGCCCTTGGCGATTTATGGCCCGGAAGGCATCCGTTCGTTTGTAGAGACAGCTTTGTCTGTATCCGGTACGCATTTGCGTTATCCTTACGAAATTGTGGAGGTCGATAGCGAGGGTACTGTGATGGAAGATGAGCATGTTACGGTGCGGGCAGCCAAATTGGAACACGGTATTTCGTCATTTGGTTACCGGGTTGCCGAGCATGATCGTCAGGGTGCTTTAGATGCGGAAAGGTTGAAAGCGGAAGGTGTACCGCCGGGGCCGCTGTATCGACGGTTGAAAGACGGCGAAGTTGTGGAGCTTGATGATGGCCGGGTGATCCACGGAAGTGACTACATCGGGCCGACAAAACCCGGCCAAAAGGTAGCGGTTTTGGGTGATACACGCCCGTGTGAGGCTGTAGTTGATCTGGCAGCGGGGGTGGATGTCCTTGTGCATGAGGCCACCTTCATGGAAGAGGACAGAGAAAAGGCGCACCGTTATTATCATTCAACGACTCTTGATGCCGCGAAAAAAGCGCGTACCGCCGGAGCGGACGCGCTGATTCTAACCCATATCAGTTCCCGGTATCAGGGAGAGGAAACGAACTTCTTGAAGGAAGCACGTTCGGTTTTCCCCAATACGTTCCTCGCGAAAGACTTCTGGTCTTTCGAGGTTTAAGCATCCCAGCCGCGTCGATATTGGCGCGGTGCTTCTATGTTTTCACCAAGAGCCCGGGCTGCGGTCAATGGCCAGTAGGGATCGCGTAAAAGTTCACGGGCAAGCACGATTAAATCGGCTCTTTCGTTTTGTAAAATCTCTTCGGCTTGAAGCGGTTCTGTGATCAGTCCGACAGCGCCGGTTGGAATCCCCGCTTCGTTACGGATTTGATCGGCGAACGGCACCTGATAGCCGGGATAAGGATGGATTTTCGCAGGAGCCACACCGCCTGCACTGCAATCAATAAGATCCACTCCCTGGTCTTTCATCTTTTTCGCGAAATAAACCTGATCATCCGGGCTGTTTCCGTCTTCGCGGAAATCGCTGGCGGAAACCCGGACAAAGAGTACGCCGTCCCATACTTCTTTCACAGCATCAATGACTTCTTTCAGGAAGCGGTAACGATTTTCCGGAGAGCCACCGTATTCGTCCGTTCTTTTGTTCGCGAGGGGAGACAGAAACTCACTGATTAGATAGCCGTGGGCGCCATGAAGTTCAATCACGTCAAACCCTGCTTCTTTGGCCCGGCGGGCTGCTTTTTGGAAAGCTTCGATGGTTTCATCGATTTGGGCTTTGCTCATTTCTTCGGGTGTTTTCATTTTCTCGTTAAAGGCTTCGGCTGATGGGGCAATGATGGGACCGTCAACTACAGCTTTGCGGCCTGCATGCCCGATTTGAATGCCGATTTTGGAATCATTTTTGTGGTTCAGGTCGACCAGCTTCTTCAATCCGGGAATTTGTTCATCGCTCCAGATTCCCAGATCCTGCGGCGATATTCGGCCTTGTTTCGTTATCGCACTGGCTTCGAGGATAACTAATCCAACCTGTCCGACGGCACGGGTTGTATAATGCGTTAAGTGCCAGTCGTTTACTTTGCCGTCTTCTTCCGGGCAAGAATACATACACATTGGTGACATCGTGATGCGATTCTTTAAGGTCAGGTCACGTATTTTATAAGGTTCGAATAATTTTGCGGCCATTGCAGTCACTTCCTTTAAGTAAAGATTTTCGTCAATCGAAAAGAATTATAGCACAGTGATTTTCAATCGTCATTTCAGCTGTTTCGGAAAGGTGCAGGCGGGTAAAGGAATATAGTACAATGAAAAAAAGCGTAATACTTGTTGAAAGGGTGGTCGCATGGCGAAGTGGCAAACGAAAGAAGAACTGAAGGATCTGTTGACGAAGCTTGTGGAACATGCAAGTGTCACGGGATCGCCGGAAGAAATCGCCATCAGCGAATACTTGCAGATTCGTTTGCGGGAACTGGATTATTTCAGAGAGAATCCTCATCTCCTGCAACTTCATCCTACAAGCGACGGGCGTAAATTTATAACAGCGCTCGTTAAGAAAGGTTCATCGAAGAAAACGGTCATTATGTTAAGCCATTTTGATGTAGTGGATGTGGAGGATTACGGAGAGTGGAAGAATCTTGCCTTCCAGCCGCATTATTTGACGAATGAATTCGAAAGGCAGAAGGACGAGTTGCCTGAAGAAGTACGGAATGATATTGAAAATGGCGACTGGCTGTTCGGGCGTGGAACGATGGATATGAAGGCCGGCACAACCTTGCAGATGTCAATGATTGAACAGGCTTGTGAAGGGAAATTTGACGGGAATGTTATGCTGTTGTCGGTCTGCGATGAAGAAGCGAATTCTACAGGCATGATTGAAGCTGTAGAGGTTTTGAACGATTTGGCAAGGCAGCATGATCTTGAATACAAGGCTTTTCTCAATTCGGAACCGATTTTCACTCGTTATCCCGGAGATCAAAACCACTATGTCTACAGTGGATCAGTCGGCAAAGTACTCCCCGGATTTTTCTGTTATGGAAGGGAAACGCACGTCGGTGAACCGTTTGCGGGTTTGAACGCGAATTTCATGGTTTCGCAATTGACACAGGCCCTTGAGCTTAACACGGACTTTTGTGAACAGGTGGAAGGAGAGGTTACGCCACCGCCGACCAATCTGATGCAGAAAGATTTGAAAGAAGGCTACTCGGTGCAAAGCCCGCATTCGGCCGTGACCAACTTCAACATCTTGACAATGGAGCAGCCTCTGGAAAATCTCAATACCGAATTGCTTAAAGTCGCCAAACAATCCGCGAGTCAGATGGAACAGCATTATTTGCGGAAAGCGAAACAATTTTCCCAGTGGGAAGCATTTGAGCCGGTGGATTTTCAGATTAATGTCTTTACGTACGAAGAGCTTTGGGAAATTGCTGTGGAGGCTTATGGCAAAGATGAAATCGAAAGACGCCAGGCTTATATTATCGCGAACTATCAGGACCTGGGGGACCGTGATTTATCGACGAGGCTTGTTTCGGATCTTTCGGCATTGTGCAAGGACAGGGCACCTATGATTGTTTTATTTTACAATCCGCCGTTTTATCCGGCAGTGTCGTCAAGGAAGGATCCCTACATCCAGAATGTTATTGAGAAGGTTACGGATTATGGCCAGAAGCATTATCAAATTTCGTTGAAACATCAAAAGTTCTTTCCCGGCCTGTCCGACTTAAGCTTTACTGGGATAAGACAATCAGCCAATGCGTTATTTCCGCTCGTTTCCAACATGCCATTGTATGGAAACGGCTATGATCTGCCGTTTGATGCCTTGCGTGACTTGAATGTTCCTGTGATGAATCTTGGCCCGTTGGGCCGCGATCCACACAAATGGACGGAACGACTGGAACTGGATTATTCTTTCGTAACGCTTCACGATATGCTTTCCTACACGATTGATGAATTATTGAAATAGCATGGTCTAACAGCTGTCTGGGCATCCGGGCAGCTGTTTGTTTTGCAGGGAACAAAACTAGGTATTTATGACTGTTTTCGAAATGAGCCCAATTGCTTATTTCTAATTTTCATCGAAAAAATGCAGGAAAAAGAAGAATCTTTGCGAAATATAAACATAACATAGAAACATGGGATCTGAATTTTTCGAAAAGATAAATTGCTTTTGTCCTAGAAAAAAGCCGCTGGAATCGAAGAGGTGATCGAATGGAAATTGAACTCCAGCAGGAATTATTAAGGCGTTGGTATGAACTTATGAAGGAGCAGGAGAGGGAGGTGGCTGTCGAGCGAAAGGAAAAGATTGATTCTGCCTATCTCTACCAATTGGACCCAGAGATGAAAAAGCTTTACGATTTGCTCGTTGTACGTTATCATTTGATGTGTGAAGATTTGGACAAGGCAACAGCTTCGCTCTCCAAGGTCGGACCTGTTGAGGGAGATTGCAAGCATTGGCTGAACTACTATTATTATTTCTTTCGGGGCATCTATCATTACGACTGCCAGGAATACAAAACAGCAATAGAAAGCTACATGAAAGCCGAGCGGCTGGTTTATGATATTAGCCTCGAGGAAATAGGCGAGTTCTTCTATAAGCTTGCTTCGGCCTACCATCGGACATATAAGATTTCCTTGTCAATTCGATGTGCCGAAAAGGCGCTTGAGGTTTTCAAGAAGCTGGGGCATTCCAAGCGAATTGCTGACTGTAAGATATTATTAGGCATTAATAATAAGGATATTGAACAATATCAAGAAGCAGAACGGCATTACCATGATGCTTTGATCCATGCGGCAAAGACTGAAAATGAATCTTTAAGAATGACGGTCTATCTAAATTTCGGCGCCCTATATTCTGAACAGAACGATCCGGAAACCGCCATTAGTTATTTGACAAAGGCTGAAAGGCTTATTCAAACAAACAGAAACCACTTCAAGGTTCGGATCAGTTACTTACTTGCGAAAAACTATTTTTATACAGATCAAACCAAAGAGGGCCAACAAAAATTACATGAAGGCATCATTTTGGCTAAATTTGATCCTGTTTTCTATTATCGTTTCGACCTTTTGAAAGCCAAGTTTATCGAACTTACCCGGTTTGAAGAAGCCTATAAAGAAGGGGTAAGTTATTACAATAATCGTGAGGAATGGCAACTTGTTATTGAATATAGCGAGGATTTAGCTGCATATTACCGAAGAACAGAAAATTATCAAGAGGCTTGTCATTACTATGATCTAGCGATTCTTGCTAGAAATAATTTAGAAAAGGGGCGAGGTCTTTCATATGTTGAAGAAATTATTGTTTAGTTTGGTTGCCATGGGTCTGTTGGCAGGAATAGGCTCTTTCGGGTTAAATTCTGTTCCACAACAGTCAGCAAGTCAACAGCCAATAATAATGATGGGAGTAGATGATGCTATTCCGGATTAAGTCCAGAAAAAAGTGTCAATCTTTCGAAAGACGGCCTCATGAGTGTTCATGAAGCCGTCTTTTGTTTTTGTTTGGCTTGGGGGGGGGTGGGTTCTCTGAGAATGAAGAGAACGGAATTTGGATTGAGTATAAATTTCATATTAGAAAAAGGCATGCCAAAAGCGAATTATCCAAAACTTAATTGAAATGATAATAAGTTAACCAAGAAAAGGGAGGATTCATCAACCTTCCATGTTTCGAACACAAAAATATTTAAAGCTGAAGAAATTGTTT
>DASVCO010000027.1:0-5528 GCA_036381575.1 Caryophanales bacterium
TATCATTTCCCGGAAAATGCCGGTAGTGAAACTGTCTATATATTGGCAGGCATTCCTTGGGATGAATGGCCGCAGGGGGCGAAATTAATCGTTTCTCCCGAACCGGAACCGGGAGGTCCGTTTCAAATCAAGAAGAAAGAGCCTTTAAAATATCGATTGCAAAAATCAGAAGACGCTCCTATGCTGCAATATGTAAATATTGAGCATGTTTATCTTGCCAAAGCTTATCCTGTTGGGGAATCAAATGGTTTGGCCCCCGTTATTATGAGCGGGGAAACACCGATAGTCAGCAAAGGGCGCTATCAAGGTGCGAAAACCGTATTATTTTCCTTTGATATTCAAGATTCTGACTGGCCGTTGCACCCGAGCTTCCCGATTCTTGTGCAGAATACACTTGCTTATTTATCGAGTCAAGATGAAACATTGGGGTATTTCTTTCCGGGAGAACGTGAACAGATCACCCTGGCACCGACGACAAGATCAGCAAAAATTGAAACGGCAGAGGGGCGGGATGTTTCCGCTCTTGACCTGAAGCAACCTGTACTGAAGGTTCCGAACAAACCGGGCCTTTACAAGCTTAGTGAACAAACTTCAAATGGGCTTCGCACCCGTTATTTTGCTGTTATGGCTGATGAGAGCGAGTTATCTGCACGGTCTGCAAAGTCATTTTCGTTGATCCCCGGTGACACAAAAGAGACGAATGGGACCAAAATGGTCCAACATGAACTATGGCGTTGGGCTGCGGCCCTTGCTTTGTTGGTATTGTTTGTGGAGTGGGAGGTGTACCGCCGTGGGACTACAGGTCGCTAATCCGTTTTGGCTGCTCGCACTTATTCCGGCTGCGGCAGGTATCATATGGTTTGCCCATGAAAAGACGGCGCTCATTGGGTCACGCAAGGCCGTATGGCTCACCTTAAGAAGTCTTGTATTCTTATTTATTATTCTCGCGCTGGCGGGTTTTCAACTGTTATGGCCGATTGAACGGATCTCTACTACTTTTGTCGTGGATCGTTCTCATAGTATGATTCACCAGCAGACGGCCATGAAAAAGGCGATAAATGAGGCTCTCGCTAATAAATCTCCAGAAGATCGGGCAGCAGTAATCACGGTCGGGGCAGAAGCCGCTGTTGAGAAACCGTTGACGACCGGTTCGCAGGAAATCAGTGAGTTCCAGACGAAAATCAATCCCGATTATACTAATCTAGCATCCGGATTACAGCTTGCCGGAAGTCTGTTTGGTGACCATGCACGGGGCCGTGTTGTTCTTATGACGGATGGAAATCAAAATATCGGTGATGTCAAACGGCAAGCCCGTTATTTACATGAGCAAGGTTATGTTGTTGATGTCATGCCTTTTGACGTCAAACGCGGGAAAGATGTAGCGGTTCAGGCTCTCGATGTGTCTCAGACAGTCTACAGCGGGGAAAAAATGCCGCTTAATGTAACGGTAAAAAGTACAGAGGAAACGGACAGTCGATTACGTATTTATGAAGATCGTAATGTGATCCTGGATCAGGCCATCCATTTAAAGGAAGGGGAAAATCAGTTTTCTTTTTCCCATCTTGTTGAGAAACCTGGTTTTCATACATATCGTGCTGAAGTGCTGACTGCCGGGGATCACGTGATTCAAAACAACAATCTATCGGCTTTTTCGGATGCAAAGGGGCTGCCTCAGGTTCTGATAGTCGAAGGGAAAGAGGGGGCGGCTCAGAATCTGGTTGAGGCTTTGAAATCTTCAGCAGTTCACGTAAAGGTTATTCCTTCGGAACTGCTGCCGACACAATTAGGCGGTTATCTGGACTATGAGAGCATAGTATTTTCCAATGTTTCCGCCCCTTCTCTGAGCGCGGGCCAAATGCAGTTGATTGCCCGGGCAGTGAAAGACTTCGGGGTTGGTTTCATTATGACGGGCGGTAAGCAATCTTTCGGTCTTGGAGGTTATTTCAAAACACCGATTGAACGGATATTGCCGGTGAATATGGATCTGAAAGGGAAGAAGAAACTGCCATCGCTCGGCCTGATCGTCGTTCTAGACAAATCCGGCAGCATGGGCGGCAATAAAATTGCGCTTGCAAGGGAAGCTGCTGCTCGCTCGGTCAGTCTTCTAAGGCCAAAAGATACGCTTGGTGTGATCGCATTCGATTCAAAACCGTGGCAGGTAGTTAAGACCGGTCCAATCGGAGACCGCGAAAAGGTTGCCAAGAAAATCCGTTCGATCATGCCCGGAGGCGGTACAAATATTTTTTCAGCCCTGCAATTGGGTTATGAGGAACTAAAGCCGCTTGATTTAAGCCGCAAGCATATCATTTTATTAACCGATGGGCATTCCTCTACGACGATCAATTGGAGACAAATGATTCAAAACGGAAAAGAGCAAACCATTACGCTTTCGACAGTTGCTGTTGGTCCCGGTGCGGATGACGCTTTGCTTGAGGAAATGGCGAAGACCGGAGGCGGTCGATTCTATGATGTTCAGAATGTCTCCAGTATTCCAACGATATTTTCCCGTGAAACAGCATTGATCACTCGTACATATATTGTAGACGATCCGTTTTATCCGAAACTCGTAAACGGCTATGATTGGAGCCGGCATTTTTCCGGCGGTGTGCCGCAGATGAACGCGTATATCGCGACCTCTCCTAAAGGAAGAGCGCAACAGATTCTGGTGAGCGCGAAGAACGATCCGGTACTGGCCCGTTGGCAATACGGGCTTGGCAAAACCGTGGCATGGACGTCGGATTTAACAGGGAAATGGTCAGGCGAATGGCCGGTTTGGAAGAATTGGGTTCCGCTTTGGAATGAGATCGTCACGTGGTCGTTCCCGCAGTATGAACAGGACGCCTATAACGTGGCACAAACAATGAACGGCAATCAGGTGAAATTAGAGGTTACTTCTGCCGGTAGTGGGACGAAGCCTCTCCAGGCCAGCCTCGTGGATCAGGAAGGCAGAGCTATTGATTTCTCGTTCAGAGTGAAAGCGCCTGGAACCTACGAAGGAACATTCACAGCGGAACAAGCCGGCGTTTATTATTTGCAGTTGGCCGGGCAACAAAGCCGCTTTCAGACGGGGATCGTTGTCCCTTATTCCCGCGAATACTCCCTGCAGGCAGCAAATGAGAATTTATTGCAGCAAGTAGCTGAAATCGGCGGAGGGAAAGTATTGGCTGACCTTGATAATGCTTTTTCGGACAATGTACCGCCGGCCTCCAAACCCCAAGATCTATTTTATCTCTTGCTCGTTCTGGCTTTGATCTTATTTTTGCTGGATGTAGCCATCCGCCGTTTTCAAATTTCCTTTGCATTTTTTGGACAGGCGTTTACGGCGCACCGCGGGGCACGAGAAAAGCAATCACAAACCATTGAGGCACAAACGGGCCGTATGGCCCAATTGAAAAAGGCCTCGACAAAACGGACAAAATCCGAAGGCCCGAAACCCCAACCGGCAGTCAAAAGCGGGAAGCCGGTCAGATCATCGAAGGGGCAGCGTCCTCAAGCGAAAACATCATCGGAAACGGTCAATCGAAAATCAGTTTCGGCCTCTGAGGAAAGGATGGCCCGGTTACTCGAAGCGAAAAACAAAAGGAGAAAATCCTGAAACCTTTTTCTGGATGAACCGTAAGGAAAAGTAGACAGCATTGGGGGTTGGGGACATGAATATGGAAATAGAAAGGAAAAGAAAATGGCCAAAGGTTTTGGCCTGGATCGGGGTTGTTTTTTTTATCGCGGCCACTGTCGGAGCCAATGTCTACAGAATGCAGACCGAAGCGGCGTTTGCTCCGAAATCTCTGAAAACCACCGTTGTAAAGGGAACAACTATGTCTGAAACCATGATTGTTTCGGGACAGGTGGTACCATCGGAAATTTCCCGGTTCTATAAAGATCCGTCCAAAGGAGAAGTTGCTTTACTGGTACAGGAAGGGGACAAAGTCAAAAAGGGAGATGTTCTGTACCGGTACGAAGGAGCGGCAGTCAATACGCAGTTGGACTCATTGGAGTTGCAAAGGGAACGTATCAATATGCAAATTGATCACAGCAATAGCCGGATTGAAGAACTTGAAGATCAAATCAGCGACGTTAAGGATAAGGATTGGCCGCAGGAACAGATTGATGCTCAGGTAGAACAATTGGAAACCCAGAAAGATGAGCTGGCCTTTCAAAATCAATTAAGTGAAATCGATTTGGAGAAAACGAATATTCAGATTGAGCAAGCTCAAAATCAATTAAACGAGCTGGTTGTCAAAAGCGAAATAAATGGGGTTGTGCGTAATGTTGCCGAAGAACCGTACAATACGAAGGGCACACTCGTTACCGTCGTCTCCGGCAGAAGTTACGAGATTCAAGGAACACTGTCAGAATATGATGCGGTTCGAGTTCAGAAAGGACAGGCTGTGACCGTTCGGGCGAAAGTACTGAGCGATAAGAAGTGGGAAGGAAAAGTTTCGGAAATCGGGAAGCTGCCGATGCAGCAACAGGCAGTGCCGAACGGGCAGCAGAGTGTGACTGCCTACCCATTTACAATTACCTTGAAAGGAAAGACTAAGGATTTGCGTCCAGGCTTTCATGTTACGGCGGAAATCACGGTTGATCAACATGAAGATGTTCCTGCTGTCCCATTTGATGCAATTCTGTCCCGGGGAGATCAATCTTATGTTTTTGTCATCAAAAAAGGGAAATTGGATCGTCGTTTGATTGAAACCGGACTTGTTAACGGCAAGTATAAAGAAGTGACGAAAGGTATCGAAATTGGGGCTCGCATTGTCCTGCATCCGACAAGTGAATTAGAAGAAGGAATGGTCATCTCACATGATCGAACTCCATAACATTACGAAAACATATGAGAATGGCGGAGTCGAGGTCCCCGTGCTTCATCATATTGACCTTACGATTGAAGCGGGGGAATTTCTGGCCATTATGGGGCCATCGGGATCGGGGAAATCGACTCTGATGAATATACTCGGGTTTCTCGATCGTGTCACGGCAGGACGTTACCTTTTGAATCAGAAAGATGTCACTTTAACTAGCGATACCGATTTGGCGAAACTGCGTAATGGCAATGTGGGATTTGTTTTTCAACAGTTTCAACTCCTTCCCCGATTAACAGCTCTTGCCAATGTGGAATTGCCGTTGATTTACGCAGGGATGAAGAAAGCTGAAAGAATTGAGCGGGCCACGGCCGCTCTTAACGAGGTAGGGCTGGGTGACCGGACAGACCACCGGCCGAATCAGTTGTCGGGGGGACAAAAACAGCGTGTTGCTATTGCCCGTGCAATGATTAACAGCCCGGAAATTTTGTTGGCAGATGAACCAACGGGAGCGTTGGATACTCGCTCCGGTCAACAAATCATGGACATTTTTGATGATCTTAATGATAAAGGAACCACTGTAGTATTGGTCACTCACGAACATGAAATCGCAGCCTGTGCCCGCCGAATCATTCATATACGCGACGGGGAAATCCTCGAAGATCGGAGGAAAGCCGATGAGCTGGATAGATAGTCTGAAGATGGCCTGGTCTTCGATTTTCGCCC
>DASVCO010000028.1:0-3393 GCA_036381575.1 Caryophanales bacterium
CCGGAAGGGATTATTTATGGGGAAATTATTTGCACTAATCGGCCATCCTGTGGGACACTCGTTGTCGCCGGCCATGCATAACGATGCTTTTCAAGCGCTTGATTTGCCGCATCATTACGTAAGCTTCGATGTCAGGCCCGCTGATTTGCAGAAAGCGGTTGAGGGAATGAGAGTGTTGGGGATAGCCGGATTTAACGTGACTGTCCCTCACAAGGTCGAGGTAATGGATTATCTCGATGAGATTGAAACTGAGGCGAGGGAGATCGGTGCCGTCAATACGGTTGTGAACCGGGACGGATATTTAATTGGCGCGAACACGGACGGGCAAGGGTTTTTGCAATCATTGAAAGATGTGGCCGGCGAAAGCCTGTCAGAAAAGCGGGTATTGATGATAGGGGCTGGCGGGGCGGCGAGGGGTGTCGCAGTGGCGCTTGACCGTCACGGCGTGAAGCAGCTTGATATTGCCAATCGCACTCGTGAAAAAGCGGAGTCGTTGCTTGAAATCGGCATCCGCAATACCTCGGCCCGAGATCTGGGACTGGAACAAGCTCAGTCGGACCTTCAGTATTATGACATCATCATCAACACAACGCCGATCGGAATGAGCCCCCATACGGATAATGTGCCGTTAATTGTAGAAGGGATCCGGGCGGGGGCAATTGCAGCGGATCTAATCTATAATCCGTTGAAGACTAAATGGCTTGAGGCAGCGGAAAGGCGTGGGGCTGTAACAATGAATGGGGTCGGAATGTTTGTCGGCCAGGGAGCGCTTGCCTTTGAAAAGTGGACAGGGCAAACCCCCGACCGCAAACGAATGCAGCAAATCGTGCTGCGCCAGTTAAGTTGAAGACCGAAAATCCCATCTTCTTTGAAAGGGGAGGAAAAGGAATGGACATTGCCATACTTGGCGGGACGTTTGATCCGCCGCATTACGGGCATCTGATGATAGCCGAAGAGGTTCTCCATGCTTGTTCTCTTGATGCAGTGTGGTTCATGCCAAGCCCGAGTCCCCCGCATAAAACAGGTGAAGTGATTTCGGATTCGAGACACAGGATTGAAATGGTACGTATGGCGATTGCGGATAATGACAGTTTCCGCCTATCCTTGATGGAATTTGAACGGGAAGGTCCATCGTATACATACGATACAATAAAAAAATTGGCCGATGATTATCCGGAAGATCGCTTCTTTTTCCTGATTGGCGCCGATATGGTTGAGGACTTGCCGAATTGGCACCGTGTAGATGAGCTTGTGCAACTTGTTTCTTTTATAGGGGTCGGGCGTCCGGGTTTTTCGCTTAATTCCAAGTACGGCCAATATATTCGAGAGGTCGAAGTCCCCGGTTTTGAAATCTCAGCAAGTTTTTTACGCAGGCGCTTCAGCAAAAACGGAAATACTCGTTATTTTTTACCGGACAATGTAAGAAACTATATTAGGGAGAAGGGTTTGTATGGACAGGGAGACCGCGTTGAAAATTGTTAAAAGACAATTGACAGAACGCCGTTATGAACATACGGTCCGAGTAACGGATACTGCGGTCCGGCTCGCGGAAAAATACGGTGCAGATACCGAAAAGGCGGAGCTGGCGGGAATTCTTCATGATTACGCCAAATTCAGGCCTGAAGACGAGATGAAGGAAATGATCAGACAGTCAGGAGAACTTCCTGACGAATTGTTATCATATGATCTTGAATTATGGCATGCCCCTGTCGGAGCGGTTCTGATCAGAAAGGAAGCGGGAATTTCGGATCCGGATATTCTAAAGGCAATTGAAAGCCACACAACGGGCAGGGCCGGCATGTCCTTGTTGGAAAAAGTGATTTTTTTGGCGGACTACATTGAACCGGGACGTGATTTCCCGGGTGTTGATCAGGTCCGCGAATTAGCGGAAAATGATCTTGATGCTGCCATTGTGCAAGCACTCAAAAATACGGTACAATTTTTAATGGGAAAAGGACACAAGGTTTATCCCGATACCATTGCCGCTTACAATAATTTGGTTTGAACATAACGATGAATGAATAAGATATTGCAATCTAAGGTTTTTCTGAGCCGAAAATGTTTCGATGTGGCTTTATTCCATAGAACTCATTCATTTCGTAAATCGAAGGCCAAAAAATGAATTGGAGGGATTTGCATTCATGACAGAAGAAGAGCTTGCCTTGTTGGCAGCCAAAACAGCTGATGACAAAAGAGCGAATGATATTGTCGTTTTGAACATGCAAGGGATCTCACTGATTACCGATTATTTTATGATTTGCCACGGGAATTCGGAAAAGCAGGTCCAGGCTATCGCCAGAGGTTTGAAGGAAGCGGCAGGTGAACACAATATTCCGCTTAAGAGGATGGAAGGATTCGACAGCGGACGCTGGGTTCTTGTAGATCTTGGAGGGGTCATTGCCCACATCTTTCATAAAGAGGAAAGAGAACATTATCAATTAGAAAAGCTGTGGGGAGATGCTCCTGTTTTAAATTTGGAAGGAACACTAACATAAAAAAAAGCAGGAATTTGCTTATATGTGTCGAAAACAATAGGCAACGGGGATTTTATCCCCGTTGCCTATTTTGTATTGCCCCGAAAGTGGATGCAAATTAGTTGAATTGGTTTTTGACTTTTTTACGGTCCTCAGCGTACTTGGCATGGGTTTTTCGGTACAATTTTTCGAACATGTCACCAACCTCAGCCTCCAATACGGACAGCCCTTCTCCCGTGACGCCCCCTTTGACATGTACCTTATCCTGAAGTTCCGGTAAAGTGTAAATGCCTTTTTCCAGCAACTTTCCCAACCCTATAAGCATTTCCGAGGCAAAGGCAGTGGCCTCTTCATGGGAAATTTCTGTTTCTTCTGTTGCAGCCTGGATGAAGCGCTGGGTTAAATAACAAAAAAACGCAGGCCCACAGCTCACGATATCCGAAGCCGCCCTCGTAATATTTTCTTCAATCCCGTACGGTCTTGAGATTTCTCCCATCAAAGCAAGCAATTTCTCTTTTTGTCCTTGTTCGCAAGAAGCGCCAAAAGTCAATAACGATACGCCCGCCAGCGCACGGTTTGTGATACTGGGGATTGCTCTAGCCACGCTGCAATCAACTATGGATTCCAGTTCTTCTACCGATACCGGACTGGTAATCGAAACAAGAAGCTTTTCTTCCGAAAGGTTTTTGGAAATCTGCTGCAACAGCGGGTTTATATCAAGCGGCTTTACACAGACAAAAATAATGTCGGCAGCATCCGCAACTTCAAGTGCGTCATCAGCAACATGCAGTTCGGGGAACTCCTCTTTGAATTTATTTGCTTTTTGCTTTGTCCGGTTTGTAATAATAAGTTGGGATGGGGCTGCCGCGGTTGATTCTATGAAAGCTT
This sequence comes from Caryophanales bacterium, assembly GCA_036381575.1. Lineage (GTDB taxonomy): Bacteria > Bacillota > Bacilli > Bacillales > DASSOY01 > DASSOY01. The sequence continues at coordinate 3,363 of DASVCO010000028.1, forward strand.
GTATCAAAACGCTGCCCATGTTTCCCGTACC
>DASVCO010000029.1:0-5920 GCA_036381575.1 Caryophanales bacterium
AGGCGGGGCTTACCGGATGTTCATGGCTTTTCATTTTACAAACAATTTCAGTATGGGACAACGCACGGAATTTGAATCGAATGTCGTAATCGGGCTGGCGATGTGTTTTATGGCGATTATTTTGATGACTCATTGGATTGCCCAATTGGTCAGGCACTATGCAGATCCGCGACGGTAGCGGAGGGAAGACTGTATGAGAAAAAATAAATCGTTATTTTTCGGTTGTGTCATGCTGGCGGTTTTGGTTGTGATGGGTTTCATTGGACCTCAGTTGCCGTTTATTGATACCGAACTGAAGGAGGAGGTCGTTCGATTTCAGGGAGATCAAATTCTGGAGCCTCCCTATCCACCCTCTTTACATAATTTGCTTGGTTCAGATCCGATGGGAAGAGATTTGTTAAGCCTTATTGTGATGGGTACAAACAACATCCTTGCCATCGTTTTTGTGATCGCCTTAATTCGTTATTTAATCGCTGTTCCGCTTGGTTTTGCGGCTTCAAAAGGGACAGGACCGGCCCATTGGCTTATCCACGCCTGGAACCGGGTATTTTCTTCGTTTCCCACGTTGTTTGCGGCCATTTTCCTAATGAACATTCCGTTCATCATATTTAGTGAAAATCGTCTCACATTGTCTGTTGTTTTTCTCGCCCGTATTGAGGTAGGAAGAGTTGCTTACATAGTGCAACAGCAGTCTTCTGATTTGTCCCAGACTCTTTATGTCCAGGCCAGCCGAATGATGGGGACACCGCCGCCGGGCATCTATTATCATCATTACATGCCGGTTCTGAGTACGGAAATCATTGTGAACTTTTTTCTTGATATGGGGCGGGCGATGTTGCTTGTCGGTCAATTAGGGCTATTTGGGATTTATATTGCGCAAAAATTTGTGCAAACGAACTTTGGTACGGGCGAACTACGGAATACGAGTATCAACTGGGCGACGATTCTGGGCCAGTCGAGAGAAAGTTTTTTTATTGCTCCGTGGTATACTTTCTTTCCCGCCATCATGATTGCTTTTGCCATTATTGCTTTTAATTTGACCGGTGAGGGGTTGAGGAAGTATTTCAGCAGGTAACCCCAAAGGTCATGAAATATGGCGTGCCCTTGATTTTTTTGCACGGACAACATATAATTACGTACATAAATATTTGAAACATAAAAGTGAGGATAAGGACAAGAGCCAGGTTTTACGGTTCGCAGAGAGGGAAGGCACGGCTGGAACCTTCCCAACACGGAAATCGGCTTACCCCCTTTGAACTCCGGCAGGGAATTGAGTATCTGCCGGCGGACACAACCGTTATATTGCATCATGAGCCGCGAGAAGTGCGTTTTCTTGCGGGAATGAGGGTGGAACCGCGAGCAACACTCGTCCCTTTTGGGGCGATTTTTTTTATTTATAATGTTTTTCGACGCACAGGAAGTGCCAGTGCCGACGTTGTAACAGGAAGTTACGCTTTTAGTCGGCGAACCTTGCAGGCGAACTTTTGTAAAGGAGAGTGACCATTATGTCTGAGCAAGTGAAGATAACGTTTCCGGACGGTGCCGTGAAGGAGTTTCCTAAGGGGGTTACGACTGAGGAAATTGCAGGGTCAATTAGCCCGGGATTGAAGAAGCAGGCAGCGGCCGGGAAATTGGATGGCGCGCTGATTGATTTGCGCCGGCCATTTGAAGAGGACGGAAGCGTAGAGATTGTTAAGCTGGATTCGGAAGAAGGGCTGGAGGTGATGCGCCATACGGCCACGCATGTGATGGCGCAAGCCGTGAAACGTCTGTATGACGGTGTGAAGCTCGGCGTTGGTCCGGTGATTGAGGAAGGTTTCTACTACGATATGGATCTTGAGGAATCGCTGACGCCGGAGGATTTGCCGAAGATTGAGAAAGAAATGCAGAAAATCATTGACGAAAATTTGCCGATTGAGCGGCAGGTGGTCAGCCGGGACCAGGCAATCGAGGTTTACAAAGGTATTGGCGACAAGTTGAAACTGGAATTGATTGAGGATTTGCCGGCCGATGAAACCATTACGGTTTACGAACAAGGAGAGTTCTTCGATCTGTGCCGGGGACCGCATCTACCATCGACTGGTAAAATTAAGGCGTTTAAATTGCTGAGCATTGCAGGTGCGTATTGGCGTGGAGACAGTGACAACCAGATGCTGCAACGGATCTACGGTACGGCGTTTGCAAAGAAATCACAGCTGGATGCCCATTTGCAGGAGTTGGAGGACCGCAAAGAGCGCGATCATCGTAAAATCGGAAAGCAGCTCGAGCTGTTTGCGATTTCCCAGGAAATCGGGCAAGGTCTGCCTATTTGGCTTCCGAAAGGGGCGACGGTCCGCAGGACGATCGAACGTTACATCGTCGATCTTGAAGAAAAACTTGGTTACCGTCACGTATATACGACTCATCTCGCGAATGTTGACCTTTACAAACAGAGTGGGCATTGGGATCATTATCAGGATGACATGTATCCGGTCATGAAGGTGGACAACGAAGAACTTGTGTTGCGGCCGATGAACTGCCCGCACCATATGATGGTGTACAAACATGACTTGCATAGTTACCGCGAATTGCCGGTTCGTGTTGCCGAGCTTGGGACGATGTACCGTTATGAGATGTCCGGAGCCCTTGCCGGATTGCAACGCGTTCGTTCGATGACGCTGAACGATGCTCATATTTTTTGCAGGCCGGACCAAATGAAGGATGAATTCATCAACGTTGTCCATTTGATCCAGCAAGTCTATGCTGATTTCGGCATTGATGATTACTATTTCCGGCTGTCTTATCGCGATCCGGAGGATAAAAAGAAATATGTGGATAACGATGAAATGTGGGAAAAGGCGCAGGCTCAACTGAAGGAATCGATGGATATGCTCGGGCTTGAATATGTTGAAGCCGAAGGCGAAGCGGCTTTCTACGGACCAAAGTTGGACGTTCAAGTTCGCACGGCGCTTGGAAAAGACGAAACGCTTTCGACGGTTCAGCTGGATTTCCATCTGCCGAACCAATTTGATTTATCCTACATCGGCGAGGACGGCAAAGAACATCGCCCGGTTGTCATCCATCGTGGAGTCGTGTCAACGATGGAACGTTTTGTCGCCTTCCTGATCGAGGAATACAAGGGCGCATTTCCGACCTGGCTCGCACCGATCCAAGCAAGGGTTATTCCGGTGGCCGGCCCGCACAATGATTATGCGCGTGATATTGAAAAGCGATTGCGGGAAGCCGGAGTCCGCGTAGAGGTTGATGAGCGCGATGAAAAAATCGGATATAAAATTCGAGAGGCGCAGACGCAGAAGATTCCGTACATGCTCGTCGTCGGCGACAAGGAAATCGAGGCGGAAGCCGTGAACGTTCGGAAGTACGGGGAACAGAAGTCGGAAACCGTTGATTTTGGCAGCTTTAAGGAAAAATTGAAAGAAGAGATTTCGGACCGCAGCAATAAAAAATAGCAGGAACGGGAGTCAGAGCTTCCGAATGATGACCGAAAGCTCCTTTGGAAGACAAAACGGTAACTATTAAAGGAGAATAGTGCCCGAAAGGCTAACCTCGGGGTGGATTCGGTCACTGAAGTGGCGCAAAAGTGCCCGAAGGTTGGTCGGAAGGAGAGCTTCGGGCACAATGAGAGGGTGAAAGTGCCCGAAAGCCGGCCAACAGGGCAAAAACGGGCACAATCCGGCCGTAACATAAGATGCAAACAAGAAAGAAGCCACAGTTTGCGGCTTCTTTCTTGTTTACTCCGGGGCGATCGAGGGAAAATAATCATTAGAAATCATAGATGAGGCGGGGAGGAAAACCGGATGAGAACCCATCCCCTGTACAGGATATATAAGATTGTTCGGATGGCAGTCGTTTTTTTTATCGAGATTTTCTGGTTTCAGAAAAGGCATAAGATCTGGGATGAGGAGACGGAGAAAGCCTGGAACCGGTTGATGGAGAAGCAAGCGGAAACTTACAAGGATACGGCGATTCAGCTGGGAGGCTTGTTGATTAAGCTCGGACAATTCTTGAGCGCCCGTGCCGATCTCCTGCCGCGGGTGTTTATCGACAAATTGGAGGGTCTCGTTGATCATGTTCCGCCGCTACCGTGGGAAGCAGCGAAGGAAACGCTCGAGAAAGAATGGGAGCGTCCTTATGAAGAAATTTTACATAAAATCAGTGAAAATCCCGTGGCTTCAGCTTCAATCGGTGAAGTCTATCGGGGAACTCTTCATAGCGGAGAAGAGGTTGCTGTAAAAATTCAACGCCGTGACATTGAGAAAATCATGCACATTGATTTTAAAGCTATCCGGATCGTAGTCTGGTTAATGAAGCATCTGACCGCATTCGGGAAGAAAATTCATCTGGACGGCCTTTACCGGGAGTTGGTGAAGGTGACCAAGCATGAGCTCGATTTCAAAAAAGAACTCGATAACGGCAATTTCTTTCGAAATGGTTTTGCCGAGAATGAGGCTGTCTACATCCCCGAATTTTATAAACAATACAGCTCAAAAAAAGTGCTTGTGATGGAGTGGATCGAAGGAACCAAGGTGACGAATCAATCATTTCTGCAACAGCAGGGAATTGACCCAAAGCGGCTGGCCAATGCGGTGGTGGATTGCTTTATTAAGCAATTTCTGGATATGGGCAAATTCCATGCCGATCCCCACTCCGGCAATGTTTTTGTCCAAAAGAACGGAAGACTGGTCTTGATTGACTTTGGAATGGTGAGCGGGATTGAGAAAAAGGATATTTCTTCGATTACCGAATTGATTGCCGGGTTGGTTTTCGAAGATTATGGAAAAGTTTTCGAAGCTTTGGAGGACCTTGGTTTTCTGCTTCCATCCGCCAATGAACGGGAATTGGAAGAGTCCATCAAGATGATTCTGGATGTTTATATGCACCATGGGGACAGGGAAGTAGATAACGAGTTAATGGAAGATATGCTCCGTGAGATCACGGCGGTCATGCACCGCCAGCCGATCCAGCTGCCGAGCGAATTTGCTTTTTTGGGCCGTGCAGTCTCAGTATTGGTTGGCCTGCTTTACAGCATTGACCCGGATATTGATTTTCTCGAAAGTGCCCGTCCGTCCATAAACAAGTGGGTCGAAGCGGATAAGGATACCTTCCAGACCTCCCCTTTGGATTATGCGAAAGATTGGGCGAAGCCGCTTGTGCAAATTCCGGCTTTGACAAGAGATTACTTAAAAGCGCCGTATCGGCAAATGGATTGGGACCGGGAGAAACAGCGCGATCATTACACGCATGACTTATTTGTTTCAGGGAAGCGATACGCAGCCGGGTTATTTTTTCTCGGAATCATCGGAGTGTTCATCAGCCTGTTTTTCCGGAGAGCGGGGTTGACTTTAGGATGTGCATGTTTTTCAGGCCTTTCCTTGATTTTTTATACCATCATGGCTTTTAAGCATCTTCGCTGGATCCAGCATTTGAATCAGCGAAGGTGAGGGAGGCTGTTCCGGTGGAGAACATGCCCGGATGATAAAAGGTCGAAATAGGCATGAAGGTTTTCATTAAAGAAACCAAGAAAACAAGATTGAAACCGAAAGGATTAAACAACACGTCGGACTTGAATTTTGACAATCTCTGTCCACCATGTTATATTAGTTAAGAATTAAATATCCTTTGAACAAAGCAGAAGCACCCGCTTCTCACCTGATCGACGCCTGTCGGCAGTCGGCTGGTTCCGGACGAACATGTAAAGATCCAGTGTGGGTGCAGTATGTACCGACGCTTTTTTTGTTCGGTTAATTGGCATTTGGGTAGTTTCCAACTACAATTGACACGGAATGCATAACGGAAGCGGAAAAATTCTTTGGAGGTGGCTGATAATTAGTAAGGATATGATTGTGAACGAGGGCATTCGGGCCCGCGAAGTACGGTTGATCGGGGCAAACGGCGATCAGGTCGGAGTGAAATCGAAGAG
>DASVCO010000030.1:0-3214 GCA_036381575.1 Caryophanales bacterium
CAGGAGGAGGAGATAACGCATGTCAATCTTCCTTTTCCAGTTTTTTGATTGTATCGTGAAGGGATGGCCATTGTTTCTTCAAGGAGACTGGTTTCATCTCTTTGGTCGTCCAGCAATGTTTCGTTTCCCCCTCAACAAGCAAAACCCCATCTTCTTTCCGGCGAACTTCGTAATGAAAATTAAGGCGAAGCCCGTTGTACTCAGATACATGTGTCATAATCTGCACGACATCCTCATATTTCGCCGGAACTTTATAAAAAAGATTCACTTCAATGACTGGAAGCAAAAACCCTTTCTTTTCAATCTCACTGTAAGAAACTCCGAAATCGCGGATGCAATTCGTACGCCCAACCTCGAACCAATTGATATAGGTACTATGATGGATAACACCCATTTGATCAGTTTCACTGTATCGAGCTGTGAGTTCTGTCACCGCCATAATTCTACCCCCTCTTTAGCCCGAAAGCCGGTATATAATGCCAAAAAATCCATTGAAACGAAATATACGCCTGTCTTATCTGATATGGCGGCGTTTACAGCACGCTGGCATGTCCATTGTAAATATCTCCGCGTTCAGCATCTACAGTTATTTCCTGGCCGTTTTCAAACAGACGGGTGGCATCCTTGACTCCGACAACAACCGGAATGCCCAGATTCAGCCCGACAATGGCCGCGTGGCTCGTCAGCCCGCCTCTTTCAACAATAAGTGCCGATGCCTTTTTGAGAGCCGGCATCATATCGCGGTCAGTCCCATACGTCACAAGAATTGAACCTTCCGCCATTTTTCCAACCGCATCTTCAGCATCCTCAGCAATGACGACTTTTCCTGAGACAGATTTTTTGCCGATCCCCTGCCCTCTGGCAATCACATCACCGACAACGTGGACTTTCATCAAATTGGTCGTTCCGGTTTCCCCAACAGGAACTCCCGCGGAAATAACCACAAGGTCACCATGTTTAACAATACCGGAATGGATGGATTCCTCAACAGCAATGTCCAGCATTTCATCAGTTGAAGAAGCCGTTTTTCCCAATTGCGGTGCAACCCCCCAGACAAGCATTAGCTTCCGGCAAACCTTTTCAGTATTTGTGACCGCAACAATTGGTGCTTTTGGCCGATATCTTGCAATCATCCTTGCGGTATGGCCACTTTCGGTTGCCGTAATGATAGCCGAAACACCCAATTTCAATGCGGTATGGGTTACCGATTGGCTAATGGCATCCGTGATCGTTACTTCGCTTTCTTTGGTCGTTTTTTTGAATAAATCATCATATGCCAGTGCGGTTTCGGTCTTGCAGGCAATCTTTTGCATCGTAGCAACAGCTTCAACAGGATAATCACCCGCTGCGGTTTCACCTGAAAGCATCACAGCATCTGACCCATCGAAAATCGCATTCGCCACGTCACTTGCCTCTGCCCTTGTCGGCCGTGGGTTGCGTTCCATTGAATCAAGCATTTGAGTCGCTGTAATAACTGGTTTCCCAAGGATATTACATTTGCGGATCAAATCTTTTTGCACAAGCGGTACTTCTTCACTCGGAATTTCCACACCGAGGTCACCACGTGCAACCATTAATCCATCGGATACATCCAGAATCTCAGTTATGTTGTCAACGCCTTCACGATTTTCGATTTTCGGAATGATATCGATATCTTCGGCGCCGTATTCCTCTAAAAGTTCGCGAATATCGAGTACATCAGAAGCGCGGCGAACGAAAGAAGCCGCAATAAAATCAATTCCTTGCTCGATCCCGAATTTAATGTCGGACGCATCCTTCTCTGTGATGCCAGGCAAATCCACACTAACATTCGGCACATTGACTCCTTTTTTACTCTTCAATGTCCCGTTGTTCAGAATTCGCGTAACGATTTCTTCGTCCCTGACTTCTGTGACCTCCAATTCAATCAAGCCGTCATCCAGCAAAATAAACGAGCCTTTATGGACATCATCTGCCAGACCGGTATACGAAATGGAAATTTTCTTCTCATTTCCGGTGATTTCTTTCATGGAAAGAATCAATTCTTCCCCTTCTACAAGATCAACAGATTCCTTTTCAAGCTTCCCTGTACGGATTTCAGGGCCTTTTGTATCAAGAAGAATGGCGACAGTTTTTCCGGTTTGCTTCGAGGCCTCACGGATATTTTGGATCCGTGCCTTATGTTCTTCATGATCCCCGTGGGAAAAATTCAAACGCGCCACGTTCATTCCTGAGTCGATTAGCCGAACGAGCTGCTCCAATGTTTCGCTCGCCGGCCCAATTGTACACACAATTTTAGTTTTCTGCATGGTTTCTCTTCCTCCATTATGATTTGTACTATGCCGAGTCCCTTCATTGTTCAAATCAAACCGTGTACCGCCAACCCATAGCATACTCGATGAAGACTATGTTTCCGGTTGGCTTAACGCCGTCTATTCGGTAAAGCTTAGCTGAGTACTGCACGCAGTCACAGTGCCCCTAAATTGACAATTCCTGCGACAACTTGTACATGTCACTGTCAACCATATGTTTTTGCCTGAGGGCTTCCTCAAGGTCGGGATCATGCAAACGATTGTTTTTTACCCCCACCATCTTTCCTCCGTTTCCTTCCAACAACAATTCCACGGCCTTTGCACCCAAACGGCTCGCCAGAACCCGATCAAAACCTGTCGGCGATCCGCCTCTTTGGATATGCCCAAGCACTGTTACCCGTGTTTCCAAATTGGTTTCTTCTTTTATCCTCTTGCCAATATCCACTCCGCTGCCTACCCCTTCGGCAACAATAATGATACTGTGCTTTTTCCCTCTTCCATGACCCCGTTTAAGGCGGGCAACAATTTGTTCCATATCGTAAGGAGCCTCCGGAATCAGAATCGATTCCGCACCGTCCGCGAGCCCTGACCATAAGGCTAGATCTCCTGCATCCCGTCCCATTACCTCCACTACATATGTACGTTCATGGGAAGTGGCTGTATCGCGAATCTTGTCTATAGCATCAATTACGGTATTTAAAGCCGTATCGAATCCAATTGTAAAATCCGTCCCGGCAATATCGTTATCAATAGTCCCCGGTATGCCGATTGTAGGGAAGCCTCTCTCCGTCAACTTTTCCGCTCCACGGAAAGAACCATCTCCTCCTATTACAACGAGGCCTTCGATCCCGAAACGATTCAATTGCTCAATCGCTTTTCTTTGGCCATCGGCTGTCTTGAATTCCTCACACCTTGCTGTATAA
>DASVCO010000031.1:0-4572 GCA_036381575.1 Caryophanales bacterium
GGGAAACGGAAGGTTGCCTTCATTACCGGCGCTTCGGGCGGATTCGGCTTATTGACGAGCGTTGCGCTTGCGGAAGCTGGATATATCGTGGCGGCCTCAATGCGGAATCTGGAAAAAAAGAACCGATTGATGGAAGTGGCAGATGAAAAAGGTGTAGCTGATCGCATTGAGTGTGTAAAATTAGATGTGACGGAGAGCAATGAAGTGGATGCTTTCATTGCTTCGGTGACGGAAAAGCTTGGTCCCATTGATGTACTGGTGAATAACGCCGGCTTCGCCGCAGGTGGATTTACCGAAGAGGTGCCGATGGAAAAGTGGCGGGAGCAGTTTGAAACCAACTTTTTTGGCCTGGTGGCGGTTACGAAAGCTGTCGTTCCGTCCATGCGAGAACGCCAGCAGGGAATGATCATCAACATGAGCAGCATCGGCGGGAGGTCAGCTCTCCCCGGCCTAGGGCCGTACCAGGCTTCCAAATTTGCAGTGGAAGGGTTTAGTGAAACATTAAGATTGGAAATGGCGCCGTATGGGGTTCGTGTCGTTCTTGTTGAGCCGGGATCATTTAAAACTGAGATTTGGGGGAAAGGTGTGGAAGACGTCAGTCTTGATGACGATTCCCCTTATAAAGAAAAAACAGAGCAGCTGATGAAAATCGTGAAACGGATTGCTGAGACAGCGGATGACCCGAATGAAGTGGCGCGATTGGTCGCACAGATAGCCCAAATGGAGGAGCCCAACCTTCGGTATCCGATTGGGAAGGGCGTGAAGGCATCCTTGAGAATGCGCAGCTTTCTTCCGTGGAAATTAGTGGAGCGGGCCATTACAAAACGGATGTAAAAATAGTCCCAAGTGAGGCTTTGGATCAAATAAATACCGTTTTGGATCAATTAGTTTGATTTTGGCTCAATAATTTAGATTTTGGATTAATTACTCAACGTTTCAGATCAATTATTCGGATTTCGGCACAATTCGGACCCTGATCCACATGAAAATCCCCTGTGAGAAGTGTAAAACTTCGTCACAGGGGACTTTTTTTGCCTATTTCCAGCTGTTAATCAGCTCGTTAGCTTGGGCATTCAGCGTTTCTTTCGCATCTGCTGTGATGAATTTATCCATCGCTTTGTTGTTCAGATGCTTCAGGAAACCATTCATCTTTTTCATAGCTTGCTTTTGATGGCCCTTTTCCATTTGATGCTGGGTCTGTCTCAACTTGTTTGTTAGTTGAGCTGCTAATGGGTGGCCGATGTCTCCAGCTTCAATGTAGTTTTCAACCTGTTCGGACAGTGATGACATTGTTACAGGTTCATCTTTCGAAAGATCAATCGCATATTTGGCAAACCCTGCGGTGCCTTCACCGATATACGAAATGTTCCCTTTCGGTTGGATGAATTGTTGGGCATCCGGTGACGATTGGAAAGTCAACTTAGGATTGCCGTCGATCGCTGCGAATGACCAGTTTCCATCAGCCGACGGATCAATCGGTGACTTTTCCTGGATATATTGAATGATCGCCTGACGGTTTTGAATCTGCGGCGAAAGGACAATTTGGCTTCCGTCAAGGTTCGGGAAGTGGCCGCCTCCGCCTGCCCGGTAGTTGTTCGTCGCAACCAGGAACTCCTGATCAGGATCAATCGGTTCCCCGTTGTATTGTAGGTTCTTAATACGATGTGCGTCCGGGTTGATGACTTCGCTAACGTCATTGTAGCGTCTTGGTTCAGTTACATCAATTTGATAGGTGACACCATCAATGACATCGAAATTGTAAGTCGGAAATTCTGGATTGACCAACTTTTGCGGCTCGTCTGCGTTCGGATCAATCTGATTAAATTGTCCCGCTGACATTTCGAGCCATTCTCGAATCTGTGCACCGTTTAATTTTACAACTTTTAATGTGTTCGGATAGACATACAAGTCTGCGACGCCCTTAATCGCGATAGTCCCTTCAGGGATGTAAGTGTAGTATTCTACCCCGCTGTGGCCGCCTGCCTTGAAAGGTGCTGCCGCCGACAGAATCGGCAAGTCTTCATATTGCGTTCCTTGAACGGCTTGTTTCGTGTACCATTTCTGTGCATCGGAAACGATTTGGACCGACGGGTCGTCTTTGACGAGTGCGAAATAGCTGTAAATCGGAGCTGTCGTTTCACCGATCGGCGTCCGAATATACTCTAGAGTTGCTTGGTGTGCATCGCTAACGGCATTCAGGATTTCCTGATCCGGCTCTACCAGAGCTTCTCCGGTTGCCGCGTCGTAAATCGGCCGTGCTTCGGAGCTGGAATCCACGACATCCCAGTCTTCTCCGTTTTTCTTCAGGGTCAGATCGATGATGCCCAAATGGTCGCCCCACAGTCCGGCTTCGACTGACGGTACGCCGTTAATGGTGCCTTTTTCAAGATTCACATTCTCAATTCCTGCAAAATCGTCGCTCGGGAATACCTTATGAGCGTGGCCGAACAATACAGCGTCAATGCCTTCCACTTGCGTTAAGCTGTAAACTGCGTTTTCCTCGTTTTCCCGAATTACAGTAGGTCCAACGCCGGAGTGCGGTACAGCGACCACGATATCTGCACCATCCTCTATCATTTTCGGAACAAATTTTTGCGCGGTTTTATAAATGTCTTTCGTGATTACCTTTCCGGCAAGATTCCCATGATCCCACTGCATGATTTGCGGGGGTACGAAGCCAATCACGCCGACATCGACGGTTTGGGTGTTGCCGTCTTCGTCAACAACTGTACGCGGAATAATCCGGTAAGGTGTAAAATAATTCTCGTCGTTCGCCGGATTGTCGTCCCCGTCATCAACATAAATGTTTGCATTCACATACGGGAAATTCGCGTCGTCAACAGCCTCTTTCAGAAAATCGAGGCCATAGTTGAATTCATGGTTGCCATAGTTCCCTACAGCATAGTTCATCAGGTTCATCGCTTTATAGACCGGGTGAACTTCACCCTCTTCAAGCCCATTACGTGCTACATAATCGCCGAGCGGGTTACCCTGGATCAGGTCGCCATTGTCTATCAACATACTGTTTTGCACCTGAGATCGTGCCTGTTTAATCAGTGTTGCAGTCATCGCCAGACCGAATTGATTGGTCGGCTTGTCCTGGTAATAGTTATAGTTGACAAGGTGGACGTGGATGTCCGTTGTTTCCATCAGCCTTAACTGAACAGTGCTGCCGTCACTTGCCTCCGCCGATTTGGAAGCCGATCCGTTGAATGGGATCGATAAAAGCAATGCAGCCAAAAGGATGAGGGAAAAACGGCCCAGTTTTGCTTTTGCCATTTTTGTAACCCCTTTCAAATATAGTTTCTTCTTAAGTTTAATAGATAGTTAGTAGAATCAAAATAGGCTATTCGTACCCATGCCAAAAGTCCTATAAAAGAAATGGGCTTGATTTTCCGATCAAGATCATGTAAGGTGTAATCAATAAAAATGAGAAGGAGTGTTGGGAACAATGGGTTTTTCTACTGTAATGCAACTTGTATTGGCTTAGGACGGGAGAAGTATGTCCAAAATTTGATTGATAAGCCGATTACAAGGAGAAACAGTGGTAAAACAGCCATAGGTCCCTTTTAAATAAACGTTTGTTTAACATTATCCAGCAGAGGTCTGGCTGGATAATGTCAAAGCCTCCGGCGGATGCTACAGATTTTTATCGCGTGAACGCGATAAAAATCTGTAGCAAATACGCCAGGGAGTATTTGATTGAATTTATTTAAGGGCGGGGTATGTTTTATACCCGTCCTTTTTGTATTGACTTTATTAGTCGGGGCTTGAACCCCTGCCCGAATAAAGTTAAAGCCTTTGGGCAAATTCGCAGGGCGAATTTGATTCTTCCTTGTGGTTGGCACCATGAAACAGGAAGGTGAAAATAATGAGTATTGTAAACGTGGAAAGTTTAACGCACGGTTTTGGAGATAAAACGGTTTTCAAAGACGTATCATTCAGATTGTTGAAAGGTGAACATATCGGGTTGGTTGGGCCAAATGGCGCCGGTAAATCAACTTTGTTGCGGATCTTGACCGGGCAGCAGATTCCGGATGAAGGCCGGATCGAATGGTTGCCGGGGATCCGGAAGGGCTTTCTCGAGCAGCATATTGATTTGCGTGAAGGAGAAACGATTCGCGATTATTTACGTGGAGCGTTCGGTGAGTTGTTTGAAGCCGAGCGGGAAATGATCGAGGTTTCGGAAGAAATGGGATCCGCCGGCGGTGAGGAATTGGAAGCTTTGCTGAAGCGATACGGACGATTGCAGGACAGCCTTGAGCAGAACGATTTTTACAGCGTGGACGCGAAGGTGGAAGAAGTAGCTGACGGCCTGGGACTAACAGCACTAGGGCTGGATACAGATGTCAGCAGTATGAGCGGCGGGCAGCGTACGAAGCTGTTGCTCGGGAAACTGCTTTTGGAGCGACCCGAAGTGTTGTTGTTGGATGAGCCGACTAACTATCTGGATACGGCGCATATTGAATGGCTGACAGCTTATTTGCAGGAGTATCCAAACGCGTTTATTTTAATTTCTCACGACACGGATTTCATGAATCGGATTGTTGGGGTGATTTACCACCTGGAGCA
>DASVCO010000032.1:0-14355 GCA_036381575.1 Caryophanales bacterium
CAGCCACTCCCCAATATTTCGATCGGGAGTATCCACTTCGGACAGATGATTACGTAATGCAATTTCCCCTTGTCGCCTGCCGGGAACATTCACTGCCAGCCGAATATCTGCATCTTGTGCGTTCTCAATGAATCCGCCTAACGCATAAACCTGGCCTTTAACAGATTCAATTAAGGGGCGATCCTCGTACAATGCTTTCTGTAATGCCCCCGTCTCTCCACTAAAGAACGGATAGAAGGAAGGAGGAGTAATGCCTTCCAACTGATATACAAGTCTTGCAACCAATACACACGCTACTTCATCGGCCCCCGGATAAATATAAATCTGATCAAACAATCTTCTTTTTAATATCTCTTCATGAAGACGCTCTTGTTCACGAATATTCATTCCGTATTCGGCCGTGTCATCCTGTGGAAAAACCAGTGTGTCAACTATTCCTGATTCCACATAACGAATTAATGACAAATTAACAGCTGCATTTCTTTCGCGTGTATGAAGATAGTCATAGACAATATCCGCCGGTACCTGGTTAAGACCTTCCTGCATTTTTATTTTCGAATCAGAAGATTGCGTTTTTTCAAACCGATGAGAATGAAAAGAATAGGCGAAAAGCTCCCGGCCATAGTCAGCCCAATAGGGTTTCTCCTCTTCGTTCACATAGGAATCAGAAATTCTCATAGTTGAACTGAAAGCCAGGATCGGTTTGTCCGGATGCTTTTCCTTCAGCAAAGACAGGATCTCAGTCCGTTTGGATAGGACTTGCTGACTGTCATTATTAATACGTGATGGGACGAGTCCTCCATAATGGATCATATCCATCGATAGGACAAATCCGTCAACATGATCTGCTGTTTCTTCCAACCATCGGTGAATGCCGCCAATGTTCCCGGGCTCTTTCAAGAAACCAAGTTTCTCTTTGGGAGGAGTCAGGACCTCCCAGGAGGCAATCCTGGTAATTTGCCCGGCCAGGTCACATGTTACGGGGCGGGCATCTACAGGCACCAATGCGATTCTACGTTTCATTCCCAAGAACTCCTTCCAAACGATCTATAATCAATTTCCCTGCCCCTATCAAGCCTGCGTGATTTTCGAGATGGGCGGGGTAGACCGGATTTGGAATCTCTTTGTCTTCCAACACATTCATGAAATCCTCCCACCAGGCCGCTTTGGAATAAATCATGCCGCCCCCCAGGATGATGGAATCAGGATCATAAATAACCGAAATATTAGAAATCACAATAGCCAGAGACTCAAGAAATTCCGTTACAATTCCGCGAACGCGTGGATCTCCTTCTGAGTAGGAGTTAAAAACGTCGGACCCGTGTTTGAAATGTTCCCCTGTCCGCTCATTAGTTGCCCTTAGAAGTGCTGTGCCGGATAAGTATTGTTCAATACAGCCTTTCTGTCCACAGTTGCATTGATGGCCACCGGGCACCAACACAACGTGGCCCCATTCGTTTCCTCTCCAGTTTCTTCCTCTAACAACCTTTCCATCTATCAAAGCTGCCCCGCCGACTCCTGTCCCCAGCGTAAGCATTACAACCGAATCCCCATATTGCTCCGGTGGATGCCACAGCTCACCCAGAAGGCCGGCATTAACATCATTGTCTACCATAACTGGAACACGATAAGTTTGCTCCAAAACCTGTTTCAATTTCAAATTCTCCCAATCCGGCAGATTTTCAGTAGCATAAACCACAATCCCTGTGTTGATGTTAACCCGCCCCGCAGTGGCCACTCCTATTCCATCGCACGATCCATACTTTTCTTGCAGGCTATTAATAAGCGTTTGAATAGCATTCAAAACTCCCTTTTTTCCTTCATTCCGAGGAGTTGGCAGCTTTAGAAATCCAAGGCAGTCTCCTTCACCTGTTATAACACCGCCTTTTAACTCGGTGCCTCCAATGTCAAGCCCGATAATCCTCATAGTCATCCTTCCTTAGTAAATCTTATTAACAACTGCGCGCGCCGTTTTTTCTCTCATTTTCTCCGATTTATCAATGTTCTTCAGGGCAAGCCCGGTACATAACAAATCAATCACATATAGCTGGGACATTTTCGCAGCGAGTGAACCGCCTTCCAGAGGAGATTCTTTCTCCCCGCCGGGCAGGACAATATCTGCCAGTTTTGTGATTGGCGATCTCAGGTAATAGGTAATAGCGATAACGAAGGCGTCGTTATCCTTTGCAATTTTCAAAGTGTTAACCGTATCATGCGTACTTCCGGAAACACTGATTCCGATAGCCACGTCGTCTTTTGTCAAGGTTGCGGCCGTCATAGACTGGATGTGCGGATCAATCACAGCGTCAACTTGTTTGCCGATACGAATAAAGCGATTCTTTGCATCCAGCGCCGTTAAGCCTGATGTTCCGACACCGAAAAATTGTACAGATTGAGCGGAATCAATCTTATCAATCGCTGTCGTTAAAGCATCCTGTTCAATCATTGAAAAGGTGCTGCGGATTGAACCGACTGTATTATTATAAATTTCCTCAATGAAGCCGGAAGAAGAGTTCTCTGATCTTTTGTTCCCTTCCTTACTTGCGAAATCCTTCGCAAGAGTCAACTTGAATTCCTGGTATCCCTTCATTCCAATCTTCCGGCAGAATCTGAGGACCGTTGTTTCCCCAACCTCCGCTTCTTCGGAAAGATCAGTAACCGAGTGGTAGACAACCTGATCAAAATTCTTTAAAACATAATCAGCTACCTTCTGCTCGGATTTCGTTAGAGAGGGATAATAACTATGAATTAACGTTTCCAAATTTCCGGACGAATTTAATGTTCGGTTCATGTAATCACCTTCCCTGTTTTGATAGCATGAGCAAAGCTTTTCGTAATTAATTGCGGCCGCGTAATAGCCGAACCTACCACAACGGCATGCGCACCGGCCGATAGCGCCTGCTTGGCTTGCTCAGGGGTCGATACTTTGCCTTCTGCGAATACCGGAATGGGCAAGGCCGCCAGTTTTTCTATGAGCGCAAAGTCAGGGCCTTCTTGAGAAACTGAATAGCCAGTGTAACCCGAAAGTGTAGTTGACAAACAATCAACACCCCTTTTTACAGCCTCAACCCCTTCATCATACGTCGAGATATCCGCCATCACAGCCTTGCCGTTTCTTTTTATTCGAGAAATCAATTCATCCAAACGTTCTCCTCGAGGCCGTTTTCTTATGGTCGAATCAATAGCCACAATCTCTGCATCCGTATCGATTAACTGATCAACCTCACTGGCTGTCGGAGTAATGAACACCTCGCTGTCCTCATAATTCTTTTTGATGAGGCCGATTACGGGTAAATCCACAACCTTCTTAATAGCAACAATGTCCTCTTTCGAATTCGCCCGAATTCCGGAGGCCCCTCCGAGATAAGCAGCTTCCGCCATTTTCGCCATGATTTCAGAACCGTGTAGAGGTTCATCAGGTAAAGCCTGACATGACACAATCAAGGTGCCTTTTAAAGTTTGAAATAGTTTACTATGTTCCATTGGGTTCCCCACCACCGATAATACAATATGCGTTTTCTTTGTTGTGCTGATTAACACTTTAGCCTGGCTACCCTTTAACCGAGCTCGAGTAAGCAGCTTCCATAAAATACTTTTGTAATGAAATAAATACGATGATAATGGGAGCAAGAGCAATTAACGCCCCGGCTGCCACCAAACGAGTATTTGTCACGAATGTACCTTGAAGTTTATAAAGCCCCACTGTTAATGGATACATACCTTGATCCTGTAAAACCAGCAAAGGCCACAAGAAATTATTCCAGGCTGCAATAAAGGATAAGATCGCCAGTGTTCCCAGCATCGGTTTCACCATGGGCAACATGATCCTCCAAAAAACCTGCCATACATTGGCTCCGTCTATAATGGCTGATTCTTCTATTTCCCTGGGGATGTTCAAGAAAGCTTGACGCATAAGGAATACACCTAAAGGGGACAAAGCTCCCGGTATAATGACTCCTGCAAAAGTACCGATCAATCCCAGTTTGTAAATAATAAGATAAACGGGAATCATCGTAACCTCAGGAGGAATCATCATCGTCGAAAGAATAAGGATGAAAATAAAATTACGCCCTTTAAATTTCATCCTTGCCAGCGGAAAGGCGGCCACAGAACACAAAATTAACGGCAGGATTACACCAAAGATCGTCAGGACTACGCTATTTAAAAAATAGTGAAAGATCGGGATGGTCTGCCAAACTTCAGCGTAATTCTCCAGAGTGAAATGTCCTGGAATGATCTGCGGAGGCATTGAAAAAATAGGGTCATTGACTCCTTTAAATGAGATCGAGACAGTCCATATAAAAGGAATGATGGTAAAACACGAAAGAAGGAGCAGAAAAAAATAAGTGGTTCCGGTATGAAATGATCGTTGTTTCATGTAAGACTTTTTCACTTTCGAACGTGACAATCCTGTTTGTACCTGGCTCACCTTAACTCCTCCTTACCCTTCCGGATTCCGATCAATCAATTTCTGATTAACCAAGGTCAATATTAATATGATAAAAAACAGAATGAAGGAAATCGCACTCGCATATCCCATTTGCAAATTTTGAAAGGCTTCTTTAAATACCATCAATACCACAGTTGTAGAGGCTCCCAAAGGGCCGCCGTCCGTCATTGTCAGCATGAGGGTAAACTCCTTAAATGCCCCTAAAGTTGAAATCACAGCGACAAAGAAAATAATCGGACGTAACATCGGAATGGTAATATGAAATTGTTTTTTAAAGAATCCCGCTCCGTCCAACTCAGCCGCTTCATACAAGTCTTTCGGGATAGACTGCAAACCAGCAAGATAAAATAATGAATAATAACCGAAACCCTGCCAAATCGTAACAATCGCTAAACTCGGAATCACCCAGTGAGGATCAGACAACCATTGGATCTGATTGATCCCGAAAATACTCAAAACAAAATTGATAATGCCGTCAACATTAAACATCCATCTCCACAGAATAGCCGTAACAACAATTGAGACTAGTACCGGGAAATAAAAGACAAGCCGGAAGACGCGAATGCCCTTTACCTTCTGATTGGCCAACACAGCCACGAAAATCGGAAAAACCACGAGAATCGGTGTAACAAGAATCCAATAATAAACCGTATTCAGTAAAGACCGCCAAAATTTGGGGTCGCTCAAGGCATGAATATAATTGGCAAATCCGACCCACTTGGCTGGCTGTAATACATTGTAATCGGTAAAGCTCAAACCAAGCGCGGCAATTCCAGGCAAGAGGGTGAAAACCAGCAATAACAGCAATGGGACAAACAAAAACATAACTGGATGTCGCGGTCTATACATAGGCGCACCTCCCCAAAGGTTTCTCTTAATCAAGTACAGATATGACAGTTAGAGTTGTTTTCCGCATGCAAGCCCCATTAATGGGGCTTGCATGCGGAAGAAAAGCTGAATTATTCCTGCAAGAGGCTGTTAATTTTTTGTTCGGCTGATGCCAATGCATCTTTCACAGGTTCGTCCTGGAACAATACACGCTGGAATGTCTTGTTTACAATTTCTGCGATCTTGCTGGCATTTTTGTCTGGAATACTGGTATCCACTGCACTATCCAATTGCTGGGCCGCAAAATAGTTTCCTTTGACTGCCGGATCGGTCGAATCCTTTCCTTTGTTAAAGTAATCCGATTCAGCAGCTTCTTTGATTGAAGGCAAGATGTTTGCCTCTTTGCAAAAAACCAATTGATTCTTGGCATTTGTAACGAACTCCGCAAATTCTACAGCAATGTCTTTATTCTTGCTACTGGTTGGCACTGCGAGATTCATTATAGAAGCACTTTGAACATTGGCTTCTCCAAAAAGAGCCGGTGCCGCCTTGGACTGTTTGTAAACCTTGGGAGAGAGATCCTTTACCTGGCGGAACAACTGTGGTCCGGTTGACCAGAAAGCAACCTTCCCTTGTGCATATAGTTCAGGAACTTTAGTCTGTCCCAACAGGACACCCTTTGGAATCAGCCCTTTATCATACTGTTTTTTCAAAAAGGTCCAGTACTCAACCGCTTCAGGCGTATTCAATGTTACCTTTGTCGCATCCTCGGAGACAATCGGAATGCCATTTAAAGGCATTAAAACATGCATTCTTGGTGTTAACACCCGTCCGTAAGCCCCTGTCTTCTCCTTGATAATCGCGGAATCCTTCCATGCTTCTTTAAATGTTTTCGGCGGTTCCGTAATGCCAGCCTGCTCCATTAATTTTGTGTTATACAAAAGCCCGCTGGTTGATACATACCAAGGAATCGCATAGCTGGCTCCTTCCACGTTCCCCGATTTCCAGATGCCGTCGAAGTACTCACTCTTAACATCGGCAGCAGCCTCATCCATATTAACCAAAGCGCCGAGGCCTGCTAATTTCTTTAGGAACAATGTGTTTAAATTGATGACATCCGGCAGGCTGTTACTTGAGGCCTTTGTGAGGACCAATTGTTCAATCTGGCCGTATGGCTCATCACTCCATTTGACCTTGACACCTTGATGCTTCGCCTCAAAGGCGTCGATAACCCCATTAATATAATCGTCAAAGGTCGGGCTTAAGGCAATGGTCATGAATTCAATTGTTTTCGTCTGCCCGGTGCTGCTTCCTTCTGCCTTTTCTTCTCCCGAACCCCCTTTCGGTTGTTCAGATTGACCCGATTGACTGCTTGAACAACCCGCAAACACTAATAAAACTGCAACCAAGAACAACAAAAATAAAGAGCGAACTGAGTGTTTCACAAGGTTTTTCCTCCCTTAGGAATCATAGTGTTTGAAATCCTTCATCCCTTTTGAATCCGGTTTCATATCTACATATTACTAATAGTCCGACGATTTGTAAAGAACTTTTTCATTTTTATTTATTTTTTTGGAGAATTTCTTCACCAAAACAGATGAGGGCACATCTTCCTCTGAACGCCCGGATTATCATTCCATATCCTCAGGCCAATGTAATTGGACACCATTTTCCTCTAATAAACGTTGATAGGACCGCAAATGTCCTTGATCCCCGCGCAGTTCAGAAGGTAATATTTTATTTTCAATGGCATAGGCCGCAAGGAAGCCAACCGATTCCCCTATGTTCCATTCGGTGGGCTGCAATCGATAACAACCGTTGGTGATTTGAGTTGTTCCGATGTTTTTGGCTGCCGGAAGCACATTTTTCATGCGAATCGGTATAATCGCACCAAGCGGGATTTCATATGGATAGCTTGGAATGTAAAAGCTGCGATGGGAACGAGTCGTATGATGGATGTCCAGGTGATAACACCCAACACCAATACTTTCTTGATAACGCCGAATTCCCTGTGCTCCGCGAAGTTCCTTGCTGACATCCCCTTCGGTAACTGTATATAATGATTGAATTCTCCGCGATTCTCTAATATAAGGAACCTTTGCCAAACCATCCTGAGTGCCGAGAACATCCGGCCGCAGCCTGAGTCCCGGATAGCCTTTCCCACCGTCTGGCCTTGGCGCTTCTGTTTGCAACCAATAAACCATTGATAAACTAAGCTCCCGAGCCCCGTCCAGATGTTCTTGCCTTTCTTTCTCTGAAACCTCATAAATCGAGCCAAGAAAATAATCATTTTGTGCCCAATTGATCAAGGATATGTCGCCTTCATACAACCTGCCTTCGAATAAAGACGCATCAATAATCCTTCTGTACGTCCACAATGGCATACGCCCGCTATCATCCGGAAACAATGTAAACTGTTTCATTTGATCCATATTCTCGACATCATCTGAAAACCAGCTAAACAACGGATATCTTGAAAAGGAAGGGACATACTGCCGCCAAAAGTCATAGCTGTCTGGCTTTGAAACAGTAAAGTTACCTCCTGAAATATAGTCCATCGCAAACACATGGGTAATCGGCTGAATATCCAAAGGATCAGCCGCCGGCAGGGCGTGAGGCTCCCCCGTCTGCTCAAATGACTCTGCTCCAGTAACGTATTCCACCCCTGCGAGAGGAAGGAGATCGCCACATTCGGTCGCATCCAAAAAATATTGGCCCTTCAAAATTTCGCAATCACCAGTGCCAACGTTCTCTATTTCAACAGTAGTAACAACATCCTCCCGAACCTCCGCCCGGGTTGGCTTATAATGATAAAAAACGGTGATTCTCTTACTGTGTATATACGGGGCCAGCATATCTTGCAGGATCCTCAGCGCCACAATGGGTTCATGGCAAAGACGGCTGACCCAACCGTTCCCCGGATTAAGATGAGGATCCTCAACAGCCTCTTCCTTCATCGGGTAATGTTGCTTATAATAACGCCGAACCTGATCACGGAATTCGCGATATGTTTGCGTGCATCCAAATTGTTCAATCCATTTATGTTCATCCGGCGGCACAGCTTGGCTGGTCAATTGCCCCCCAAGCCAATCTGTTTCCTCAGTTAAAGCAACCTTCATCCCTCTTTTGGCTGCTGACAGAGCGGCCATTGTACCACCCACTCCTCCTCCGATCACAACAACGTCAAACTTATGGACCTCCCCCACAATTATCCCTCCAATTGATTTTTGACTCTTTTGATTATATACTAAAATAGTGGATTTGTCCTCTTTATAAAATAAAATTGGTGATTTTCTTCATTACAACCGCAAAAATAAATTTAAAAAAAGACGAGGAGAAAAATAGAATGGAGAAATCAGAACAAATAGAAGTAAAGGGAAAAACCCTGCGAGGGATGATTCACCGGCCAGCTCTTCAAAAGGAGAAGCGATTTCCAGCTGTTATCCTCTTCCACGGTTTCACCGGCTCCAAAATCGACGACAAATTCATGTTTGTAAGGCTGGCCAGGAAACTGAACGCTAACGGGATGGCCTGTATTCGCTTTGACTTTTCCGGATCAGGAGAAAGTGACGGGGAATTTTCGGAAATGACATTCAGCCGGGAAGTTGAAGAGGCAGAAGCCATTCTGGACTTCACCCGAAATCTGGACGGGGTGGACCCTGAAAAAATCAGTGTGCTCGGATTTAGTATGGGGGGAGCCATAGCCGCCCAAATCGCCCGGAAGTTCCCGGAGGAAATTCGGAAACTGTGCCTGTGGTCCCCAGCGGGAAATATGAACCGAAAAGCCGAGGAGTATTTCCAAACCCTGGAGATATTACCGAATGGAAACGCCGATCTGGATGGTATTGAGCTTGGGCGAAAGTTCCTTGATGACCTAAAGTCCAGAAATTTATACAAAGGCGTGGAATTATACAAACATCCCGTATTGGTTATTCACGGAACAAACGATGAGGCTGTCCCTATTGCGTTCGGGGAAAAGTATGCCCGTCTTTATGAAAAGGGATCTTTTCACGCTGTTGAAGGCGCCGACCATACCTATAGCAAGCTTAAGTGGCGAGATCAATTGTTTCATCTAACCAGTCAATTTTTCGCAGAATAAACCGGCATTGCGGGCGGAGGATAGTAGAGCTCCCCTCTTGGGCGATTCACCGCCGCTCGTCCTTCTCATAAAAAAACTCCCGAATCTGATCAATTTGGGAGCTTTCGGAAAATCGCTTGTGTGCATTATAAAGATGATCTTTACAGCAACCTGGACACATAAAGAAGGGCCAGAAAGGTGATCAAGATCAAGAACAATGAGAAAAAGTAAATGTGCTTATGCGAGGAGTAAAAAGTCTGTTCCTTGATTTGTTTCTCCTTACTCAGATAGCTGATCGTTGCTGCAATAATGGTCAGAACTCCGAAAATCCCTGTTGAAAACCCCAAAACAATCACAAGCAGATTTCCTATCGGATGGGCTTCAGGATCACCGGTGGTAAAATGAAGGCTCGTCGCCAAGAACCCTATGCCAATAATGGCTACCGCAGTACGTATCCAGGCCAGAAAAGTCCGTTCGTTCGCCAAATGTTGCTGGGCGTACTTCAGTTGATTTTCTTTTTTTTTATTTTCCACAGTCACCCCACTCCTTCTTCCTTATGCATCTGCGACACAGCGGAAACCCAGATTCCCCGTCGAGCTGTCAGGCGTATTCGAACTGCGTGCCGCCACACGATAACGATTGCAATAAGACTCATGGCACAAATACGAACCTCCGCGCATGACCTTGCTTGTTCCGCTTTCCGCTCCCTGCGGGTTTTCCCGGCCGCCTCTCCGGTGAATGCTTTTGGCGAACCAGTCAGAACACCATTCCCACACGTTCCCTGACACGTTGTAGAGGCCGTATCCGTTCGGCCGGAATGACTCGGCAGGCGCTGTTCCGGCATAACCATCTTCTTCGGTATTCTTATTCGGGAACACCCCTTGCCAAATGTTACAACGGTGTTCACCGTCCGGTGTCAGTTCATCTCCCCACGGATATCTTTTTTGTTCAAGACCTCCACGTGCCGCAAACTCCCATTCCGCTTCAGTTGGCAGCCGCTTTCCGGCCCACTTGCAATAAGCCTGTGCATCATTCCACGAAATGTGAACGACCGGGTGATCCATTCTATCATCAATGGCAGTGCCGGGTCCTTCAGGCTGGAACCAATATGCTCCATCCACCCTGCACCACCAGGGGGTTCCCTGCACAACTTGCTTAACCTGTTTAAATGTTTCCTCCGATAAAAAATCACGAAAAACAAATGACCAACCATAGGCTTCGGCTTCCGTCTGATAGCCCGTTTCTTCTACAAACTCCGCAAATTGAGTGTTGGTCACTGCAGACGAATCTATATAAAAAGGATTTACCTTCACCTTTCTCATCGGCCCTTCGCCGTCAGCCGGAAACCCTTCTTTGCTGTTGGTTCCCATCAGGAACTTTCCGCCGGGGATGTAAATCATATCTTCCGTTAAAGCCGACGTATGTCTCAAATCTTCTTTTACCGTTGCAACTCTACCATTCGTGTGCGGCCTGCTCGCTGCACAACAAGACGCTTCGTGTTCGTGGTCCATTCCTCATCCCACCTTTTCTATAAAGTATAGAAGAAATTAAGGATAAAAGAAAGGAGACGATTTTTCCATCTCATCCCCTTATAGTGACTCACCTGATTGGCTTTGGAAATCCCATGGCCTGGGCTAGCCTTTTCCGTTTTTCACCATCATATTGATGTTGGGTCAGCCCAATTAAAAAACCTTCGGAACACCCGTGAAAAGTGCTCCCAAAGGCCTTTCTCTTTAATCAAACCGAATTTCCGATCCTTTTTCACTGGATTCGTAAACCCCGCAAAGGATTTTCATCATTTCTACGCCGTCCTGTACCGGGCTGAGCGTTTCTGCTTCCCCTGCACAGCAGGATACAAAGTGATCAATCTCATTTTGAAAACCTTTTACAAAATCGAAGGACAAATTGTCCACTTGAGGCGTTGAATTCAGCACCGTATCAAATTTCTCCGTGATGACCAGCAATTCCGGCTCGATCTCCGCTCCGCCTTTTTCTCCGTATATTTTGACTGCGGTTTCGTCCTTTTTTGCATGAAGGGAAAAACTCACATCGACCAGCAACGAGGCACCGTTTTCAAACCGGATCATCGCATTGGCCATATCCTCCACATCATTCTTGTCGGGGTCGTAATCGGCGGATTTATAGGTAGACAGATTTTTCACATTGGAACGATTGCCAAGCCGGGTATACGTATTGCCACTAATGGACGTCACCTTGGGCGACCCCATTAAGTACCAACAAATATCAATCACATGCACCCCGATGTCAATTAACGGGCCACCGCCGGATCTTTCCTTATCGGCGAACCAGCCGCCCGGGTTTCCTAACCGGCGCAAATAAGAGGCTTTCGCATAATAAATTTCACCCAATTCACCAGCTTCAATCATCTGCTTGATCATCTTCACATTGGGATCATATCTTCTGACAAACCCCACTTGAAGCTGTTTCCCGCTTGCCCGAACGGCTTCTTCCAATTTTTCCGCCTTTTCGACCGAAGTGCTCAACGGTTTTTCGACCAGAACATGTTTCCCTGCATTCAAAGCATCAATCGCAATCTCCGCATGGGAATTGTTCCATGTACAAATGCTGACGGCCTCGACCTCTTTGTCTTGCAGGAGCTCTTGATAATCAGCATAGACTTTTGCGGCCCCGTATTTTTGCGCTTTTTCCTTCGCCCTCTCTTCATTGAGATCACAAACCGCATATACTTCCGCTTTCTGGTTCTTCCCGTACGACTGCAGGTGCATATCCGAAATGGAGCCCGCACCAATCACGCCAACCTTTAATTTCCCCATGGTTTGTCCTCCTCACACTTCCTCAAGTAATCTTCTTACATTATCCATCCCGATCCTGGACCCGGACCGGCAATCCTCCATACCTTCAAATTCGATTGAAACATAGCCATCATAGCCCGAGGCTTTGATGAGCCTGATCATTTCCCACATGTCGATATCCCCGTGGCCGACGATCGCCCCGCGCAAATAATTGCCTGAAGCTGTCTGCATCCACCCTTGCCCTGGATTCCGGTAAGAAGGGCGCAGGTAGAAGTCTTTCAAATGCACCATGGATGCATAAGGCAGATTCTTCTTGACGGAAGCTATCGGATCTTCGTCAACACACATGAAGTTTCCGGCGTCCAGGGTGGTCTTGAAATTCTTTCGGTCTACTTCGTAAACAAGCCTCCGTACTCTCTCACTTGCCTGTACGTAAAAGCCATGATTCTCCACACTTGTCGTGATGCCATATTGATCAGCATAGTCGGCGATTTCCCTGCAAGCTTGGACCAACCGGGGCAGATCCGCCTCAAATTGCTCAACCGAATCCTCGCCCGGCGGACGCCAGGCAATGTCATGCCGCATCAATTTCACACCCAGCCGATTTGCCCTATCGACTTCCTTCTTAACCCGATCGATTTCCTCTTGAAATTCACTTTCATTGTCGATAGCGAAATTGGCGCCTATCGCGTAGTTGGAAACGTCAATTTCAACTTCCTCAGCCTTACGGCGAATGTCATCAGCCAGCTCGGGATTTTCCTCAAAGTCAAAACCAATCGGGACGATTTCAATGTGTTCGCCCCCCTGTTCCGCAATCCATTCGATCGCCTCAAGAATGGTCATGTCCCCAGCTTGGATCGCCCGGGATAAACTGTAAGAACTTAGTCCGATTTTCATTCAAGGTCCCCTCCTCCACAAAAAATCAATCCATCACCCGATTGAGTTTAATAACCTTCCCGGTCTGGCTGGATTCATAGGCCGCTTTAACCACTTCCAGGGTTCTCAACCCATCTTCACCAGTGATAGAAGGCTCTCTTCCTTCCTGAACACATTGGATGAAATCCGAGATTAAACGTTCATCCGGATCATCTGCCCAGGGCAAGTCTTCTATTTTATCATCCCGATCATTGTAGAACTGGGAATTTTGCCTGAAAGCATCGACGAATAACGTGCCTTTCGTGCCGGTAATATTCATCTCGGCATCTCCCCATCTCGGGAATGTCTTCGGACGGGACCAGCTTGGATCAATCGACACGATGACCCCGGACTCCAATTCAAGACTCACCATGCCGCAATCTTCGACGTCAATGTCATAGAATCTCGTATCCAGTTCGGCATAAACGTTCCGGACTTCATCATTCAACATCCAACGAATCAGATCCATAATATGTACAATATGGTCGGTAGCCGATCCGCCGCCGGAAAGTTCTTTCTCAATAAACCAGCCGCCGGGCATTTGCCCGTGGTTCACACCGTTAATCGCAACCACATCACCAATCGTACCGGATTGGATAAGTTGCTTCGTCTCTTCCATTGCGAGAGCGAAACGAACGGGATAAGCCACCTGTAAAATAACCCCTTCGGCTTTGCAGGTCTGAATCATGGCCTGTGCATCCTGAACTTCAGTCGCAATCGGTTTCTCGCACAATATATGTTTCTTCGCCTGTGCCGCAGCAATGACATGTTCCTTATGCTTTGAGTTTTCCGAACAAACCACAACAGCCTCGACATCGGTTCCGAGCATCTCCCGCAAATCCGAATAAAAATCACAGTGATACTTCTCAGCCATTTCCTTCCCTCTTGCGCGGTCTTCATCCCAGATAGATGTGATTTCCACATCAGTATGGGCGTTCAAATGCTCAGCATAGGCAAAGGCATGCATGTGGGCAAAACTGATCATCCCTACTTTCATTCGGCATACCCCCTTCCGTTAAGCGACACCGGTTTTCCGCTGTCTGCGGATTGAACAACGGCTTCCGCAATTTCAACCGCCTTCCGGGCATCCTCAGTGGATTCCATCGGTTTTTCGTCTCCGGACAGGCAACTCGCGACGTGTTCTAACCATCGCTCCCGGGGACTTTTCACCAACAGTTCCTCGTTCGAGAAAAGCCTGATCCTGGATTCCGGCGAAGTTTGCAGGCGAATCGGAGAACTTTCATTACTATTATGAGAAATCATCCCCTGGTCTCCGGCTAATTCAAACGATGTTTCCGAAGCCGCTTTGG
>DASVCO010000033.1:0-16718 GCA_036381575.1 Caryophanales bacterium
GATTCCGGGCCCGGGAGCGCTTTTGCTGAATAAAGAATTGGTCTTCCCTAATCCTGTCTTTGTGGGGGAATCAATAACCGCCCAGATTGAAGTGGTCGATATTAATCTGGAACGGCGATGGGTTACCGAGAAGGTGATTTGTACAAAAGAAAATGGAAGAGAAGTGATTCGAGGCCAGATTGTCCTGTTTGTCGAAAATGTAAGCGGGTGATGATAAACGATGGCACGCGGTTATACGAATCGCTATGGTTTTGAGGATATTATCAGTGCGGGCAGCGCCATGGAAGAAACGAAGGAATTGGCTGCGCGGGTGGCGAAAACCAGCGCAACCGTGTTGATTCTTGGAGAAAGCGGCACCGGGAAGGAACTGTTTGCGCATGCCATTCATGAGTTGAGTCTTCGGAAGGAAAAACCGTTTGTCCGGGTAAACTGTTCAGCGATTCCCGATGGCCTGTTTGAATCGGAATTGTTTGGCTATGAGCGAGGCGCCTTCAGCGGAGCGAACAGAGAGGGGAAACCGGGGAAATTCGAGTTAGCGGAAGGCGGAACGCTTTTTCTCGATGAAATTTCGGAGCTGCCATTTGCAATGCAAGGAAAATTATTGCGGGTATTGCAGGAACGGGAAATTGAGCGGATTGGCGGTACACGGTTGAGTACAGTGGATGTACGGATTATTGCGGGGTCGAACCGCCCGTTGAAACCGCTGATTTCGGAGAAGCTTTTTCGGGAAGATTTGTATTACCGGCTCCGCGTGTTTCCGATCCAGATTCCGCCTTTGCATAAACGAAAAGAAGATATCCTGCCGTTGGTGGATTTCTTCCTTGACCAGTATTGCAGGGAGTTTGGCAAAGCTCGTATGGGTTATGATGAACCATTGAGAAATTGGCTGCTGGCTTATGAATGGCCGGGAAATGTTCGCGAGTTGAAAAATATGATAGAGGCGGCTGTTCTGCTGGAGGACCGTGATACTTTACGTATGTCGACCATTTTGCCGTTATTGGAGGACTCGGAAGAAGATCAAATACACCTGCACGCTTCGCTGCCTGAACAGATGGCGCGGATTGAAAAAAGATTGATTTTGCAGGCGCTGCGGGTCAGCCAAGGTGATCGCATGGTTGCTTCGGAACGATTGGGCATCCATTATTCCAGTTTGTATCGGAAAATGAAAAAATATGGGCTGCAAGATGATTTACAGCCATGAGAGCACCGATGGAGAATTCCATCCGGTGCTTGTTTTTTGCATTTTTTACGGATGCTTTTGCAGAGTTGCAAATCATTCACGGTGATAATTAGACAAATTACCGGATTGCCGCAAATTCATTTTGGCATGGAAATTGCAACTCATTGATGAGAGGGGGTGGATTGGTCGAAAGCTCAACACATAAAAGGAGGCTGGAGAGATCAATTATGCTGGATTTCACATTTACGGAGGAACAGGAAGAATTTCGCCGTGTGTTGCGCAATTTTGCTGCGAAAAAGCTGCTTCCTTTCTACACAAAGTGGGATCGTGAAGAAAGGTTTCCCGACAGGCTCTGGCGTGAAATGGGAGAGTTGGGATTGACAGGGTTGAGAGTGAAGGCGGAATACGGAGGAAGCGGGGTTGAATGCGTGACAGCAGGAATCGCCGCTGAGGAAGTGGGCCGTGGAGACTTTAATGCGGCTTACGCTGTGATACTGAACAGCCTGATTGGAGAAATATTGCAGCGGCATGCGTCTGCTGAATTGAAAGAAGAGTGGTTGAAACCGCTGGCTGAAGGAAAAACATTGTTGGGCATCGCGATTACGGAACCGGAGGCTGGATCTGATATTTCAGGAATCCAAACGAAAGCGGTTAAGGACGGTAATGAGTATGTCTTGAGAGGAGAAAAATCAGGGATTTCCCTGGCAAGGGATGCGGACGGTTTCCTCGTTTTCGCGAAAACGAATAACGGGGCGGGAGCTAGAGGGATTAGTGCCTTGTTGGTGCCGCGGGAAGTTTCCGGAATGGAAGTGCAAATATATGAGGACATGGGGAATGTGCCGATCGGCAGAGGATCAGTGTTTTTGGATGAAGTTCGGGTTCCAGCAGCAAACCTTGTTGGCCAAGAAAATGAAGGTTTCTATCAGGTCATGAACGGCTTCGATTTAAGCCGGATTCTGATCGCGCTTCAATGTATCGGTGCCGCGGAACAAACTTTAGACGAAACTATGGGCCATGTAAAAGAAAGGCAGGCGTTCGGCAGAGCGTTGGCAGGGTTTGAAGGGGTGTCGTTCCCGATTGCGGAGCATCATACGCGCTTGGAAATGGCGAAATGGCTTTGCTATCGGACGTTATGGCTGCGGGATCATGGCTTGCCTCACACAAAAGAGGCATCGATGTGCAAGTGGATCGGCCCTTCTACAGCGGTAAAAGCCATTCATGAGTGCCTGTTGCTGAACGGGCATTATGCTTACACGAAAGAAATGCCGATTGAGCAACGACTGCGTGATGTAATGGGGCTAGAGATTGGTGACGGCACGGCCCAGACCCAAAAAATAGTAATTGCGAGAGAGTTGCTGGGAAAGATTTCGAAACCTTATTGAGAAGGGCTTGGCGAGACAGCTTTGAATAGGCTGCGTTGTGCCGGCCGGAACATGATATATGGGAATGAGTCCTGAAGTTTCCTGACGCAAGATGAAAAATATGAGGGAGCGATGAAGAATGAGTTACACAGATATTCTCTATGAAAAAAATAATGGGGCAGCGAAAATTACGATTAATCGACCGGAGGTCTACAATGCGTTCCGACCCCTGACTGTGCGGGAGATGATTGACGCCTTCCGGGACGCATGGGATGACAACACTATCGGAGTTGTTGTGGTGACAGGAGCGGGAGATAAAGCTTTTTGCGCAGGGGGAGACCAGAAAGACCGCGGGGACGAAGGTTATTCCGGCTCGGGAGGCGGTCTGGAAAATGGAATTGGCGTGGAAATTGAAACGGTGCACATGATGATCCGAAACATTCCAAAGCCCGTGATTGCGGCAGTGAATGGCTTTGCGATTGGCGGGGGGCATGTTCTTCACGTTATATGTGACCTGACGATCGCATCTGACCAGGCGAAATTCGGGCAGGCTGGGCCCCGTGTCGGAAGTTATGATGCGGGATTTGGAAGTGCTTATTTGGCGAGGGTAGTCGGTGAGAAGAAAGCACGGGAGATTTGGTATCTCTGTGAGCAATACTCGGCGGAAGAAGCTCGTGAGATGGGGCTGGTCAACAAGGTTGTGGCCCATGACAAGTTGACGGAGGAAGTGAATAAATGGTGCGGGAAGATTCTGGAGAAAAGCCCGACTGCCATTAAAATGCTGAAATATTCCTTTAACGCGGACAGTGCGAATATTGAGGGGATCAACCAGGTGGCCATGGGGTCGCTCGCGATGTTTTACCGTACAGATGAATCGCTGGAGGGCCGGAACGCATTTGTGGAAAAGCGTCCCGTAGACTTTAGTAAATTCAGAAAATGATGTATAATGAGAGGTGGTAGATTATGAGACTGGAAGAGAAAGTGGTGCTTGTAACAGGCGGCGGCAGAGGGATTGGTGAGGCGATTGCGAGGAAATTGGCCTCGGAAGGTGCGAAGGTTGCCGTTACTGATCTTGATGGGCAAAGTGCGGCCCGTACTGCGGAAACCATTCGCGAACGAGGCGGGGAGGCACTGGCCGTTAAGGTGGATGTTACCGATCTGGTTTCAGTTGAAACGATGATAGAAGAGGTACAGGAAAAGTTCAAACGTATCGACATATTGGTAAACAACGCCGGCTGGGATAAGGTTGAACCCTTTTTGAAGAATGTTCCGGAAGATTGGGAGAAAGTTATTGAGATTAACCTGAAAGGGGTTATTCATACTTGCAAAACTGTACTTCCGTTGATGATTGAAAACGGGTATGGAAAGGTGGTGAACATCGGCTCTGACGCGGGCCGGGTCGGTTCCACAGGTGAAGCTGTGTATTCAGCCACGAAAGGCGGAATAATCGCATTTTCCAAGACATTGGCCAGGGAAATGGCGAAACATCGGATTAACGTTAATGTTGTGTGTCCGGGTCCGGCGAAAACCCCTCTTTTTCAAAAAGTGGTGGATGACAATCCAAAGCTTGGCACGGCTCTGGAGCGGGCTATTCCGTTTCGGCGCCTGGCTGAGCCTGAAGATATCGCCAATGCAGTTTGTTTCTTCGCATCGGATGAAGCTTCCTATGTGACCGGCCAGACGCTAAGTGTATCAGGCGGGCTGACTATGGTATAAATAAGTGAAAAAATGCATCATAGAATTGGCAGATCCATTATTCGGGAGGTGCGAGAATGAATCAGCGTTTACAGAAAAGCATTAACGATTTGCTGGCACGAGATGATGTTTGGATGACAAGAGATAGGGTCGAGGAGTATTTGGCGTCCGGAAAATGGCAGGAAAAGAGTTTCGTTGACTACATTGAGCAACATGCTCATAAGTCACCGGATAATGAAGCGATTATTGATGAAGACGGTACGGTTACCACTTACGGTGAGCTGGATGAACGATCTACCCGAATGGCACTGGGCTTGCTGGATATGGGAATTCAACCGGGGGAGAGAATCGCCGTTCAATTTCCTAACGTAAGTGAATTTATGGTGACCTTGATCGGAGCAGCGAAGGCAAGTATTTTGCCTGTTTTGTGCCACATGCCTTACACCATCAATGATCTGGATTATGTAATGGAGTTGACGGATGCAAAAGCCATATTTGTCCTTGATCAAGTTAAAGAACGGAATTATTTACAAACCGCCCGGGAATTGCGGGAAAAACATGATGCGCTTGAACATATTGTGGTTTTGTCGGATCGGGAATATGAAAATACCGTCAGTTACCGTTCGTTGGCGGAAACCGACAACAGAGGGGCAGGGAAATTAGAAGAAACCCGCCCTGTCGGAACAGATCCGTTCTTCCTGATGTTTACTTCCGGCACAACAGGAAGGCCGAAGGCAGAATTGCAATTGCATGCCAATAATTTGTATTGGGTGAATCAGTTTAACGAAGCCTGCCAATTTCCGCAGGACGCCAAATGGCTGCTGGTGACTCCGCTTGCCCATGCAACAGGTCTTGGGGTTGGTGCTCTTGGTGCGCTGTATCGTGGAGCTTCGGTTGTATTGCTTAAGGCATGGGATGTTAACAAAGCCGTTGAAGTGATTGAACGCGACCATCCCAACTACTTTCTCGGGGCGCCGCCGATGTTGATTGATTTTGCCAGATTCGAAGGGTTGGAAGAACGGGATATTGGCTCAGTTCGAACGATGGCTTACGCTGGAGCGACCTGCCCTGCTGATATTTTGAATACGTTGGTACGCCGTATAAATTGTGGAATCATTGCTTTTTACGGCTATACCGAGGCTGGCGTAACGCACTGCACTCAACCAGGGGACAGCGTGGAAACGACAAGTACGAGCTTCGGCCGTCTGGTTGAGGGTTTGGAAGAACGGCTTGTCGACGAAGAGGGCAACGATTTAAGCCGACCGTGCGAAGGAGAAATGCTGGTGCGGGGTCCCGGTTTCATTCCGGGCTATTATGGCCAGCCCGCCAATACGAGAAAAATGTTCGATGAAGACGGCTGGTTTCATTCGAATGATGTTGTCCGTGAAGATGCAGATGGATACTGTACTTTCGTATCCCGAAAAGATGATTTAATCAATCGCGGCGGTTATAAAATTGACCCTCGTGAAATCGAAGAAATTTTGTACACACATCCCCGCGTCGGGCAGGCGGCGGTTGTGGCTATGCCTGATGAGAGGCTCGGCCAACGGGCAGCGGTATTCATTGTGCCGAAAAAAACCGGAGATGTGTTTGAACTTGAGGATGTTACGAAGTTTCTCGATGGAAAAGGAATCGGAAAAACCCATTGGCCGGAAGCCGTGCAAATGATTGACGGGTTTCCAATGACAAGCACCGGAAAGTTCCAGCGCTATGCTTTACGAGAACATGCGAAACAAATGAAGACTGTTAGATAATGGGCGCCAGCGGCGCTCTTCTTTTGTTAAATTAAAGAAGTTGACCATTTTTATGATCAACTTCTTTTGGTTCCGGGAACTTATTGAAGGGACTTTTGCACTTTTTGGGCAATGTCTTCGGGAAGCCATTTTTTCCAGAGGTCCGGATGTTTTTTCATCCACCATTTTGCGGCTTCTTCCGCTGATGCTTTATTTTTGTGCATGTAGACCAGTGCTTCATTGGTAAGGTCAGCACTTGTTTGATATTGTTTCAAGAATTTAACCACTTCCGGTGCATTGTCCGCAAAGTTGCTGTTAACTGCAACAACGACGGGGCTTTTCGGAAAAGCAGTCGCTTTGTTCTTTTCCCAAATTTCCGGGTCATAAGGGGGTTCTTTCAGTAAAGTCATATCATATTTTCCCAACATCCAGGTGGGTCCCCACATATAGCCAACCCATGGTTCTCCTTTTGAGTAAGCACTGATTAATGAAGTTTTCAACGCTGTGCCTGAACCCGGGGGAAAGTATTTGTACTTTGAATCCAGTCCGTAGGCCTTTACCTTTTGCTTCATAATTTCACCGACTGCCCAGCCCAGTGGTGATCCGTAAATGCGTGGTTTGCCCGAGTTGTCTTTGTTAAACACGTCAGGATATTTCAGAAGATCCTTGACAGATTCCAGATCGGGTGCCATCGGTTTTATTCCTCGTTCAGGGTCTCCTTCAATGACATAGGTGGGAACAAAAAATCCCTGGTGATTATCATCATAGTTGACTGACATTTTCTTGATATCTCCGGATTCAACGGCTTTGTGATAGACGTCTTTCACATTTTGAACCCAGAGTTCCATGTAAACATCAATTTGTCCTTTACGTAAACCCAAAATGGTTACCGGAGTAGAGCCTTGAGTCACACTGGTTTCATAGCCGTATCCGGCCTGGAGAATGGTTCGCGCTACCCAGTTGTGGAAACGAAGGCTGTCCCATCCGGCATCGGCAAAAACAATCTTTTGCTTATGGCCAGATGACCCATTGCTTGCGCCGTCGCTTCCTCCGTTTGTCGCGCATGCAGTCAATAACAGCATAGGTACAACGAATAAAATCATGAAAAATTGATGGGTTTTGTGCTTCATTTGATTCACGCAATCAACCTCTTTCTATGTGTGGATTCATGTTTGCTTATAAAAAAACTAAGATTTCTCAAGCTTAGGCATCAGGCTTGTACTGTGTTGGGGCTGTAGTCTGGTGCCCGGTTCAAGATAGGACTTCACGTTGCTGATTGCTGTCGGGGCTTCACCGAATCCTGTGGCGATTAATTTAATCTTCCCTTCATAGGTTGTCACATCACCTGCTGCGAAAATCCCCTCAATATTGGTTTCCATTTTCTGATTAACAACAATGGAATTTTTCTCAATTTCCAATCCCCAGTCTTTGATTGGCCCAAGAGAGGAGACGAACCCGTAATTGACAATAAGGTCATCGATCTTATGTTTTTCCTTTTTATCGCCTTTTGCTTCCTGGATGACGATGTGCTGAATTTGTTGTTCATCTCCGATCACTTCCGCTGGAGTGAAGGGTGTCAAAACATTCACCTTTGAGTTCATTAGTTTTTCTACACTATGTTCGTGAGCCCGAAATTTGTCGCGCCGGTGGCACAAATGAACGGTTTTTGCTATCGGCTCTAGCATTAACGCCCAATCCACGGCAGAATCCCCGCCGCCGCATATGAATACCTCTTTCCCGTTGAACCGGTTCAGGTTATCAATGAAATAATGAAGGTTCCGTCCTTCGTATTGTTCCGTATTGTCCAACTTTAAACGCCGCGGTTGAAAAGCGCCCACACCTGCCGTAATCAGGATTGATTTGGAATAATGGACTTCTTCATTTGTTGAGAGGCTGAAAAGGCCATCCTCATTTTTCACAACGTTTTGTACGGTTTGATTTAATGCAATCTCAGGATTAAATAAGAGTGCTTGTTCCTTTAAGCGATTCACCAATTGTTGGCCGCTGATTTTCGGGAAACCGGCTACGTCATAAATTTCTTTCTCGGGATAGAGGGCGGATAGCTGTCCACCGAGCTGGGGCATGCTTTCGATAACCTTGACTTTCAGCTGGCGCATTCCACCATAAAAAGCGGCAAACAACCCGGTAGGGCCGCCGCCGATAATGGTTACGTCATAAACACTTCGTTCAGGCATAGTCACACTCCTTCATTTTTGTCGCGCTATGTCGTACAAGAATCCGAGAACTGCCAAAGCATCAGGCCCGGTGAAGCCTACGGGTTTCAGTTGGCGTCGAGCCGCTTGACAATGCTTCGAGAAGAAAGGATTTTACTTGAACCAGCCTAGTGGCTGCGGGTTCGTGTTTCGATAAATATGTTTAACCTCTGTGTATTCTTCAAGACCTTGCTTCCCGAGCTCACGTCCAATTCCGGATTGTTTATAGCCGCCCCAGGGCGCCTGTGCGAAGTAGGGGTGAAAGTCATTAATCCAGACGGTACCCATCCGAAGCTGGGCAGCGACTCTTTCCGCTTTTGAGATATCTTGCGTCCAGACAGCACCCGCAAGGCCGTAAATCGTATCATTGGCCAGGTGGACAGCTTCATGCTCATGAGTGAACCTTTCAACTGTCAGAACCGGTCCGAATACTTCTTCCTGAACAACTCGCATATCCGAGCGGCATTCCGTGAAAAGAGTAGGCAAATAGAAGAAACCGTTTTGCAGTTCCGGAGCTTCAGGGCGTGCGCCGCCGACAATCAGTTTTGCTCCTTCATTTTGGGCGATCTCGACATATTTTTCAACCTTTTCGCGGTGTTCCGCCGAAATTAACGGTCCTGATTGGGTTTCTTCGTCAAAGCCGTTGCCGAGTTTGATTCGCTTAATCCGTTCAACCAATGCTTCCACAAATTCATCATGAATTGAATCCTCGACCAATAAACGGGCTCCGGCTGAACAAACCTGGCCTGCGTGAAAGTAGACAGCGTTTAATGCCTGATCGACACTTGTTTCAAAATCGCTGTCGGCGAAGATGATGTTCGGGTTTTTCCCGCCAAGCTCGAGGGCAATCTTCTTCACGTTGCGGCTTGCGGTTTGCATGATTTTCTTCCCGGTTTCGATGCCGCCGGTAAAAGAAATCAGGTCGACATCCGTGTTTTCCGCTAATTCGTTTCCGACAGTGGAGCCGGCTCCAAGGAGAAGATTGACAACGCCGGCCGGAAAACCAGCTTCCTCCATGAGTTCTGTTACCTTAACAGTGGTAAGGGGCGTAATTTCACTCGGCTTCATCACGATTGTATTTCCGGCGGCCAGAGCAGGGGCGATT
This sequence comes from Caryophanales bacterium, assembly GCA_036381575.1. Taxonomy (GTDB): domain Bacteria; phylum Bacillota; class Bacilli; order Bacillales; family DASSOY01; genus DASSOY01. Next base: position 9,288 of record DASVCO010000033.1, read on the forward strand.
TTCCACGCCGCCTGCAAAAGAGGATAATTCCATGGTGTGATTTGGCCGCACACACCGACTGGCTCTCGGACAATCTTGCTTTGGCTGTCCGGAATCGGAGACTCGACGATTTCGCCGCCGTCCTTATCGGCCAGCCCGGCGAAATAGCGAAATACACCGGCAATGTCATCCATATCTGCGAGGCTCTCGGTCAAGGTTTTTCCGGTATCGAGCGTTTCCAGTTCCGCGAGTTCTTCCCGATCCCGCTCAATGAACTCGCCAACCTTGAGAACAAGGCGTCCGCGTTCACTTGCAGGCGTGTTACGCCATTCGCTGCGATCAAAAGCCTCTCTTGCGGCCGTTATCGCCAAACGGGCATCTTCTTCAGTTCCTTCCGCCGCAGTCGCGATGGTTTCCTGGTTATAAGGATTGATAATCTTCCTTGTGTGCCCGGATTTTGCTTCCAGCCACTCGCCGTTGATATACATTTTTTTAAGATTCATTTAATATCCCACCTGCTGTCACTTTATTTCGAGACCACAACGTTGTCATCTTCAATAGACACTTTAAAGCTTGGGAGACGGCGGCTCGGATCGACCAGCATGCGTCCCTCATTTTTGATGTCGTATTCCCGTCCGTGCCAGGGGCAACGAAGGATTTCGCCTTCTTTTTCATAGCGATATTCTCCCGGTGTATCAGTGGGGGCGGTGGCGCCGCATATCGCTCCTTCCGACATCGGAGCGCCTTGGTGAATGCAGCTGTTTGAAAAGGCATAGAACTCTCCATCAAGGGTTCGGCATACCACAACAGGAATACGCCCCAGATTGGTTCTCATTTTTTCGCCGGGTTGAAGTTCTGTTTTTTTACAAACCACTTGTTTCATTATTCGTTACCTCCTTTGATATCCGGTATTTTCGGATAGAAGGCATTCGCGTTTTCATAAAATATTTTTTGGCGCAATGGCTCTTCAAGAGAAGGCAGCGCCCGTGTCGGGGAATCATAATCCCAATGCGGGTAATCCGTTGAAAAACAGATCATATCCTCCGATCCCATTTGGTCGACGTATTGCATGAATTCTCTTTTCGACATTTCTTCCATGGGCTGTGTTGTGAAACAAATGTGTTCCTGGACGATGCGGCTCGGCATTCTTTTGACCCACGGAACCTCATGGCGAAGGTCTTTATACTGTTGATCCATCTTTCTCATCAGATGGGGAGCGTACGTAAATCCGCCTTCGATCATCATCAGTTTCAGATTCGGAAATTTATCAAACACCCCGTTGAAAATCAGGTTGCTGACCTGGATCATGTGTGAAGTCGGTATCATGGTGTGCCACTCGATAAAATAACGAGGCCATTTCCCGAAGTGTGTCGGCGGTTCGTTATGGTGCATCCCGATCATTAAGTTATTTCGTTCGGCTGCTTCAAAAATCGGATGGTAATACGGATCTCCCCACAAAATGTCGTCGATCGGCAGCAGAACCTGTGCCATTTTTGGATGGGAGCCAACTCGTTCAATTTCTCGCGCGGCTTCTTGCGGATCCTGGCCCGCGATTTGAATGGAACCGTAAAGGCGCTCGTCTTTCTCCAGCCAGTTTTCAATCTGCCAATTGTTATAAGCAGTAGCGAGTGCTGTCGCCATCTCGTACCAACCATGCATCGACGATGGGGAAGGATCGAGAGCACCTGTCAAGATGCCGTAATTGTGCCCGATGTCATCGAGCAGCTGTTTTTGCATAAATGCAAGGTCGCTCCCTGCAGGCCGTCCGTCCGGCACCCGGGCATCCGCCCGATCCACACCTGCGATGGAAGGTTGAGTATAAGGCATGTGTTTCTCCTGGAGCCAATGACAATCAGTGATATATCTTTTCCACGGATTATCCAGGTAAGGAATCAAATCCTCGTAAACAGCACGTTCATGAATGTCGGTATCAATCAGCCGACGGTCTTTTTGCGAATTCGTTTGTGTTTGTTCAACCATTAATAGACCTCCTTGGCGTTCGGATAGGTCAATGCGCATTTGACGAAATACAGTATACAACTGCCGTTTTCATCCAGCAAATCCTCTCAGAAGCACTGAGTGACCTCAGTGTTAGCCAGTAACGTCCAGTGAACGCCAGTGAAGCTCAGTGATAAAAATCGATTTTTTTCATTAGGATTTGTGTGAGTGTCATTGTTTTCAAAAAATATTCTTGAATTTAAAGATGTTCCATATTACTATATTAATACGTATTAAAAAAATAATATGTAAAGGATTGTGTTACTCGTGAAAGACATTTATTATGTGGAAGATCTGAATCAATTAAAGGTGCTTAGTGATCCTTTTAGAGTGAAAATCCTTTGGGAATTAAACGAAAGTTCAAAAACGGGAAAAATGTTGGCTGATCAGTTGGAATTGCCCCCTTCAAAAATGAGATACCATTTAAAAGAACTCGAAAAGGTTGGGTTAATTGTTATCGAGAGAACGGAAGAAAAAAACGGGATTCTTCAGAAGTTTTATAGCCCTATTGCAAAGGTGATTTCACTGGAAAAGATCATTCCAGTGATAAATGGAAACAGTTCGAAGGCTACTGATGTTTTAATTGAGAGTGCGTTGATGTCATTGGAAAAGTCGAAATCCCTGCTTAGAAAAACCGAAACAAATAACGTTACTCCTCATAATCTCATTCAAGGTTATGACACCTTAGCCTTGACTCCGGAAGAATTTACGGAATTCAAAGAAAAATTAAATAAACTTAAAGCTTCCTTTCACAAGAAGAATTCAAATAATGGAGCGGAACTATACCATATCAATGTCACAGCATTTCCTATAAAAGATTCCCTGAAAGCGTAATGCAAAATTAAAGGAGTTGGGTTTTCATGAAGAGTCCGTTGTGGACTAAAGATTATATACTTTTAGGCTTAACGAATTTACTTATCTTTGCCAGCTTTTACTTTTTGATGCCGACCCTTCCGCTCTATGTAGTTCAGGAGTTAAATGGAAAGGAAAGTTTGGTAGGCCTAATTACTGGAGTGTTCACGGTTTCCTCAATTATTGTACGTCCCTGGTCAGGACAGCTTCTGGATGTTCTAGGACGCAGAAAAATGATGTTGGTTTCCCTTATTTTGTTCTCATTAGTTACTGTTGGTTATATAGGAACATCAACCATCATGTTTCTTTTGTTGATTCGCTTTTTACATGGTGCCGTGTTTGGTGTGGCTACCACTGCCTCAGGAACCGTAGCTGCGGATATTATTCCCGAATCCCGGAGGGGTGAAGGTATGGGGTATTTCGGTATATTTACAATTATGGCGATGATCGTCGGCCCAGCCCTTGGATTGATGATTATCCAACAATGGTCGTATTCAACAATGTTTGTCACCTGTGTGGGGCTAGCTATACTTTCAACGATAGTGGCCGCATTCATCAAATATCCTGAGGTAAAGAATAAAAAAAGAAGCGATTTACATCTTTCCATCAGATATTGGAAAGAGATGATAGAACTCCGTGCGTTACCTTTTTCAATTACCTTTCTGAGTCTATCGGTTGTTTCAGGTGGAATTGTTTCATTTGTTTCTCTATATGCGACAGAAGTAGGTAATGCGGACCTCGCCGGAGGCTATTTTTTTGTGTACGCCATAGGATTGGTGGCAGCTTGGTTTTCGGCTGGAAGAATATATGACCGATTTGGACCAAACCTGGTTGTATATCCCGGTTTAATTTTGAATGCAACTGGATTAGTGTTCCTCGTTTTAGCTTCAGGAGCGCCTTTGTTTTATACGGCGGCCATATTGATTGGTTTAGGGTTCGGAAGTATCCAACCATCCGTTCAGGCGATGGTTATAAATGCAGTGTCGGAAAATAGGCGAGGCGCTGCCACCGCTACTTTTTACATGGCGTTGGATATTGGGATTGGGGCAGGTTCTTTTTTCCTTGGGCTTGTTGCTCAATGGATAGGATATCGTGGAATGTTCCTATCTTGTTTGTTATTTATAGCAACATCGGCCTTGTTATATAAGTGGGCACAAGGTGTAGAAATTGGGAGAATCAAGGAAAATAGAAAAACAATCAACAGTCCTAATGAATAGAGCATTAATTCTACTGAGCAACCGTATGGAGTTGCTGGGCCCATCCCGAATTCGGTAAGATTTACATTGCTTTTTTGCCTGACTTGTTAACGTTAAACCCAAGACTTGCAGGGTGAATTCCTTTTTTATAGTAATTCGCTTAGGGTAAAACGGTGATTTTTCAAAATGGTGTTGTTTTTGTACAGAATTCTTACTATAATGAAATTAACTGGTCCTACCGGTTGGACAAATGATGACTTGCAAGGAAAACCACTTATTGAAAGCGCTGTCAATGGCATATGATTTAGAAAGTACAGCGGGAGGGTTGCGAAATGTTTATAAACGGGGAATGGATTACGACTGATGAGAAGTTGGAAGTGATGAACCCGGCCACAGGCAAGGTGGTTTATGAGGTACATATGGGCAGCCGCTCTGAAGTGGATCAGGCGATCGAGGCGGCGGTTGGCGCCTTTGGGCCTTGGGCTGACCTGCCTGCCTTGCAGCGTGCGGATTTACTGCTTGAGGTTGTCGGATTGCTGAAAGAGGAAAAAGAACGGCTGGCGAAAGTGATTACGACGGAAATGGGGAAACCGATCCGGGATTCACGAAGTGAAATCAACATGGCGATCGATTATTTCCGCTGGTTTGCCGAGGAGGCGAGACGTGTTTACGGTGAAACCGTGCCGCACAGCGCAAGCGATAAAAGATTGATGATCATCCGCCAACCTGTAGGGGTTGTGGGTGCGATTACACCGTGGAATTATCCGATTGCGATGATGGCGCGGAAGTTGGCTCCGGCGTTGGCAGTCGGATGTACAGCGGTCGTGAAGCCAGCACCGGAGACGCCGCAATCAGCGATTGAAATGATGAAGTTGTTTGAGCGGGTCGGGTTGCCGGCTGGTGTCGTCAACCTTGTCGTCGCGCCAGCGGAAATGGTTTCTGAAGCGTTCATGGACAGTTCTGATATCCGGAAAATCACATTTACCGGTTCGACGGAAGTTGGCAAGAAATTGTACGCCGGGGCGGCGGAAACGGTGAAGCGGATTTCGATGGAACTAGGCGGGCATGCGCCGTTTGTGGTATTTGAGGATGCCGACCTCGATCTGGCGGCTGAAGATTTGTTGAAGACGAAATTTCGCTGTTCCGGGGAAATGTGTACGGCGACGAATCGAATCTATGTTCATGAAAGTATCGTCGATGAGTTCTCTGAAAAACTTGTTGAGAAGGTAAAAGGAGTCAAGGTCGGCAATGGGATGGATGATGATACGGTTGTCGGGCCGCTCGTGAATCGGGCGGGATTGGAGAAGGTCGCCCGGCACGTTGAGGATGCTGCTCGGCGGGGCGCTGAGGTCCTGACGGGCGGAGAAGTTTTATTGAACGGGGATTTTGCCAATGGAAACTATTATTCTCCGACTGTCTTGAAGGGCGTGACGAAAGATATGCAGCTTTACAGTGAGGAAACGTTCGGACCTGTAGCCCCAATTATCAGCTTTTCTTCCGAGGAGGAATTGCTTGAGGAGGTTAACCATGATCAGTATGGCTTGGCTTCTTACGTGTACACGGAGGATATGTCGCGAACGATTCGCGTAATGGAGAAATTGGAATACGGCATGGTCGGGATCAACGATCCGCTGCCATTTGTGGTCCAGGGTCCGTTCGGCGGCATGAAAGAAAGCGGCCTTGGTAAAGAAGGCAGCCGTCACGGAATCGAAGATTATCTTGAAAAGAAATTGGTGTCGATTCGGTTTAGAAAAGGGTGAAGCCGATGCTTCTCGTAACGATAGACGAACTTTCTGATCGACAGTTTCAAAGATTAATTAATTTGAGTCGGCCGCGTTCGGTTTATTTGGAGCGTGATTTGAAAAATAGCCGGTTGGATTTGGAGCAGACGGAAATTTGGATCACGTACGGATTCGATGTGACGAAGGAAAATCTCGATCGCATGCCGGGCTTGAAATGGATACAGGTCTTTCAGGCGGGGATCGAACATATTCCTTTGGATGAGTTGAACCGGCGAGGCATTCGCCTGACGAATGTAAAAGGAATTCACGGGATTCCGATGGCGGAATACGTGATGGGCATGGTTCTGTATGTGGTGAGGGACATGGCAAGGTTCATCCGGGATCAGAAGCAGAACGTGTGGAATCGGGAAGATCTTGTCGATGAAGCCTTCGGAAAGACGATGGCGGTGTTCGGAGCCGGTACGATCGGCACGATGGTGGCTGAAAAGGCGAAAATGTTCGACATGCGGGTGATCGGGGTTAACACAAGCGGTGAGGGGCGATGGCCTTTCGACGAAATGTACACGTTGGATCAAAAGTCGGAAGTTTTACAGCGGAGCGATTTTGTAGTGTTGCTGTTGCCTGTCACCGAAGCTACCCATCATTGTATCGGGCTGGAAGAGTTAAAGCAGATGAAACCGGGGGCTTACCTAATCAATACCGGTCGCGGTGCGTTGGTCGATACGGAGGCTTTGATGTCGGAGTTGCGGGCAGGAACAATCCGCGGGGCGGCGCTTGATGTTTTTGAAGAAGATCCACTACCGAAAGATCATCCCTTATGGGATATGGAAAATGTTTTTATCACCCCGCACCTATCTGCGAAAACCGTCCGGTATCTGGATCGTTGCATTGATAAGTTCGAGCAGAATCTGAAGCACTATGAAAATGGGGACCCGATGATCAATCAAGTCGATGTCGCAAAGGGGTATTAGGATGAAGGCTGATTTGATTTTGAAGAACGGGCGTGTCGTTTCGATGGATGATGATGCCAGTGAATATGAAGCTTTAGCGATTTACGACGGCAAAATCATTGGGCTTGGCAGTGATCGTGAGGTTGCGGATTATGAAGGCCGCAGGACACAAGTTGTTGATTTGAATGATAAAACGGTGTTACCGGGGTTCATTGACGCCCACCAACACATGATTTCCACCGGATTTAACCTGCGCAACGTCGATTGCCGGGTCGAGTCTATTGAAGAATTGGTTCATAAAATAAAAGAACGTGCTGAAATGTGTGCGCCCGATGAGTGGGTGATCGGTTGGGGCTATGATGAATCTCGCTTTACCGAGAAACGCCATCCGACGAAAGCTGATTTCGCGGGAATTGACCGTCCTGTTTTCGTTACCCATTATTCGTTGCACAGCGCTGTCGCGAACGATGCGGCTATGGAAGCCGCCGGAATATCGGTTGAAACGACAGTGGAACACGGTGTGATTGAAAAAGACGAACGCGGCGAGTTGACGGGGCGCTTAACCGAAGACGGATTGGCCCTGGTTAAGAACTCTATTCCTTACACTGTTGAGCAAATGAAAGAGGCTTTGAAACTGGCAAACGATCATTATGTGAAACAAGGTGTTACATCGGTTCACGAAGCCGGGATGGGTTTTTTTACAGGATCTTTTGA
>DASVCO010000034.1:0-2300 GCA_036381575.1 Caryophanales bacterium
ATTGTTCAGGATTCAGATGATATCCCGTATATTTGTCCCCGTTAAATAGAGCAAGGCCCGACACCTTGACCAAGCCTTGTTGGGCTTTAACTTGGAGGAGTGGAAGAACAATATCGGAGCCCGGATCGAGCATTTTCCCACATATTCCTTGAATGTTCTCATTTTCGCCGACCAAAGTTGTGTTTCGGGCACTATCCAAGAGATTGGCAAGATAGGTGCTCACCTTTGTTTCGCCGTTTAGCTTTAGATCCAGAGCACTTTTCGCTTTGCCGTTTACCACAGCTAATTTGGCGTTCAAAGCACTTGTCGGGTCACGGTAAAAAACATCCAGAAGCGGATAAACTTCTTGCTTGGCAAGCTTTTTCCCGAGTAAGAGCACCCTTAATTTGGAGGCATCGAAGTTTTTTGATATTTTATGGTTGATCTTTCTCCTTGATTGTCTTGGGGTATTCGCTTTAGCCGATATAATTTGAAGGTTTTCCTTCCCGGGCCCCTGACTGGTTTTCGAGATATTGGGAATCGACACGGTTGTAAGCAATTTCCCGTCCTCCGTGAGATCAAAGCTCGCTCCCAAAACCAGCTTCACATCTTTAAACAAACGTTGGTCCCAGCAACCGCTGAGAAGAATGAGAAGGCCGAGCATAACAGGCCAGGCGATCACTTTCACTCTTGAACTCTCCTTTCTCTTATTCGGAACAAATATGCCCCCAATAATAGAAGGAGTGGCAGAACAGCTCCGAATATTATACTGAGGGACCCGAGAAAATTGCTGAAAGCGTGGATGGCGATTTCATTTTCACCAGGTATGATGGAAACGATGAAAATAAGGGCGGCGGCAACTGGAACTGCCCGTGCATGATTCCTTTGGTGAAGGAAAAAGGCCACCCCGTTGGATGCCAAATATAAATAGGTCATGAAGGATGTGGTCACAGCAACCACCCACATCGACAAGAACAAGAGGTCAATCCGTTCAATTATGGTAAAAGTGAATGCTTTAAACATATAAAGAAGCGGTTCCGGAATCAGTGTAATTTCGGCTGGACTGAAGTACATAAAACAGGTCAGGATGATAAAGGTGTAGAACAAGGTGACAAACAAATTGGCATAGGTGGCGGCTTTTAGTTTCTGGGTAGCACTTCCTTCAACATAAGGGTAGACGATCAATAGAATTTCAAAACCCATCATGGAAGGGACCACTGACTTTACCCCGAGCAGAATCCCTGAAATCCCTGATTGGCCAACGGGAAAAAGATAGAGGTATTGGCTGTCTTTCAACGTGAAAGTCAAAAACAGAATCAAGAAGACAAACAAGACAGAGACGAATGTATAGAATCTCGCAAACACCCGCAGATTTTCCTTTGCAATGTATATGCCAGCGGCAAGCATCAAAAGGATTATAATCCATTGAGGCGTTCGCGGCAGTACCCACACGTTTAAAGTTCGGCTTAAAAGAATGAGGATCAAACTGCCTGTAAGTACGAAATAGCCGAAATAGCCAAGGGAAATAAGCGCCCCGACCCATTTTCCGGTGATTTTTCCGGCAAACGTAAACAGGGTGGAATTATGAAAGCGCCGGTTAAGCAACCAGATGATCAAGATCAGTATTTGGATCAGACAACCGGCCAAAAGCATGGAAATCCAGCCATCCCCTTTTGCGGCCAGAAAGACGGTGTAGGGCAGTGACAGAATACTGACCCCGATTTGGGTTTGGATGATCAGAAAGAATAATTGGTTTGTTGTGATATTGTTCTCACCTTTTATCATTCTTCCATCCCCTTGACTTTCTCTCTCTTTTCATTTTTTGCGGATGGGGATCACTCGGTCTCTGGTCCATCATCCACAGTGGCAGGCGAATAAAGGTATCTTTAAGATCTTTCCATTTGAAAGGGGCAAGCGGAGCAAAATAAGGAGTTCCGTATGACTCCAACTTACATAAATGAATTAACAGCAACATCAGCGCGAAGACAATTCCAACGAAACCGAGGGTGGCTGCTGAGAACATTAACGGAAATGTCAGGATTCGTACAGCAGTACTCATTTCGTTAGACGGTACGACAAATGAGGAAATCGCCGTAAGGGCGATGATGATAATCATAATGTTCGAAATCAAACCTGCCATAACCACGGCGTCGCCAATAACAAGACCGCCGACAATACCAATTGTTTGCCCGATCGAGGTCGGTAATCTGATCCCGGCTTCCCTTATTAATTCAATCGTAATCACCATAAATATCGCCTCAAACAGAGGTGGGTAGGGGATATCATTGACGGAAGTTTTCAAAGGCAACACAAGCTCGTCC
>DASVCO010000035.1:0-4426 GCA_036381575.1 Caryophanales bacterium
AAGATCACACAGGTCGCTGTAAAAAGCTCCGGCAATCGAACCCCCGACAGGTCCCGATTCCAAAATCCGAATCGGAAAGTGGCAGGCGGTTTCGATCGTGCAAGTTCCGCCGCTAGAAAGCATCATGTGGAATTGCCCGCCAAACCCCCGATCCTTGAGATCCTTTTCCAATTTCGTAAGATACTGCTCGACCAACGACTGCACATAGACATTTGCAACCGTTGTGGAGGTCCTTTCATATTCCCGAATTTCAGGTGACACCTCAGAAGACAACGAAACGCGGATTTCCGGTACAACCTCCCTGGCGATTTCGAGTATTCTTTTTTCATGAGCAGCATTTTTATAGCCGTTCAATAAACTTACCGCTATCGCTTCCACATCTTGATTCCGGATTTCCGAAAGCACTTCTTCAACTTCACTTTCTTCCAGTTCTTCCACAACCTCACCGGTCGCCAAAATCCTCTCCGTTACAGGAAAACGTAAATGCCGGGGGACCAACGGAGATGGCTTTTCCAGAAAAAGATCATAAAGGTCATAACGACTCTCATTCCCGATTTCCAACTGATCGCGGAAACCTTTGGTTGTGATCAAAGCCGTTTTGCCCCCTTTTCGTTCAATCAAGGCATTGACCACAAGTGTGGTACCGTGAATAATCACTTCAATGTCACTATAGGTGTATCCGTATTTTTCCAAACTCTCTTCCAGCCCTTTAAGAACACCGGCTGAAGGATCTGGATAGGTGGTTAACGTTTTACCGAAATACCGGTTCCCGGTTTTATCAAGAAATACGATATCTGTGAACGTCCCACCAATATCAACTCCAACACGAATGGTCGACATGTGCTATCTCTCCTCGACTTTGTCATTCAACTTTTTCAAAAGGCTCCCAAAAAATCACGGTCAATTTCGCCCTATGCAGGTCGAATCATGGTCTAATAATCCACTAATAATCTGTCTTACACAAACGGGGACGCGACTTCCAAACCGATGGATTTCAACTTCTCTCGGATGGCCTTAATCATATCCAAAGCTGTAGGAGTATCTCCGTGAACACAAATTGTTTTCCCTTCAACTTCGATTTCATCGCCGGTGACCGTCGTAATTTTCCTCTCCGTCACCATTTTCATTACTCGCTTGGCCACTTCATCTAGGTCTGAGATAACAGCTCCCTCCTGCTTGCGGGAGACCAGTGACATATCATTATTGTAGGCACGATCGGCGAACAATTCTTGAACAAACGGAAGGTCTTTTTTCTTTGCAACCTTATGAAGTTGGGAATTGGGTTTAACATACATTGGAAGATCCGGCTTGACTGCCAGTACTGCATCGATAAGGGCTTCGGCCCATTCTTCATCGCCATCTGCCATATTGTTCATACTTCCATGAGGTTTAATGTGTTGCAAACGGGTCCCGTGTTTTTGACAAAACACCTCAAGTGCTCCGATTTGATAAATAACCATGTTGATCAGGTCTTCACGCGAAACATCCATATTCCTTCGCCCGAAACCAAGCAAATCCGGAAAACCAGGATGGACACCCACACCCACTCCGTATTTTTTTGCCATCATGACTGTATGATCCATCACATTGGGATCGCCCGCATGAAAACCGCAGGCAACATTCACTGAGGAAATGAGTTGGATTACATCATCATCAAACCCCAGCTTGTAAACTCCGAAACTTTCCCCCATGTCACTGTTTAAATCAATGGACTTTTGCACCTTAACCGCCTCCCTGGTATTTGCACTAAGTCGAATTTATCTCTACGTTCAAATTGGATCGTGTGTCACTTAAATCAATGTATATATTTTTTTATCCGTTCAACAGCTTCATGAAGCCGGTCGACAGGAACAGTTAATGAAATCCTGAAATAACCCTCACCTGAAGGGCCGAATGCCGATCCTGGCGTTACAACCACTCCTGCGCGTTCAAGGATTATTTCGGCAAATTCACAAGAGGTGTACCCATCGGGGACTTGAGCCCAGACGAAAAAACTCCCCTTTGGCCGTTCCGCCCGAATGCCGATCGTATAAAGTCCATCCACAATCTTAATCATTCGTTCTTGGTAAACATCAGTGATTCCCGGACTCATCTGATCATTTGCCAAGGCAAAAGCAGCCGCCTTTTGTATAGGAAGAAATTGACTGGTATCGGTGTTATTTTTGACAACCGATAAAGCTTCGATGATTTGATGATTTCCCACAACATAGCCGATCCGCCAACCCGTCATGTTGTATGTTTTTGAAAGTGAGCCAAACTCCACAGCTCCGTCTTTGGCCCCTTCAACTTGAAGAATACTGGGCGCCTGATAATCATCAAAGGTAATTCGGCTGTATGCAAAATCATGTGCGACCGGAATATCGTATTGTTTAGCAAATTGAATGACGCGCCGAAAAAAATCAAGGTCAACAGTGGCAGCTGTGGGATTTCCGGGATAGTTCAGAAACATCAGTCTCGCTTGTTGCAAAACCTCTTCCGGAATCACCGCAAAATTCGGTAGAAATTGATTTTCTTTGGTCAATGGCATATCATGGACACGCCCTCCGGCAAGCTGTGTGGCTACTCGATAAACGGCATAACTGGGATCAGGTGAAAGAACGTAATCTCCTGGATCAATCACCGCCGGCACAATATTTGCAATCCCTTCCTTGGAACCGATAAGCGTGAGAACCTCTGTTTCCGGATCAAGCTCAACATGATATTTTTTATGGTAATAGTCTGCCACAGCTTCTCTATATTCCGAAATGCCACCGTAACTCGAGTATTTAAAATTGCTTGGATCCCTCATCTCCTCCACCATTTTATCCACTATCGGGATGGGGGTAGGAAGGTCGGGATCGCCGATCCCCAAATTAATGACATCCATACCCGATTTGACAAGTTCCATTTTTCGCTTATTGATCTTGGCGAACAGATACGGAGGAATATTCGCAACTCTTTTAGATTGATAGGACACCAAGCATGCCTCCAGACTTTTCATTCTTGATTCTTGTAACCTAGATCCTGAGAGATATGGTCAGCTGCACCCTTTGATTTCTCCCTTATAAAAGATTCTCTTCCCGGTTCGAAAAAACTTGATGGGCCGTTGATCGTCAAGGCCGCTACAACTTCCCCCGTAAAATCTTTGACCGGAAAGGAAATCCCGGTTGTCCCCATATTTTGTTCACCGTAGCTGATGGCGTACCCTTGACGCCGAATGTTTTCCAACTCGGTTCGTAATTCGGTTTTGTCTGTAATTGTGTTATTTGTAAGCGGATACAATTTCATTTTTTGAATGAGGTTTTCTCTTGTTTCCCTTGACATATAGGCAAAAAGCAATCTCGGCCCCGATCCGATATAGAGCGGAGAGCCCCTTCCAATCCTTGTGTATAATCGGATAGGTTGACTGCTTTCAACCTTTTCGATATAAGTAGCCTGATCACCGTTAATGATCACTAAATGAACGATTTCATTGATTTCATCACGCAATTTCTCCATGTGAGGCAATGCGACCCGTCGCAATTCCAACCGTTCCGAAACGATGTTACCGAGTTCCAACAGCTTAAGTCCGAGTCGATAACGAATATCCTGATCCGAATGTTTTACCTTGATCAGAAACCCGCAAAACTCCAACGAGGCCAACAATCGATAAACCGTTGGTTTTGACATGTCCGTGACCTTATGGATGTCACTCAAGCTGAGCTCATGTTGATCCCCTGTAAAGAGATCCAGTAAATTTAGAGCGTTAATGATACTTTGATTCATGCTGAATCACCTATTTATTATTTTTCCTCGACATTTTTTATCGAATATTCTGCAGTTTACACCTTAAATAAACTAGATTAACGTTGTGTTTCATTATTTGAAATGCCATTTCAATATTTTAATTTAGAATTATCATACCATTTTGTTTTTTGTGACGCAAGTCCCGGGAAAAAGTTTTCAAAAAAAACTACCTCATCCGAAAGGCGAGATAGTTCAAGGTGAATATTTTGTACACTCCGTCTACTTTATCATCCCACATCTTCGCCAACGTCGCACCAAGTGGGTAGTAAATCCCCGATGCGCCGCCGTCGTTAATGTGATATTTAGAGCGCCGGAATTTTTAGTCCCGCTCGCAGAGGAATTGTCGCCGGAAGTAGAACCGGTACTGCTTTAGCTGCTCCCACACCCAAACAATGATAAAACCAATGTAAAGGCTAATATTAATATACCTAACTGACGTTTGATAAAAGCACACCTTCGTAATTGTTTGAGATTAAAGGATATCCGAAATAACCGCCACTTCAAGGCCTTGCCTATGTATCCTTCTTAAATAATTTTAATAAGTTAAAAACCTATATGGGGGAATCACTCATAACCGTATTCTTCCGGCAAACAGAACCAAAAAATCAATCCACTAAAGGCACAGTAATAGAATCTGTTCCTCCCATCCAAGTTGGTAGAT
>DASVCO010000036.1:0-2657 GCA_036381575.1 Caryophanales bacterium
GCACTTCCCAATGCATGAATGATTTGCTCTTCTGTTAAACCGAGTAATTTGCTGGCGGCAGCTACGGCCCCGAAAGTGCCGCAGGTTGCTGTATTGTGCCAGTAGTAATAATGAGAAGGTGACACGGCTTCACCAACCCGATAACAGATTTCATAACCGATGGCCACCGCTGTAATGAATTCCTTTCCGCTTTTTCCTTTCCATTCGGTAACCGCTAATGCTGCCGGGATCACAACGGTAGCCGCATGGATTATGGAACCTTTGTGAATATCGTCAAGTTCAATGACATGACTGGCTGCTCCATTGGCGAGCGCCGCCTGGGGCGCCGATGTTTTCTTTCCAGTTACCGTTGTGGCCTGAGGGTTTCCGCCCATTTCCTCCACCATTTGCAAGATCACTTGTACCGGAGGTTTCTCCTTACCTGCAAAGGCGGAACCATACCAATCCAAAATGCAAAGCTTTGTAAACGCTACTACATCCCTTGGCAAATCGTCATAATTCGTGTTGGTGATATAACGCGCCAACAACTCGCTTAATCCCATCGTTTTACCTCCTCAATTATCATAAGTACGTAAGCCAAATTAGAAAGAACGCGGCAGTCCAAGAATATGCTGGCCTACATAACTCAAGACAAGGTTATTCGTAATTGGTGCGACGATATACAAGCGTGCCTCCCGAAACTTGCGCTCAACATTATATTCCGTAGCCAGTCCATAGCCACCGTAAGTCGTCATCGTTGCATTCGCAGCTTTCCATGCTGCTTCTGACGTAAGGTATTTGGCCATGTTGGCCTCATCCCCGCAGTTTTCTCCATCGTCGAACAACTTGGCTGCACGGTCACGCATCAACGTGGCGGCTTGAATCTCCATGTATCCTTCCGCGATCGGGAATTGTACACCTTGATTTTGACCGATTGGGCGGTTGAAAACTTGACGCTCATTAGCATATTGGACAGCCTTATCGACAAAATAATTGCCGTCCCCAACGCTTTCCGAAGCAATCAGAATCCGTTCAGCGTTCATCCCGCCAAGCACATATTTAAATCCCTTTCCTTCCTCACCGATCAAGTTCTCCACCGGAATTTCGGCTCCTTCGAAAAACACCTCAGTCGTGGCGTGGTTAATCATCGTATTAATCGGGCGAATTTCAATTTTGTCGGCTTGATCTTTCATATCTAGAACAAACAGGCTCAAGCCATTTGTTTTCTTGTCAACCTGATCCTTGGGAGTCGTTCGGGCCAAAAGCAACATTAAGTCAGAATGTTCCGCCCGGGACGTCCATATTTTTTGTCCGTGAACAACGTAATGATCTCCCCGGCGTTCCGCTGTTGTTGTAATGCTCGTTGTGTCACTTCCAGCGGTTGGTTCGGTTATACCGAAAGCTTGAAGCCGTTTTTCTCCCGATGCGATACCCGGTAACCATCGCTTTTTTTGTTCGTCGTTCCCGTGCCGGAGTATGGCACCCATTGTGTACATTTGGGCATGCCCGGCTCCGGCATTTCCTCCTGAACGGTTAATTTCCTCCAAAATAATCCCGGCTTCCATGATACCGAGCCCAGCGCCGCCGTATTCCTCAGGGATGAGCACGGATAACCATCCTTCTTCAGTTAAAGCCTTGATAAATTCCTCCGGATAAGCCATCCTTTCGTCAAGCTCACTCCAGTATGATTCGGGGAATTTCTCGCACAAGGACCGGATACTTTTACGAATCAACTCATGTTCATCTTGGTTTGCCATTCTGATAACCCCTCTCTGTTTTAATTCTTTCATTTTCTCTGGCATGGTCGAATCGATTACTCTTTTTCTTCCTTTAAAACCTTTTCCAAAATGTCTCTGGAGGGATTCGGGGCATGATCACGTTTATAAACCATGAAGGTGCGTTTATACTCAATGACGACTTTTCCTTCCTGGCTATAGCCGCGGGTTTTGGCCTTAACAATCCCGACATTGGAACGAGACTTTGATTCACGTGTTTCCAAAATTTCCGAATAAGAATAAATGGTATCACCTTCAAAAACGGGATTGGGCAGGCGAATTTCATCCCAGCCGAGGTTGGCCATCACATGTTGAGAAAGATCTGTCACTGATTGACCGGTAACAAGAGCCAGTGTAAACGTAGAATCAACTAACGGCTGGCCAAATTCTGTTTGTTTTGAATAGACCTCATCAAAATGAATGGGATTGCTGTTTTGCGTAAGTAAGGTGAACCAAATGTTATCAGTTTGCGTCACTGTTCTACCGAGCGGATGAGGATAAATGTCCCCAACCTCAAAGTCTTCAAAAAATCGTCCGTTCCAACCTTCTTTTACCGTCATTTATTTTTCCTCCTTTTTAAATAACTTGTTTGATTACTCAAACCATCTATCACAAGAACCTTCAAAGTCTTTCATTCTATTTTTTATATGACGCCATTTAGCCGCCATTGTTTCAATTGTTCAGATTGAAAGCCATATTCCTCTAGTATCGATTCAGTGTGTTCACCAAGATCAGGAACAGCTCCCATCACAACGTCAATGCCTTCTGCAGTAACCGGCGGCCGCAACGCCTGGATTTGACCGACCGGCGAAGATATTTCTTCCCATCGCCCCCGTTCCTTAAGCTGCGGATGATTAAAAAAGTCCTTCATGGTGTTCAAACGCGCATTAGCGATTTTGGCAC
>DASVCO010000037.1:0-2259 GCA_036381575.1 Caryophanales bacterium
CTGGGAGTTAGAACGAACGTTCCTCCGCGAAAGGAGAAAAAACATGATCGATTATACCGCTTTACCCAAACATGATGTGCTATGTATTGATATGAAATCTTTTTTTGCTTCGGTGGAAGCCTATCATTTGGGATTTGACCCGATGAAGGTTTGCCTTGCTGTGATTGGAGATCGAACTATTCCCAGCAGCATAGTGCTTGCCGCTTCACCCATGATGAAAATGCAGTATGGAATTGGAACCGGAAGCCGCTTGTACGATATCCCAAGAAACAGACCGGACATTCAGATCGTCGAGGCACGAATGGGGCTTTATCTGGACACTTCAGTTGCGATCGGAAGATTGTTGAATGAATTCGTTCCGATTGAAGCCATTCATCCGTATTCAAGCGATGAGTTCTGGATTTGTACCGACGGAACGGAGAAATTGTTCGGCAATCGTTGGGAAGTGGCACGCAAAATTCGGGCGGCGATTTTCAAAAGGTTCGGTATCCCAAGCTGTATCGGAATCGGGCCGAATAAATTTCTTGCAAAAGTGATTCTGGATGTAGAAGCCAAGGCCAAAGGCATTGCCGAATGCCAATATGAAGATATTTACCGTAAATTGTGGCCTCAACCGATCGGGAATATATGGGGAATCGGCAGGCGTATGGAACGGAATTTGGGAAATCTCGGCATCAAAACGCTCGGTGATCTGGCCCGCTCATCGGTCGGCTCTCTGAAAAAGAAATACGGTGCCATTGGAGAACAACTTCACAACCACGCATGGGGCGTAGATTTGAGCCCTGTAACCGGTGTTTATGATCCAGATTTTCGAAAAGGATTTGGCCACGGCATTACTTTACCCCGCCTTTACTCGGGAAAAGAAATCACCACAGTAATGCTGGAGTTGGCTGAAGAAGTATGCCGGCGTGCCCGGAATGCGAAACAATGCGGCAAAACCGTCCATTTCGGGATAAGCTACTCACAAAAAACAGGTGGCGGGTTCAGCTGCTCAAGAAGTTTCAACGAACCGACAAACGTAACGATTGATGTCTATCAAATGTGCCTGCAGCTTTTTAAAGAACAGTACAACGGAGGTAAAATACGTTCCCTTCATCTTTCATTGAACAATATATCGCCTGACGACGGCGTCCAACTGAGCCTATTTGAAGATCGATCGAAACAACGCTCTCTTGGATACACAATGGACCAAATCCGTGCCAAATATGGTTCTACCGCCCTGCTGCGTGCAAAAAGCCGTACAAATGCGGGAGTGACGGTGGAAAGAAGCCAAAAGATTGGAGGGCACAAAGCATGACCTTTCAGGACCGAGGTTCGATCAAATGGAGTTCATTAATGCTGCCGGAACATAGGGAACGGCTGTCAGACTGGTACAAGGAACAGGATAATATAGCAAAACCTCAACTCGATGAACAAAAAAAGGAAGAAATGAACCGTTTATTAGCCGAAGCCGTGGCAGAAAATCAAAAAGTCAGGGTGACCTGCCACAAAAATCACCACTTACATCAAGTTACAGGTTTCATAAAAAAACCGGACCCGGTGAAACGCGCGTTCCAAATGATTGACGATTCCGGCGAAACATCATGGATATCTTTAGATGACGTTATTGAGGCTGAAAGAACAGAATGAAGAAAAAAATGCCAAAACCGCCCGTTTCCATCACGGGCGGAATCCATGTTATTTGTTGTATCCGCTCCTTTCCAAAACCAGGTCTACAGCCTGTCTTGTAATAGGGCAGCCTTTTTCAACAGTATCCTGATTGTCCATTTTCCCAATATCCCCAACACCGATGACAACGGGTAAATCAAGCTCATCTAATACGTAGACGGTATCTCCATCCATACGGCCGATCTCAATGTCGGCGACCCCGTGTTTATCTACCCCATGTTCAGTCAATTCTCCGCTACGGTCAACACTTACATCCACTCTTGTCCATTCCTTGAAATCCGTGTTCGACGCAACCGCTATGGCACCAAGAACGTTGACTTCGGGATTGCCCGCAATATAGCGCATGGCCTTTTCCCCGGGTCCTTCACCGCGATAACCGCAATCATCCACCATCACGAAAACCGGATCATGCGGCGTTTCTTTGATCAACTCGACGATCTCCTTGCCTGAAAGTGGAGTTGGATTTCCGGACGACTGCGAAATACAACGTCCGCCAATCTCCTCAGCGGTATGTTCGACAGCTTTTAACGCATACTTGTCCCCGTCTGTGAAAAGAATCACATTTTTCCTATCCATTATCATCAACCTTTT
>DASVCO010000038.1:0-3462 GCA_036381575.1 Caryophanales bacterium
GTCCAGGTTTGTGCGGATCATTTACTGGAATCATTGGGAATGAGAACGGATAACCTTCAACAGAAAATCGCGGGTATTAACCACATGGCGTGGTTATTGGAGATTACAAGAGATGGGCAGGACCTGTATCCTGAAATCAAAAAACGTGCCAGGGAAAAACAAAAAGAAAAACATGATGACATGGTGCGCTTCGAGATGATGTTTCGCTTTGGTTATTATGTCACGGAGTCTTCCGAACATAACGCGGAATATTTGCCGTATTTTATTAAGAGCCAATACCCTGACCTCATTGATCGCTATAACATCCCGTTGGATGAATACCCGCGCCGCTGTGTCAACCAAATTGACGATTGGAACAAGATGAGAGACGAGGTCGTGAATAACCAGGATTTATCACATGAAAGATCCAACGAATACGGGTCTTATATTGTAGAAGCCATGGAAACCGGGAATCCGTATAAAATTGGCGGGAACGTTCTGAATACGGGGAGGCTCATAAGTAATCTGCCTGAAAAGGCTGTTGTGGAGGTCCCGTGCCTTGTTGATCGCAATGGTGTGACACCTACTTACGTTGGTGATTTACCAGAACAACTGGCGGCTTTGAACCGAACCAATATTAATCCGCAATTACTGTCTATTGAAGCGGCGGTTTCCGGAGATCGAGAAAAGCTTTACCAGTCGGCGTTCCTGGATCCTCATACTTCGGCTGAGTTGTCGATTGATGATACAGTGGCTCTTTGTGATGATTTAATTGAAGCTCACGGTAATTGGTTGCCTCAATTCAAAGGAAAATCTGTTTCATTATAATCGAATCAATAGGGTTGAGGAGAAGCGGCAATTGAAATTGTCGCTTTTCTTCTTGATAGGCTTCGTTCTGTTAAAATGAATCTTGAGGTGATGGAAATGCAATATCTATTGGGTGAGAAAAGGCCAAAGGTTCATTCAAGCACCTATATAGCGCCAGGCGTGCATGTTATTGGGGATGTTGAGCTTCAAGAGAAAACAACAGTATGGTTTAACGCAGTCTTGCGCGGAGACAACGATACCATCACAATCGGCAAAGGTTCAAATGTACAAGATGGAACAGTTGTCCATGTGGATGAAGGTTTCCCTGTGAAAGTCGGTGAAAACGTGATTGTCGGACATAATGTCACCCTGCATGGATGTACGGTAAATGATGGAGCATTGATCGGAATGGGCGCTACAGTGCTGAATGGAGCTGTAGTCGGGCAAGGCGCTTTAGTGGCAGCTGGCGCTCTTGTTCCTCAGGGCATGATGATTGAACCTGAAACGTTGGTTGCCGGCGTCCCGGCAAAAGTGATCAGGAAATTGAAAGACGAAGATACTGAGCGGCTTAAACAAGGTGCGCAACATTACATCGACAATGGCAGCCGGTTCAAAAGCGAAGGGATTGTGGATGAAAAATAGTGGATCACCTGAACGGTTTTCCCGGGAGCAAATGAATAGGTTTTCAATCTTTCTTTGTGCTATGATAGCCGTCAATGACATTCATCTTATTTGCCAGACGGTTGTTTAAGATGAAGCCTCCGGCGGTGTCACGGATTTGTATGGAGTGGGTGAAAAATCCGGACGCAATTAGCTGAGGTGTAATGGACAAATGGCACTGGAAAGAAGGGATTCCGCTGTCAAAAGCATTAACTTATGGATTGTTGTTTCTTGTTATGTTCTTCTGGGGCTTTAATGTGATCGCGATTAAAATCCTGGTGGTGCATTTTCCGCCGGTGATGATCACATCCTTGCGTATTTTACTTGCGGGGCTTATCGTTTTGGCGATTCTAATTTTTCAGAGGAAATTACGTGCTTTATCTGCAAAAGAGTGGATTTATACCGCGTTAGGCGGATTGTTGGGAATGGTGGCCAATCAGTCGTTGCTCGCTGTTGGGTTGGAACGGGTTACCGCTTCGAATGCTGCTCTGATTCTTGCCCTTGTTCCTTTGACGACCTCCATCCTTGCGATGGTATTTCTTGGAGATCGCCTGACGATTTTGAGATTAATAGGCATTTTCTTCGGCCTGACTGGGATTTGTTTTGTGATTCTTGAGGGGAGCGGAGGAATTGGCGGTATCTCGATGGGAGCCATTTATATATTTGGGGCGATGTTCTCGCAAGCCTCCAGCTTCATCTGGATTAATAAAGCCACCAAGACGTTACAACCGGGGCAAGCCACAGCTGTCATGCTGACGTTGGGAGCTGTGATTTTATTTGGGATCAGCCTTTTCCTTGAACCCTCCGGAACGACACAGCTGGATCAAGGTTCTATTGGGGTCTGGCTCGTGTTTTTGTTATCGGCAGTGTTTGCGACAGCCCTGGGACAAAATCTTTATAACATGGCGATTCATCGCCTGGGAGCCGGGCAGACAGCGATATTCATCAATTTGATTCCATTCTTTTCTCTTGTCGGTTCGGTATTGTTCTTGGATGAGGAGATTGCCTGGTTTCAAATACTCGGGTTCTTGTTTATTGTGACCGGAGTTGTGTTCGGTACGGGCTACATAGATGAGAGATTGAGAAAAGTCCGAAATCGATCTTATTCAATCAAAAAAGAAATGTGATAAGAACTATCAATGTGGAGAGGAATCACTATTCATGCAGAAACGATCTGTCGCGAATCTGCGGGCATTTCAGTTTTTCTTTCATTCAGCGGCTACGATTATCATTAGCTTCCTGCCGTTGTATTTCAAAAATGAGGGCTTGACCGGTACAGAAATCGGATGGTTGCTGGCCATCGGCCCATTTGTTTCATTGCTCGTCCAGCCGGTTTCAGGCTACATGAGTGACAAATATCAAACGGTGAAGCGGGTTCTCATCGTCTGTTTGATCGGTCTCATTTTGAGCAGTACCGTGTTATTCCAAATGAATAGTTTTGCGGCGTTTATGCTTGCCTGTGCCGTGTTCTTTTGTTTTATGTCGCCGATTGGGGCATTGGGCGATAGTTTGGCGCAAAAGACGGCCGATCAGAAAAAGATTCCCTTCGGCAGTATTCGTACCTGGGGATCCATCGGTTTCTCGACGACGGCCTTGATCACTGGCCAGGTGCTATCGGTCATTGGCGTAGGGAATATTATTTTTCCGTATTTGTTTTATGCGGGAGCGGCTTTTTTGCTCAGTTTCTTTATATCCGATGTGAAAGTCAGCCAACAGCCTGTGAAGTTCGCGGAGGCAGGGAGGTTGTTGAAGAATCATAAGCTTGTGCTTTTTTTATTTTTCATGATGTTTATTACGGTGACTCATCGGGCAAATGATAGTTTCATCGCGATCTATATAACCCAACTTGGCGGAGATGAATCGCTGGTGGGGGTTGCCTGGTTTGCGGGTGTGGCAAGCGAGGCTGCGATGTTTGCGTTAAGCACCCTTTGGTTTCGTCGTTTTCACGAATTGACCTTCATGTTTGTCGCCGGATTTCTTTATGGGACCCGATGGCTGATTTATTCTTTCATCAAC